>JAFTHZ010000021.1 GCA_017457155.1 Ruminococcus sp.
CCCACGGGACCCATTTATGGGTAGTAAGTAATAGTTGCATGGCTGGCAGGCCAATAAAAAGCGCACTTGTGCGCAGCCAGTAATATTAGGGCTATGCCCGAAAATGAAATACCCCCCGTTTTACGGGGGGATATTTATTGTTGATTATTAATTACTGAGAATTTATCTGCCGAAAAAATCCTCAACTACCTTTGCCCAGTCAACAGGCTCGTATATGGCACCTTGGCAGTGACTGTCACCCTTGAAGCTGACAACACAGGCGGTAGGGTAGTATTTTGCAATCAGTCGAGCAGTTTTCTTTGACAGCATTTCGTTCATAGTTGTGCCGTGCAGATATAGTATCTTTGTGTTTTCTGTGGGAAGAATAGGGGATATATGTGAGGCTTTCAGGGAACTGATTATGTTTCTGATGCTTTCATCGGAAGTGTAGTCTATGAAGGAGAGAAAATCATTCAGGTACTTTTCAGGAAGAAAAACTTTGCTGAAGTTTTTGAGAGTCTTCTTATGACGTTTCCTGGATTTCTCTGCGATAGAGAGGTACTGCTTGGTCATAACATAGGACATAAACTTGCCGTATCCCAGCAGAGGAGCCCCATCCATAATCAGATTCTTAATCCTGAGGTTGTTTCTCAGTAATAATCTGTATGCGATCACGCCACCCATAGATAGGCCGCAGACAGCAAAAACCTCCTGAGAGAAATTTTTCAGAACGTATTCTTCTATTATCTTTGCTTCTTCATCAATGGAGCTGAAGGTGCTCTCGCATCCTTGAGTGTGTCCATCAAGCTCAGGTATCAATACACAGTAATTCTTACAGAAGAAGTCAGCAGCAGGTCTGAGAATCTGCCAGGGTGTCATCATCCCGTGAATGAGGATGATGAGAGGACAGTTTTTGTCTCCAAAAATATGAAATTTCATTGTGTATGGTCTCCTTTTGATAAAAAACAGATGAGTTAATTTTATCATACAAATTCAGAAAAGCAACATTATGGTTATAGGTGATTACATTAATATAACATTCATTGACAAATCTGAAAAATATTATATAATGTTAGTGTATATCGTGGCGTGGTATGTACATGGTTAGGTAAGCCACTTTCAAGGAGGCTATTAAGCTTGTTTACTATATTCAAGGAACATCGTCATTTTGGCAAACAGATCTTTCTGCTTGCTGTCAATGACCTGAAAAAAACATACAAGGGTGCGGCTATCGGTCCTCTTTGGGCGGTTATTAAGCCTGCATTCACACTTTTTGTTTATTGGTTTGCTTTTACTATCGGACTTAAATCCGGCAGCGGTATTGAATGGGCAGGCAGAGAGTTTCCTCGTTTCATATTCCTGCTTGTTGGATTTGTTCCCTGGTTTTTTATTACAGACAGCATAACCCTGGGTGCAAAGTCCATCAATATGAATAGACAGTTTGTTACCAAGGTCTCTTTCCCTGTTTCTACAATTATGACCTTCACTGCACTGGCAAGACTCTTTGTTCATATCTTCCTTGCGCTGATTATGTATGCTATTCTTTTGGGCAACGGATATATGCCTACTGTGTATAACCTGCAGTTTTTCCTGTATTGTCCGCTTATGTTTGCGTTTTTCGTATCGCTTACCTGGTCAACCGCACCTATGTCATCCTTCTCAAAGGACTTCGAGAATATGATCGTATCCATTATGTCAGGTGTATTCTGGCTGTCAGGTATTATCTACAACAGCTATGACCTGGGTATTCCCTGGCTTGAGAAGGTTATGCTCTTCAATCCCATCAACTTCTTTGCCAACGGATATCGCAACGCTTTCCTGTATGATAAGTGGTTTTTTGAGAATCCCCTGGAGCTTTCAATCTTCCTCGGTGAGTTTGTGGTAGTTTTTGCGCTGGGTATATTTAACTACAACCGTCTGCGCAAGACTCTGCCCGATGTACTTTAAGGAGGTAATTGCAGTGGATAAGCCTATTATTTCCTTTGACAATGTCAGCAAGGAGTACACACTATATAAAAGTGACAGGGAGCGCTTTAAGGCTCTGTTCTATAAAAGCAAGAAGCTGAAGAAGAACAAGGCTCTGAAGAACGTTTCCTTCAGCATAAATCCCGGAGAATCTGTTGGACTTATCGGTGACAATGGTGCAGGTAAGTCAACTATTCTCAAGCATATAACAGGTGTAGCCTTCCCGTCTGAGGGTGAGGTCAAGGTCCGCGGCAAGGTTGCCGCACTGCTGGAGCTGACTGCCGGATTCTCTATGGAGATGACAGGCAGAGAGAATATTTATCTCAAGGGATACATTCTCGGTCTCACAGACAAGTATATCAAACATATCGAGGAGCGTATCGTAGAGTTTGCTGAGCTTGGTGATTATATCGACCAGCCTGTGCGCACTTACTCCAGTGGTATGAAAATGAGACTTGGATTTGCAATCAATGTAAATATCGAGCCCGATGTGCTTGTAATTGATGAAGCTTTGTCTGTTGGTGACGCTACCTTCAAAAAGAAGTGTAAGAAGAAAATAGCAGACACTATCAAGAGCGGAGTCACAGTTCTGTATGTAAGCCATAGTGCAGAGTCCGTGAGAGAGTTGTGTACACGTGCTTTGTACCTTAAGAAGGGACAGCTTGTGTATGACGGCCCTGTTGACGAAGCACTGAAGATTTATCAGGAAGACAAGGCTAAGAAAGCCAAGAAATAAACACTCGAAACTATCTCTGAAGGAGAAAGGATAAGGATTATGGTTCATGCAATGATATTTGCCGGCGGAATCGGCGCAAGAATGAAATCTCTGGATATTCCAAAGCAGTTTATCGATGTTGACGGAAAGCCCATTATTATTCGTACTCTTGAGCATTTTTCAAATCACGATGAGGTTGACACTATTGTTATCTCCTGCATTCCTGACAAGATCGACTACCTGTACGGATTGATTGAGCAGCATCGCATCAATAAGGTTGTCAAGATCGTTCCCGGTGGTGCTAATGGTCACCAGAGTATCCACAATGGTCTTGTAGAGGTTGAGAAACACTCTTCTCCTGAGGATGTTGTGCTTATTTGTGACGGCGTTCGTCCCATGCTCAGCGCAAAGCTTATCAGTGACTGTATCGAGACTGCCAGACAGTACGAGACAGCAGTTCCTGTTACTCCCAGCATCGACTCTGTTCTGGAGTCTGTGGACGGAGAGACCTGCTCCAAGAGCCTGCCCAGAAAGCAGATGTTCATTACTCAGGCACCTCAGGGCTACACAATGAAGAAGATTATGTGGGCTCATGACGAAGCAGAGAAGAGAGGCATCACCAATCCTATCTCTTCCTCAGAGCTTCTTATTGAGCTGGGAGAGACAGTTCATATCTTCCAGGGTATCCGCGAGAATATCAAGGTTACTACCCCCGAGGATCTTCAGACTTTGCGTTCCTACTTCTACTATGAGAGCTTCAAGAACTTTGCTAAGGAAGAGCTAAAATACGATCTTTGATTTTGATTTTTGAATAAAAGCGGACACGAAATAGATTGTTTCTGTGTTCGCTTTTTTGTTTGCAAAAAGAAGTTTTTGCGAGAAATAAGCTGATTTAATAAATATATCTGCAAAATAATGTCAGTCTCTGTTGATTTGATTTCACCTATATTGTATAATATTTATGTATATGTATTTATTTAATAATCAAAATTTTTGGATCTCTCTATCGTTATTAGGAGGAGTGGAGTTTTGAAGAAATATATAAGAATTATGAGACTTGATCATTGGATCAAACAGTTTTTTATTGTGCCCGGATTTGTCTTTGCATATATGATTGTCAGACCTGAGTTCAATATGAATGTTTTTTTGCGGTTTATTATCGGGTTTTTTGCAACTTGTTTTATTGCATCAGCCAATTATGTTATCAACGAATGGCTTGATGCAGAATTTGACAAGTATCATCCTACGAAGAAATACAGAAGTGTTGTTACTGAGGATGTGAAAGGCTCCGTTGTCTGGATGTTGTGGGGTGTCCTGACCATAGTTGGTCTGGGACTTGGATTCCTTGTTAGTGTGTCATTCCTTGTAATGGAAGTCTTTCTATGGGTTATGGGCATTCTCTATAATGTCAAACCAATCAGAACAAAGGATGTCCCTTTCCTCGATGTTCTCAGCGAATCCGTCAATAATGCAATCCGATTGCTGATGGGGTGGTTCATTTTTGTTCCGGGGATTATTCCTCCCTGTAGTGTTATTTTCGGATACTGGACTGCAGGGGCATTCCTTATGGCAACCAAAAGATATGCAGAATACAGAATGATAGGGGACCCCTCCCTGGCAGGCAAGTACAGAAAATCCTTTGAGTATTACACAGAGCGCTCACTACTTATCAGTTCTTTCTTTTATGCTATGTGCTCTGTATTCTTCATTGGGATATTCCTGATCAAGTACAGGGTGGAGTTGGTTCTGTTTATTCCGTTTTTGATGGTGCTTTATTGCTACTATCTGTATCTTGTTTTCAAGCCTGACTCAGCTGTTCAGAAGCCCGAGAAGCTCTATAAAGAGAAATGGTTGATGCTGTACTGTGTATTTCTGATTGCTCTGTTTATAGTTCTTATGTATGTTGATATTCCATTTATGCAGATGTTTGTGGATAATCAGCTTATCAATATCTGATTCAGATAACAACGAGGTTACGATATGGATTTATTTGTTCTGTTCTTTGTGCAGATCACGGTGATTTTTCTGTTGATATGGTTATTCAGGAAGAAGGATCTTGATTTCTGCTTGTTTGTTGAGAAGATTAACGAGAAGCTTTTTGTTGGTATCATTGTGTTGCTGACTATAGCACTGCCTTTTCTGTACATATCCCGTGGTCATAACTGGGGTGGAGACTTCAGCTGTTATATAGCTCAGGCTCAGTCTATTCTGTCTGGAACTATGAAAGAGCAGGTAGAGGCTAATACCTATCTTATGAGTAACTCGGATTTTATGCATGGTCCGGGTTCATATCCCTGGGGATTTCCTCTGATTCTGGCCCCTGTAATCCTGGTTTTCGGAGTGAACTATATTGCGCTCAAATGCGTTAACGTGTTGTTTTTGATGCTCAGTATGCTTGTGCTGTACAAGCTGTTGAAAGTAAAGCTCTCATTGGCTTATGCCAGGGTTGGCACTCTGTTTTTTGCAACGAATTCAGTTTTGCTGAGCTACTGTGACGACGTGCTGTCTGACATCCCCTTCCTGTTTTTCTCTCTTTTGTCTGTGTATTTTATAGACAGACTTTTCCTTTCTCAGGAAAAACAGGTGTTTTACGGTGCTATGACAGGTCTGAGTTGTTTCTGCGCATATTTTGTCAGGACCAATGGTATTGTTTCTATCCTCACTGTGGTAGCTGTAGAATTTATGCTTCTTGTTATGAATCTTGGACCCCTGAAGAAGCTTAGACAGAAGATGGAGTATCCTCGTCAGAAGCCTCTTGCACATATTGTGGCATACGCAGTGTTTGGTTGCGGAGCTGTTATTGATAAGCTTATTTTCCCTGTGGGCGGTACAAGCTACGGATATTATTTTGGCTTCTTTTCCAAAAACACTCTTGTGGATAACTTTATGCAGTATTTCACAAGTTCCTTCAACTTCTTTATAACAGACCTGGGCAATGCTCTGCCTGTGATATTCCCTTTGGCACTGCTCCTTGTTTATGCTGTGAAGAAGGAACTGCACAGAGAATTGGTATCATTTGTATACATAGCAGGAATGTTTGCTCTGGTGGTTATTTTCCCTGCATATCAGGGCATCAGGTATTTGTTCCCGATTCTCCCTCTGATGCTTATGCTTGGGCTGAAAGCTCTGCTTGATTTTGAGAAAAACCATGTCAAGGGAAAGAAATTTAAGTCAGTTTTCCGCCTTGCTGTGGGAGTGTTTATTTGTGTTGTTATTGTTTCTGTTGCATATAATACCGCTTTGGATGCAAGACGGGTCGTACTTTATGATGAGAAAAAGGATAATAATAAATCCTATACGACGGACGCCATAGAGGTTTATGACTATATAAAGGAAAATACAGACGAAGATTCTATTATTTCCTTCTATAAGCCCAGAGTCTTGTGGCTCAATACTCAGCGAAAAGGGTTCTCCATAAGTTCCTCTAATATAGATCGTGCGGAAGAAGTGGACTATGTTCTGTTTTCTTTGTCCTCAGCAGATCCTTCGTTGATGGAATACTGTACCAACAGCGAGAGTGCTCAGGTTGTATTTACAAACGATGAGTTTGTTCTCTATAGTATGGGGAACCGGTAGCTCTCAGAAGATAAAGGTCAAGGAGTGGTAATATGAAGAAATCAGCAATTTCATTTATGCTTATGATCTGTCTTGTAATTATGTCAGTGATGACCTGCTGTGTATCAGATGAAAAGGTGATTACAGATAGAGATATCTCTGAGCCTGCCACAGAAGAATCTGTTCCTGCACAGACAACTACATCTGAAGCTTCTGTGCGAACTCCCTACGATCAACAGTGGATTGATAAAGATGAGATATCTGTCAGTGATGATAGGGTGTTTGATGATATCCGTATCACAGAGATTTATTCAGATTGTTTTTTCGCACGTACAGTTATTCCGATGCCCTATGAGATAAAGCTCAATGGTGAATTGTCAGATGACTGGTGTGTAGGGGATCAGGTTATCTGTACATATGAGAATGTATACTATGACATTGATTCCCAGCGCATAGAAGCTGATATGCTGACAATTGAGGAATCTGATTTTGAGTTGGAAGAGGGAGTTGCCTACAAGCCTGTTATTTATCTCTATCCTCAGGAGGAGACCCAGGTCAGTGTCAAGCTTGATCTGGACGGAGAGTTTTTGTGTACATATCCCGAGTATAACGAGGGATGGACTGTGACAGCCTCTCCCGATGGAACTCTCACAGACGGAGAGCTTTCCTATAATTATCTTTTCTGGGAGGGCAAGCTTAACATAGCTTATGATTTCTCAGAGGGCTTTTGTGTGAAGGGTAGCGATACAGCAGAATTTCTGGAGACTTCTCTTGAAAAACTGGGACTTAACAGAAAAGAAGCAAATGAGTTCATTGTGTTCTGGCTTGAGAGAATGCAGTCAAATCCTTATAATGTGGTTTCTTTCCGGACCGATGCTTATACAGAGGCCGCAAAGCTTCAGGTTTCACCCGAGCCTGATACGATGATACGTGTCTTTATGACCTGGTATCCATCGGATGTGGAGATTGATATTCCTGAGCAGGTACTGACCTCTCCTGATAGATCAGGTTTTACTGTTGTGGAATGGGGCGGTCAGGAAGTCCGCTGAGTTTTACAAATAACAAATAAGAATCAAAAAGGGATACCCCATCGGGTATCCCTTAATTCTTATGGTGCAGGTAACAGTGAATTTATTATGTGAAAGCTTACACCTCGCTTGTTGCGGCGTGTGTAATTCAGAGATTCATCAGCGCAGCGGCTAAAAAACAGTCCACAGGACTGTTTTTACCTGCAGTTTTCGCTAACGCTTAAACTTTGGCACAGCCTGTTCAAATCCTGTATCCTGCACTGAAATAAAGAAAAGGGATACCCAACTGGGTATCCCTTAATTCTTATGGTGCAGGTAACAGTGAATTTATTATGCGAAAGCTTACACCTCGCTTGTTGCGGCGTGTGTAATTCAAAGATTCATCAGCGCAGCGGCTTAAAAACAGTCCACAGGACTGTTTTTGCCTGCAGTTTTCGCTAACGCTTAAACTTTGGCACAGCCTGTTCAAATCCTGTATCCTGCACTGAAATAAAGAAAAGGGATACCCAACTGGGTATCCCTTAATTCTTATGGTGCAGGTAACAGGACTTGAACCTGCATGAAATTGCTTTCACATGGACCTGAACCATGCGCGTCTGCCAATTCCGCCATACCTGCATATACAGCGATGTCTCAATCGCTGTTTGCTATTATATCAAATCAGGTCTGAATTGTCAATGATATTTTGCAAAAATATTGACTTTTTTTATTGCTTGATTTTTTGTCGATAATCTCCATCAGGCTTTTTCAAATCCGACAAGCATACCGCCTTTTTCTGCATAGAAAGAACACAGGCCTCTGCATTTGTTGATTTCAATTTTTGCCCCTTTGATTTTCTCCTGAATCATCTGCTTGAATTTCTGTGCAGCAGTTTCATTTTCGCAGTGGTCAATAAATACCTTGCCTCCTGAAAATCCCATCTCTATCATTCGCTTTATCATAGCATTGAGGGATTTCTCCTGTCCTCTGCATTTGTCCAGAGGCTCCAGATCTCCTTGGTCGCTGGCCTTGCCCACAACTCTGATGCCCAGCAGTCCTGCAGCCTTCGCAACCAAGGGGCTGACTCTGCCGTTGTTGGCCAGATTGTTCATGGATTCAAGCATAAACACAAGTCCTGTCCTGTGATAGTATGCAGCGGTTTCTTTGCATACTGTCACAAAGTCCCTGCTTTCCTTGATAAGCTCGTGAGCCTTCTCTATGAGCAGTCGCATATGAGGTCCTGCGGTTAGGGAGTTTAGCACAAATACCTTTCGGTCGGGGTGTTCCTTCTCGTATGTATCCTTAGCAGCCATAGCAGCGTTATAGCAGCCGGAGAGTGTGGCTGTGATAGTAATGCAAATTATGTATTTTGCATCCCCGAATGCTCTGAGCCAGTCAGATGTATTGGGACAGGATGTTGAGGACTTTCCTCTGTATCCGTTGAGGTACTCAACCATAGATGCCACATCCAGATTGTTATCGTCAGTGAATTCTTTATCTTTTGTAATAATTCTCAGGGGAGAGTAGTCAAACTCGCCGCCCTCAAGTCTTGTCAGGTCTGCTGATGAATCAGTTACGATTTTAATTTTTTCCATTGTGTATCTCCCTGATAGTATAGTCTTCTTTTGAAAGCGCAATTTCATTATATTTGTCCTTCGGATTAAGTGCAATCTACTGGTGGTTTTCAGACTATAATATGGAATTCACCTTGGTAGAGGGGTTCTGATCCTGTTCTACCAATGGTAGGATTGGCTTGAATACTGGCTTTTTGGGAACTAAATAGGCATAGGGGAATCGGATATGCTTGAGAGCATATTATTTGTTGACATGAGCTGACTAATGTGTTAGACTAAAATTGTAAATAAACTCAGAAACAAAATAATCAATAGGAGGGGCCTATATGGAGTTTTCTGTCGTAACAGAATATAACTACAAACGTAGGGTCAGATTCACTGACTACTATTCAACTCACCGGGTTATACTCTGGGTGCTCATAGGCATTTTCGCATTGTATGGTATATACTGGATTCGTGATATGATTCTTAATGGGGTATGGTTATATTATAACCTTTTTCCTTTGATCTACTGTTTGTTCTTCATCATTTTGCTTGTGTTTTCTTATTTCATTCTCCCCAGAATCAGACTCAGAAAGTCAGACGCCAACAACCTTACTTGCACTCTGACCTTCAATGAAGATGCTTTTGTAATGGTCACAGATTCACCTCTTGTTCAGGAGAACAGCAGAATAAGCTATGAACAGATATATAAGGTTGCCGAAGGCAAGGAGGATATGTACATCTTCCTCACAAAGCGTAACGCTTTGATTGTCGACAAAAGCGGATTTGTTCAGGGGGATGAGTCTAAGCTGAAAGCCTTCCTTTCAACAAAGCTTGATAAGAAGAAAATAAGATTCAAATGAAATATAGAGGGTTCGGATTATGAATGTACCAAAGATTTTTGAGAGCGAATACAGGTTCTGCCTTGTGTTGTGGGAGTGTGAGCCCATCAGAAGCGCCGACCTTGCAAGGATCTGCAAGGATAAGCTTGGATGGTCACGAACAACTACATATACCGTTATCAAGAGACTTTGTGACAGGGGAGTACTGGAGAATAACGACAGCACAATCACCTCCCTTGTGTCTAAGGAAGAGGCTCAGATATCGGAGATAGACGAACTTGTTGAGAAGAAATTTGAGGGTTCCTTGCCTGCTTTTATCGCGGCATTCTCCAAGGGAAGAAAGTTGTGCGACGAGGATATAGATGCCCTGCGCAAGCTTATTGAAGGAGCAGAAAAGCCATGACGAAGCTGTTTCTTTCTGTTGCAGATATAAGCGTTACCGCGGGATTTGTGGTGATAGCTGTTGTTATCCTGAGATTTTTGCTCAGGAGAGCTCCTCGCTGGATAACCTGCGGAATGTGGGGAATGGTGGGGCTCAGGCTGTTGATGCCATTCTCTGTTGAGAGTCCCTTGTCTTTGATTCCTAAGAATTCCGTGGATATGACTGAGATTGCAGCAGGTTCCGAAAGTATAGTTCATTCTGCCTCGTCTGTTGTCAGTGGTGCACCCACTGTTACGACACAATCACTGTTTTCTGAGGAGCCTTTGAATATACTATCAATTATTTCTCTGGTATGGATTACGGGTGCAGTTATTTTTATCCTTTATGGTATAGTCAGCTATCTTGTCCTGTGTCTTCGTGTGAGAGATGCGGTTGTCTTCAAGGATAATATATATCAGAGCGAGAAGGTTACATCTCCTTTTGTAAAGGGTATTTTCAGACCACGGATATATATTCCCTACAATTTAAGACCCGGAGTACGCAATCTTGTGGTTGCTCACGAGAAGGTCCATATCAGCCGACTGGACCATCTGGTCAAACCCTTAGGATTTTTTCTTTTGGGGGTTCACTGGTTCAATCCTTTGGTATGGATTGCCTATGTTCTGTTGAGCAGAGATATTGAGGTCGCCTGTGACGAGAGGGTGATAAGAAAATCAAAGCTCAGTTTTCGCAAGAGATATGCTATGGCACTTCTGGAATGTACAGTGCCGCACCATAGATTTTCTGTGTGCCCTGTGGCATTTGGCGAGGTAGGGGTAAAGGATAGAATAAAAAACACCCTGAACTACAGAAATCCCGCTACCTGCGCGGTTGTCTTTGCTTTGGTATTTGTAATCTGTATTTCTGTTGGATTTCTGACAGATCCCATATCCGCTGAAGCGGTGATTTCTATGACTTCTCCTATGTCAGGTGCAAGGCATATTTATGGTGATGTATCATCAGCACAGGTGGTGTGCACACAGCCTTCTACTGCGGTTGAGACTGATCCCTCAAAAAACATGTCCACTCAGGCTGCGACAGAACAGTCCTATGACGAAGAATATGTATACTATGAATACTACGAGGAAGATACGGAGGATTATCTTGCCGATCTGGAGATTGAAGAGATCACGCTTCCTCCGTTTGAGTCTCATGTTAAGTACAGAGAGCGTTCGTATACGTCCGTCATTGATGGCATCGCTACATTCCCTGATACGGTCAGCTCGCCATGGGATAGTGTGAACAAGGGACTTCCCGATATTAATAACAAAAATCTGGGAACAAACGTGAGTCTCCACTATGATGCTACGCCTATTGTTATCTTCCCTGATTGATTAGCTTTAGAATATATATAAAAACACCCTGTCATTTGTTTTGATGACAGGGTGTTCTTTGTTATTTTGTGATAGATCTTAACTGGTTCTGATTGATTTCGGTGAGTGTATCGCAGATTGCGATTTTGCGGATGATGCTTTTCATAGCGCTGTCAAGCTCTCCTGCCTCTCTGTAATCAGCAGGGAAGATGAAGTTTACTCTGTCCTTTATGAGCAACTCCTCAACCTTGTGCCTGTCTCCTGTGGGATAGACTGCGATTGACTGTCCGCCATAGGATTGCATCATCTTCATACATGGAACGTCCGAAAGTCCGTCTCCGATGTATATCATATTGCTGAAGGGAACTCGCTTGGAATCATCGGGCATTGAGCGGTTCAGGTCCACATCGTTGGAGACATCAAGCACACCCTTGTTGATTCTGTATACAAACTGGGTCTTGTTTGTGTAGTTAACGGCCGTCTTGGGCCATGCGGCGTTGCCTTCTTCGTCATAGTAGAACTCACAGGCGAATATCTCCTTGAACTTTTTGGCGATGTCTGTGCCCTCGATAATCTCCTTCATACCCGAGGAGATTATGTAGTGCTCTATCTGTACTCCCTGAGAGTTGCCGTACTCGTTTATTCTGTCAAACCATTCCTCAACACCGGGAAAGAATTCTACTGACTGGCCATGTGCCATAAGCTCCTTGCGTTTGAGAGGTTTGCCGTGGAGACGACTCTGCCTGACGGAAGTGTACATATATGCAAGGATTCCGTCCATTTTCTGTTCTCTGCCAAAGTCGTTGGCCTCCTGCCAGAACTCAGAGCTTTTCATACCCAGACTGGGAATGAACGCAAAGTCCTGCATATCCTTTGTGCTGAGAGTTTTGTCAAAGTCGTACATTATTGCGATTATAGGTTTTTCGCTCATACTAACCACTCCTCTTGCTTGTGGAGATTTACTGTCCGCTGAACTGTTCAATAGTAACAGATTGCAGGATAATATCGGTGACGGGTGTGTTTCTTTCATCTACCTCGGCAGCTGCGATGGCATCTACAACCTCCATACCGCTGATTACCTGTCCGAATACGGTGTTGCCTCCTGCGGTGCGACAGGCTCCGTCCAGATGGATGTTTCCGCCGTAGGTCTCATATAGTGACCACACCTCTTCGGGAATGGCAGTGGCAAGGGGAACACCTCCGCAGTAGTTGTTGACAAAGGATTCCATGTCAGGGTACTCCTTGACAAATTTGTTTCCGTATTCATCACAGTACTTTTCGTACTGGCTGGTGTAGTTGTAGTACATCTGCTCGATGTACTCTCTGTCTACAGCTGCGGGGGTAGCTTGATTTATATAGAACTGGCTGCCGTTGGTGTTTATTCCCGAGTTTGCCATAGCAACTGCACCGCGGATGTTATAGAGTGTGTCGCAGAATTCATCCTCAAAGTTCTCGCCGAAGGAACTGGTGCCTCCTGTGCCGTCTCCGTTTTCGTAGTCGCCTGTCTGTATAGCAAAGTCGTTGATTGCTCTGTGAAAGGGTACATTGTTGTACTTGCCGTCGTTTGCAAGAGCAATGAAGTTTTCTACTGCCTTGGGAGCATTTTCGGGGAAGAGTCTCATCGTTATTGTGCCGTAGTTGGTGGTCAGTACTGCGACAGGCTCGCCAATCTCAGGCAGTTCCAACTGATATCCGATGTAATTCTCCTTGTCGTGTTTGACCAACGGATTGATGACAGGATTATATTCGGTTATGGGCTCTCTCTTGCATCCCGAAAGGGTAAAGATACAGCTTATGGTGATAAGTAATGTAAGTGCACCGCAAAAATATCTTTTTAGTTTCATTGGTTTTATGTTTTTTGATTATTTTGCTTTATAGGTGGTTATTTCTACTGACTCAAGGATAACGTCCTCGTTGGGTTTGCTGTTCTCATCAACCTCAACACCTGCGATTGCATCCACAACATCCATGCCCTCGATAACCTGAGCAAATACAGTGTGGCCGCCGCTGGCTCTCAGTGCGCCGTCAAGATGAATGTTGCCGCCGTTTTTCTCGTACAGAGCCCATACCTCGTCAGAAACCTCGTAGCTGAGGGGAGCGATTCCGCCTGATGCCTCGATGTAAGACTCTACATCAGGATACTGGGATTTTACCTGGGCGCCATAAGCGTTGAACATCTGAACATAGCTGTCCTCGAAGGATTTGTACATTGTATCGTAATCATAGCTTGCCTTGTCAAAGCTGTCGGGACCTGCCTGATTGATGAAGAACTGGCTGCCGTTAGTGTTTACACCAGAGTTAGCCATAGCAACTGAGCCGCGGATATTGTAGAGTGTGTTGCAGAACTCATCCTCAAATGCTTTGCCATAGGAGCTCTCGCCGCCCGTACCATCGCCCTTCTCATAGTCGCCTGCCTGAATCATAAAGTCGTTGATAACACGATGGAAGATAGTGTTGTCATACTTGCCGTCCTTTGCAAGTGCGATGAAATTCTCTACTGCCTTGGGAGCGTTCTCGGGGAAGAATCTCCATGTGATATCACCCATGGATGTGTGCAGGATTGCAATCTCCTCGCCTTCCTTTGGCATTTCCAGCTGATATCCAATTTTGTGTTCGGTGTCGTTTTTGATGTTGGGGTTAAGCTCGGGCTTGCTGCTGCATCCGCCAAGGGTGAACATACAGCCGATTGCCATAATAAGTACGAGTGAAAGTGCGATTATCTTTTTCATTTTGATTTATCCTTTCTGTATATGTGATTACTGTGCTGTGTATGTTGTGATCTCTACTGATTCCAGAATTACATCTGTGAGGGGCTTGTCGCTGTCGTTAGTCTCAACGGCTGCGATTGCATCCACGACATCCATACCTTCAATGACCTGAGCGAATACAGTGTGGCCGCCGCTTGCTCTCAGAGGACCATCAAGGTGGATGTTACCGCCGTTTTCCTCGTACAGAGCGTATACATCCTCAGAGATTGCATAGTTGAGGGGATAGATACCGCCCATATATCCGGTGATGAAGCTGTCAACATCTGGATAATAGGTAACAAACTCCTCGCCATACATTGAAGCATACTGATAATAATAGTTGCCGTAGGTAACGTATGTGCTGTCATACTCAGGTATTGTGGTTCTGTCAAATTTTTCGGGGCCTGCCTGATTGATGAAGAACTGGCTGCCGTTGGTGTTTACACCGGAGTTAGCCATAGCAACTGAGCCGCGGATGTTGTAGAGTGTGTCACAGAACTCATCCTCAAAAGCCTCGCCAAAAGCGCTTGTGCCGCCGGTGCCGTCGCTGTTCTCGTAGTCACCTGCCTGAAGCATAAAGTCCTTAATAACACGGTGGAAGATAGTGTTGTTATACTTGCCGTCCTTTGCAAGTGTGATGAAGTTTTCAACAGCCTTGGGAGCATTCTCGGGGAAGAATCTCCATGTGATGTCGCCCATAGATGTGTGGAGGATTGCAATCTCCTCGCCATCTTGTGGCATCTCCAGCTGATATCCGATCTTGTGCTCGGTGTCGTGCTTGGTTGTGGGGTTTACCTCAGGTCTGACAACATCCTCAACAGTGAGTGTGGTGATGCTGGTTGCAGGCTGGGTTGCTGTTGTGGGAGCAGGGGTAGTTGATGTGGGAGCGTCCTCCTTGTTGTCACAGCCTGTGAGTCCAAGGGCACATCCTGCCACCATGAGAATTGTCATGATAAGACAAAGGTTTCTTCTGAGTTTCATATTCTGATTTCCTTTCAATTTATCCTTAGAGGAGTTTTACTCCAATGTTTCTGTGTGCGTGACTCGGCTGTCAAAGACATAGTCAGTAACGTACTCTGCTCCGCCGACTTCGTCCATTATCTCAACTGCTGTGGCAATACTGCAGCCACCTGTGCCGATAACCTCAAATTCAAGGGTGATAAGGGCGGATTCCTTTGTGAAGTCAAATCCGCTGATTGCAGAAGCGTTGAATTTGATGGTGTTGGAGATGGCGGTGTTGTATACGGTTGAGTAGCCAAGAACAGGGAAGGTATCAGTTGCTTCTGCTTCCTTCAGCTTCAGCATTGAGCCGTCATAGGTAAGCACCGCCTGAACATTCTCAATACTTTTGGGGGTTTTGAGAAGATATGTGTATGTTACTGTGTCTCCCACGTCCTTGGGATAACCTGTGTCGCCTACGGTTATGGTGCATCGTTTTGCAGACGAAGAGCCGGGAGCGCCGTTGACGTTATCAACAAGATAATCCTCTCTGGTAGTGGGGGCTGTTTTATCAGGCAGTCCGTGTGAGCCTCCTTGCTGGCCGGATGTGTTCTTGTCTGTTTTGTCGTAGCCGGAGGTGGGTTTGACTGACGAATCTGAATTGCTGTTTTGGGATGCAGCCTCAGTAACAGCATCGTTGGTTTTGGTGTTGATGTTATCTCCCTGTCCCTGTGATTTTGTCGAGAGCGTTACTGCGGCCTCATCGGGGGTGGCTCCGTTCTGGCCTCCACATCCCGCAAAGGTTGCAGTGCACAAAGCCGCTGCACAGAGTAGGATAGCAATTGTTTTTTTGGCGTTCATTACCATACTCCTTATACTTATTATATATACAAAAACTATTGTACTCTATTTCACATTCATTTTCAATATATATTTTGTAAACGATACTACAGCTTGTGGTTATATAACCTCTTTCTTTTTCATAAAAATACTTATGAAAGAAAATATAGCGGAGGAAATAAACATGACGGATTTTTTACCGGAAGGTTGTCTGATGGACAATCAGGAAAACATTATGTATATGGAGAGCATCACAGCCTTGACGGAGGCATATCGGGAACAGAGAATACTGGAAGCAAGAGCTACGGTCTGTGACTCAGCTCACAACCTGACCGTTGATCTGGGGTGTGTTCGGGGTGTGATTCCGCGCAAGGAGGGTGCCATCGGTATCAAGGATGGTACGGTGCGTGATATTGCGGTTATCTCTCGGGTGAATCGTCCCGTGTGCTTTGTTATAACGGGTTTTGACAGGGACGAGAGCGGAGCTACGGTGGCAGTTTTGTCCAGAGAGATTGCCCAGCGAAGGTGCCTTGATAATTATGTCAGTAAACTCAGGATAGGGGATGTGGTGGATGCCAGGGTTACTCACCTTGAGACCTTCGGCGCATTTGCCGATATCGGATGCGGAATTGTGGCACTGATGCCTATAGATGCAATATCTGTGTCAAGAATAGAACATCCCAGAGAGAGATTCACAGTGGGTATGGATATAAAGGCTGTGATAAAATCCATGGAAAACGGCAGAATCAGTCTGAGCCACAAAGAGCTTCTCGGCACATGGCAGGAGAATGCCGACAACTTCTGTGCAGGAGAGACAGTGGCAGGGGTTATACGATCAATTGAAAACTACGGTGCCTTTGTAGAGCTTGCCCCCAATCTGGCAGGACTTGCTGAGACTAAAGAGGGAATCAGGGTAGGGCAGCAGGCAAGTGTATACATAAAGAGTATCATTCCTGACAAGATGAAGGTCAAGTTGATTATTGTTGAGACTTTTGATTATAAGTATGGTCCTTGTCGGCCTAAGTATTATTTCAAGGGAGACCATATTGATGAATTCCTGTATTCTCCCGTAGATTGCGAGAAAGTAATTATGTCTGCATTCTCGTGATTCAGTGTCCCATAAACGGGATGTCTGGTTTTTTGTGTGGGTATTTTAGTTGACATGCTGCCATTTCCGATGATATGATTATTACAGAATTCAATGGGAGGCAGATATATGTTTGAAAATACACAGTTTGTGATTCTGCTTGTGTTGGTGGCTTTGGTGGGATTGGCCGTTGTTGTTGTCCTCATTAGGTCCCTGTCAGGCAGAAAAGACGAGGACAGAATTGTGAGACAGATTCGGGAGGAGTCCCGTCAGGATGCAGCTGCACTGCGTCAGGAGCTCACAGCTACTGTCCAGCAGTCAGTAAAGAATATGGGTGACATGATAGCCCTCAATCAGCAGAATGCGGCCACAAGTCAGTCAGAGAAGATGGCTCAGCTTGAAACCCGTTTCTCTACTTTTTCACTTGAGAACGAGCAGAAGCTGGATATCATACGCACTACAGTTGAGAAACGACTGACATATATGCAGGAGGACAATAACCGCAAGCTGGATGAGATGCGCCAGACTGTGGATGATAAGCTCCAGAAAACACTTGAGGATAAGATGAACCAGTCCTTTGCTCTGGTCAATGAGCGACTTGAACAGGTTTACAAGGGTCTGGGTGAAATGCGAACTCTTGCAGTGGGTGTAGGCGACCTGAAGAAGGTGCTGTCCAATGTTAAGACACGAGGTATACTGGGAGAGATTCAGCTGGGCTCAATTCTCAAAGAGATTCTGGCACCTGAGCAGTACGAAGAGAATGTTGCTACAAAGCACAGGGGCACGGAGCGAGTAGAATTTGCTGTGAAGCTTCCCGCTGAGGATGACGGTTTCATCTATCTTCCTATCGATTCTAAATTCCCCGGCGATACTTATGCTGCCCTTCAGGATGCTTACGAATCAGGCTCCAAGGAGATGATTGATGCTCAGGCGAAGCTGCTGATTACAACGCTGAAGAAGGAAGCAAAGGATATCAGAGACAAATACATTGATCCCCCTGCAACCACAGAGTTTGCAATTATGTTCCTTCCCACAGAGGGCCTGTACGCAGAGGCAGTCAACCGCGGTATGGTTGAGCTTCTTCAGCGAGAGTACAAGGTGAACCTTGCCGGTCCCAGCACTATGGCGGCGCTGCTTAACTCCCTTCAGATGGGATTCAAGACTCTGGCTGTACAGAAGCGTTCCGCAGAGGTATGGCAGATTCTGGGCTCTGTTAAGAATGAGTTCGATAAGTTCAACGATGTACTTCTTATGACACAGCAGAGACTGGATCAGGCAAACAATGAGCTTGATAAGCTGGTTGGTGTTCGTACCAGACAGATAAGAAAGAAGCTTTCGTCGGTTCAGGCAAATACAACTCCTCTGGAGGCTCTCCCTGCAGGAATGATTGCGGAGGACTTCTCTGAGGAATAAATACAAGAAAAAAATAAATGCAGCAGGAGAATTACTCTTGCTGCATTTTTTTATTTGCTATCGCTTTTGGTGTTTTTGCGGATGTACTTGAAGTTGTGCTTCTGTTTGGGATACTTCAGCCTTGACCAAAGGAGGATGATAATCTGGCCCGGAATGCCCAGAAGGTAGATAAGCCAGATGTTGTATCCGACCGCAAGGAAGGTCAGGTGAAGCGACGCCAAGGAAGTCCACATTATTGAAGAGATGATAAGATAATTTCTTCTTCTATTAAACCATACTGCGTTGAAGGTCAGCCATACTACGCAGGAGATAGGCACAGCATACACAAATGCTAACCAGTGAAGATTCAGAAAATCCACGGGGATAAGATCCAGGATTACAAAGATTGTGGTTGCGATGAGCCACACAAGAAGGATGCACATACTGGTAATGAATGCGTGATTCTTCTTGCGATATGCGTCCCTGAGCTTCATTCCTGTTTCGTCTGCATCCTTGTGGGGATGAACCAGGTAGTCCAGGGTAACACTGAATATATCGGAAATATGCATCAGCACAGAGATGTCAGGGAGGGATTCTGCGCGTTCCCATTTGGATACTGCTTTGTCAGAGTAGTTGAGCAGTTCAGCAAGCTCAAGCTGTGTCATACCCTTTGCTTGTCTGAGTTGTGTTATATTCTTAGCGATGACGGATTTGATTTCCTGCATTGATGTCACCTCGGAATCAGATAAATATCAGCGATGAAAGAGTCTCTTCGAAGAGGGAAAACAGGGTGGATGAACTGTGTGTTTACCTGTATCCCCGGGTAGAATACCCACTCTACTGATTGGATTTACGATTATATCATATCATATCGTTAATGTCAAATCAATGGCTGAAAATGTGATAAATACTGCATATTCTACCCTTGGTAGAGGGTGTTTTCGGCTGTTCTACCGACTGAAACAGGTCGGTATAGCCGGGTGGGGAAGGTGTATAATCTTGCCATGCAGGAGTAGGTTGAGAAGTGATATATGCAAATCTATAATATTAATGTAATGCACCCCTGAGAATATTTGACAATGATTGAGAATGTGATATAATTGTCTCGTATTGTCAGGTAGGTAATGAAAAAGGATGGTAATGAAATATGACCAGAACAAAACTTAGAGACAGAATCCTTCCGGACTATACCCGTGGAGAAGAAATCTTCAATATGGTGTCCCATATTGTGGGAGGAGCTTTCGGCATAGTTGCACTTGTACTGTGTGTTGTTGCCTCAGCTCTGAAAGGTGATGTATGGGCTGTTGTCAGCAGTGCCATATACGGTGGTTCAATGATAATTCTTTATTCGATGTCCAGTATATATCATGGTCTTGTTCACGACACAGCTAAGAAGGTTATGCAGGTGCTGGATCACTGCACCATATATTTCCTTATCGGAGGCACATACACTCCTATTGTGTTATGTTCTATCCGACGTGTGTCAGCTCCTTGGGCTTGGACTATTTTTGGAATAGTATGGGGACTTGCAGCAATCGGAATTGTCTTTGCCGCTATTGACCATAAGAAATTTTCAAAGTTTTCTATGGTTTGCTATATAGGCATGGGATGGTGTATTCTCATTGCAGCTAAGGTAACCCTTGAGGCTGTGCCTGTTCGTGGACTTATGTGGCTTCTTTTTGGCGGTATCGCATATACCATCGGCGCAATTATTTATGGTGTCGGTAAGAAGCACAGATATTTTCACTCTGTGTTCCACATCTTTTGCTTGATTGGCAGTATTATGCAGTTTGTGTGCATCTTCTTCTACGTTATCTGACAAATACTAAACGACGGAGAGTATAGAATATGAATGTCCTGTATTGCGGTGACAAAAATATAGAGGATGGACTGATTATTTCTGTTCTGTCTTTGCTTCGGAATACCACATCCCCACTCAATATTTATGTTATGACTATGAGATGTGAAGCGCAGGGAAAACTCTACGAGCCACTTTGCAGCAGTTTTGCAGATTTTATGGACAGCCTTCTCAAGAAATATGATCCTGAAAGTTCCTTTAGTCTCTTTGATATCACCGAGTTATTTGAGAAAGAAGTGCCTGTTGCAAACATGAGCACAAGATTCACTCCCGGATGTATGGTGAGGTTATTTGCTGATTGTATCGGGCAACTGCCTGACAGGATTCTGTATCTTGATAATGACGTTGTCTGTCGCCGTGATCCCGAGGAACTATACAACATCGGGATGGAAGACACAGAGATGGCAGGTGTTTTGGATCACTATGGAAAATGGTTCTTCAGAAGAAATATATTCAAAATGGATTATGTTAATTCTGGGGTGCTTATGCTTAACCTGAGGGAGATTCGTCGGACACGGCTTTTTGAACGTGCCCGTGCTATGTGCAGCAGTAAGGAGATGTTTATGCCTGACCAGTCTGCACTTAACAAACTCTCTCAATCCAAGAAACTTATGCCCCGCAGATTCAATGAACAGAGGAAACTTCATGAGGACACAGTGCTTCAGCATTTTACAACAAGCTTCAGATTCTTTCCTTGGATTCATACTGTCACAGTAAAGCCGTGGCAGACAGATAAGGTTCACAGCGTACTTAGACTCTACGAGTACGATTCACTGCTGGAAGAGTATCAGCAGATAAAGGATAGGTATATTGAAAAGTTGAAAGGAGAAACTCAAGATGAGTAACAATGTAATTCCAGTGTTTTTTTCTATTGATGACAGCTATGCGCCTTTTCTCAGCGTAGCTTTGAGCTCAGCAATCAAAAACTCTTCCCCTGATAATAACTACAAGGCGATTATTCTTCACGAGAACCTCAGCGAAGAACATAAGTCAAGAATATCTGCGCTCTCTAAAGACCATTTCAGCATTGAGTTTGTAGAGATGAAGTCAGGTATGGAGTCTATCACCGACCGTATGTCCAATCGTCTCCGTTGTGATTACTTTACTCTGACTATATACTTCAGACTCTTCATTCCTGCAATGTTCCCCCAGTATGATAAGGGTATTTACATCGACAGTGACGTTGTTGTTGTGGGTGATCTGGCAGAGCTGTTCAATACAGATATCGGAGATAATCTTATTGGTGCATGTGCAGACAGATCTGTGGTTGATGTTCCTCCTCTCGCTATGTATATGGAGGAGGCTGTGGGTGTTGACCGCCACAGCTACATAAACTCAGGAGTTCTGCTGATGAACCTCAAGGAGCTTCGCAACGCAGAGATAGACACCAACTTCCTGCGTCTTCTCAACACATATCATTTTGACTGTATTGCTCCCGATCAGGATTATCTCAATGCAATGTGTAACGGCAGAATTTATTATCTGTCCGAGGCATGGGATGCAATGCCCACAGAGGATAAGCCTGAGGTAGAGGATGTCAAGCTAATCCACTATAATCTATTCTCAAAGCCTTGGTGTTATGACGGCATACAGTATGGTGACTACTTCTGGGATTATGCTGCAGATAATGTGTATCTTCAGGATATCAGAGAATATAAGGATAATTATTCTCCCCAGCAGAAAGAGGCAGACTCCCAGTGTCTGGAACTGCTTGTGAGCAGAGGCGCATCCATTGCCAAGTCAGATGTAACATTCAAGAAGATCTATGAGAGCGGAGAGAAGGTAAGACTATGATAATTGGCGACAAGAGAGAGGTTGTCATCGAGAATATCAGCAAAGCAGCAGAGAACGGAGATTTTCATACCAAGGTTGAGGTAGGAGACCCGGTGCTGACTGCCGAGGAGAGCCGACAGATAATCAAAGGTTACCTTGATAACACAGGAAAAATGAGTTTCCGAACCAAATCTTATGTTGCCCGCAAGATGGCAAATCTTCTCACTGCAAGCCTCAATAAGAATACAGAGATCGTAGGGCTTGAGAATGTTGAGAATCTTTCCGGTGGTGCTATCATAACCAGCAATCACTTTAGCCCTCTTGATAACACAGCCGTCAGATTTCTGACCAGAAAGCTGAAGAAAAAGCGAATCAATATAGTCAGTCAGGAGACAAACCTTGCTATGGGTGGCATAATTGGTTTTTTGATGAATTATGCAGATATTATTCCCATCGCAGATGATAAGAAGTACCTGAAGAAGGATTTTTATATGATACTTCAGGAGCTTATCGAGAAGGGAGAGTATATCCTCATTTATCCCGAGCAGGAGATGTGGTTTAATTATCGCAAGCCCAGACCCCTCAAGCGTGGTGCGTATTTTTATGCAGCAAAACTTGGAGTCCCTGTTATCTCTTGTTTTGTGGAGATGCAGGACTTGCCCGAGATGGACACAGAGGATTTTCATAAGGTGAAGTATACTGTCCATATCCTGCCTACCATTTACCCTGACAAGAACAAGACAATTAAAGATAACAGCATCGAGATGTGTCGTTTGGATTATGAGCAGAAAAAAGAAGCTTATGAGAGAATATACGGCAAGCCTTTGGACTATGGCTTCGAGGCTGAGGATATTGCAGGCTGGACAGGAAACAGCCACGGGAGCTACACAGCGTGAGAAAGGACAGGACAAGGTATTACAGAGAGTTCACAGATGATTTTGTGACTTCTAAGGATCAGAACACAAAGGTTCCCTCTGATTATGAGTATATCAGGGAGAGCTTTTCGGCGCGTTTTCGCTCGGGGTTGACCTATGGTCTGGCCATAGTGCTGGGGTATGTTTATTGCAAACTCATTCTTCGTGTCAGATTTGTCAACCGTAGGGCATTCTCTGCTACAAAGGGACAGGGTGCTTTTATTTATGCCAACCACACACAGCCTGTGGGGGATGTTGTACTGCCTGCATTTGCCTGTTTTCCGCGAAGGATTTATACTGTGGTCAGTCCCGCAAACCTGGGCATACCATTTATCGGAAGGCAACTTCCGTATCTGGGGGCTTTGCCCATAGCGGACACTGCAGGAGGAATGAAACGTTTTACCTCTGCTATGGAACACAGACTGAGTCAGAAGAAGATTATCACAATCTATCCCGAGGCCCATGTGTGGGAATACCATAAGGACATAAGACCATACTCCGACGCGTCGTTCAGATATCCCGTCAAATTCAACGCTCCTGCTTTTTGTTTGACGGTAACCTATCAGCAGAGCAGGTTTTTTCGCAGACCGCGCACTACGGTGTATGTGGATGGCCCCTTCTATCCTGACACTACCCTGCCTTTGCGTGCTCGGGCAGCCAAGCTTCATAGCAGCATATATGAGTGTATGTGCCAAAGAAGCAAAAAAAGCACTTGTGAGTATATCAGATATCGCAGAGCAGAGGATGGGGAAGAGGCATCCGTATCATAAATAAAAATTGCACCTGCTATTGACAGGTGCATAATGTGGTGATATAATATTTTCAAATTTGAATATAAACCGTTGACGCGGAGATAAAGGCGATTATGCCCATACAGAGAGTCTGTGTTGCTGAGAATCAGGCAGGAAACAAATTGTCAAATGGACCGCTGAGGGTGCAGTCAAATGTGTCTTATGATGGCACAGAGTATTCTGCAACGTGATGACATACGTCAGTTGTCGGGGATATGATAGTATCCTGCTAAGTGCACGGCTTCCTGCCGTGAATTCAAGGTGGCACCGCGGATATAGTATTATTCGTCCTTGACAGATAACTACCTGTCAAGGACTTTTTATTTCTGTATCGGAGGTTATAGTATGTTTCTTCTGACAAGACGATGGCGAAGTGTGAGCTTCCCATTTACAATGTAGACAACAACTAAATTATATATACGGAGGAAATTGATATGAATTTTAACGGTGTGGATTTTGATACTTATTTTAGAAATTATCCTGATGATAATGGCTATTTCGGCAAGTATGGCGGAGTTTATATTGACGATAAACTCAAGAGCGCTATGGCAGAGATCACAGAGGCATATTTCTCTATCTGCCAGTCCAGAAAGTTTATTGCAGAACTTCGTCGTATCCGCAAGGAGTTTCAGGGCAGACCTACTCCTGTTACACATCTGGAGAGACTGTCTGATGCGCTGGGCGGAAAAGTTCAGCTTTATGCTAAGCGTGAGGACCTGAACCACAGCGGAGCTCACAAGCTCAATCACTGTATGGGTGAGGCACTTCTGGCAAAGTACATGGGCAAAAGGAAGGTTATCGCTGAGACAGGTGCAGGTCAGCATGGTGTTGCACTGGCAACTGCTGCTGCATACTTTGGCCTTGAGTGTGATATATATATGGGTTCTGTAGATATCAAGAAGCAGGCTCCCAACGTTGCCAGAATGAAGATTCTGGGCGCAAACGTCGTTGAGGTTACCCATGGCCTTCAGACCCTTAAAGAGGCTGTTGACGCAGCTTTTGATGCATACAGCAAGGAGTACAACGACTGTATCTATTGTATCGGTTCTGTACTGGGTCCCCATCCTTTCCCTATGATGGTCAGAGATTTCCAGAGCGTTATCGGTATTGAAGCAAGAGAGCAGTTTATTGATATGACAGGACATCTTCCCGATGCTGTTGTTGCTTGTGTGGGCGGTGGTTCCAATGCAGCTGGTCTGTTCTCAGGATTCCTCAATGATCCTGTGGATATCTATGGTATTGAGCCTCTTGGCAGAGGTCCTAAAATGGGCGACCACGCAGCAAGCCTCAAGTACGGCACAGAGGGTATTATGCATGGATTTAATTCCATCATGCTCAAGGACGAGAACGGTGAGCCTGCTCCCGTATATTCCGTTGCCAGTGGTCTGGACTATCCTTCTTCTGGCCCTGAGCATGCATTCCTTCAGGAGATCGGACGTGTCAAGTATGACGTTATCGATGACGAAGAGACCATCGACGCATTCTACAAGCTATCTCGTCTGGAGGGTATCATCCCTGCAATCGAGAGCTCTCATGCTGTGGCATACGGAATGAAGCTTGCCAAGACTCTAAGCAAAGGTTCCGTTCTTATCAACCTTTCAGGTAGAGGCGACAAGGATATGGACTATGTTATCGAGAAGTATGGTATCAGATAATAATTGTAATATAAGGAGCACAACATTTCTGTTGTGCTCTTTTTTCTATTGCTCATGGGACTTGTTTGTGATATATTAATTATGTATTTTGATTGAGGAGATAATAATGAGTATTCGCTACGCAGAAGAAAAAGATATAGAGTCCCTACTGAAAATATATAATTATGAGATTGAAAATGGTTTTGCGACCTTTGATTTGACCCCTAAGTCTGTTGAACAATGGGAGCAGTGGTTCCATTGTCACAACACAGGTAACCATCCTTTGATTGTGTGGGATGAGGATGGCACTGCGGTGGGCTATGCTTCTCTCTCGGGCTATCGTGAGAAAGAAGCCTACAAGAGCACCGTGGAGCTGTCTGTATATGTTGACAACGGCTTTCGTGGCAGAGGCATCGGCACTGCGCTTATGAAGGAAATAATCGATATCGCGCGCAAGGACGAGTCCATCCATACGGTAGTGTCTGTTATTACAAGCGACAACGAAGGTAGCATCAGACTCCACGAGAGACTGGGATTTGATTATTGCGGAACCATTCCTCAGGTGGGAGAAAAGTTCGGCAGGATGTTGGGAATCTGCAATTTTTGCTTGATTGTTAATTGATAAGGAGCTGACATTATGAAAAATATTCTTGTTGTAGTTGATATGCAGAAGGATTTTGTGGATGGTTCTCTGGGCACGCAGGAGGCTGTCTCTATAAGAGAGAAGGTTGCCCATAAGATAGAGGAGTTTCAGGGACTTATTATTGTGACCTATGATACTCATTCCGAGGACTATCTGGATACTCCTGAAGGCAGAAAGCTCCCTGTAGAACATTGTGTAAAAGGAACAGACGGATGGAAGCTTGATGACCGTGTTGCAAAAGCATTGGAGGGCAAGAGCTATATCTCTGTCGAAAAGCCTACCTTCGGCTCTGTGGAACTTCCAAGTATCATTAGCGAGGCAGTAGGAGACGAGGAATTCTCTCTTGAGCTTGTGGGTCTGTGCACAGATATCTGTGTTGTTTCCAACGCTCTCCTGCTTAAGGCGAACTTCCCTGAGAAAGCCATTATCGTGGATGCTGCCTGCTGTGCAGGTGTAACTGTGCAGACTCATAAGGATGCACTCAGTGTTATGAAGATGTGCCAGATAGATGTAATTAATGAATAATTCTATATAAGAATAAAGGTGAAGAATATGTTTAATGCAGAAAAAATTAAGAATGAGTGTGTTCTCTGGATAAGAGAATTTTTTGAACAGAACGGAAAAGACTGCAACGCTGTTGTGGGTATATCAGGAGGCAAGGATTCCTCCGTTGCGGCAGCGCTGTGTGTTGAGGCGCTGGGCAAAGACAGAGTGGTAGGTGTGCTTATGCCCTGCGGTGAACAGCACGACGTTGATGCCGCTTACAGTCTTGTGGAGCATTTGGGGATCAAGTATTATGTTGTGAACATCAAAGATGCTGTGGAGGGCGTAAAAAACGCCATGCCTCAGGACCTTGAGCTCACATCCCAGAGTCTTACAAATCTTCCTGCACGAATTCGTATGACAACTCTCTACGCAGTTTCTCAGAGCGTGAATGGCAGAGTTGTCAATACCTGTAATCTGAGCGAGGATTGGGTGGGATACTCTACCCGTTATGGTGACGCTGCAGGAGATTTCAGTCCTATGTGTCACCTGACTGTTACAGAGGTTAAGGAGATAGGCAGACTTCTCGGACTTCCTGCTTTTCTTGTTGACAAAACTCCCATTGATGGTCTCTCGGGCAAGACCGATGAAGAGAATCTGGGCTTTACTTATGATGTTCTTGACAGATATATCCGTACAGGCGAGATTGATGACGAGAAGACAAAGGAGCTTATTGACAGAAAGCACAGAGTAAATCTTTTCAAGTTGCAGCTTATGCCTATGTTCAAGCCCAATTTTGAATGATAATTCGAAACAGGTTTCAAATGACTTTTGGAACCTGTTTGCTTTTTACTTTTAGAAAAGCAGGTGATTGTTATCGTCTATTTAGCCTTAGCTGTACTGAGCAGTGCTTTGATTTCTGTCATTATGCGGCTAAGCTCTGACAGAGTAAAGAACAACCTTAGTATGCTTGCTATGAATTACCTGACCTGTATGATTATGGCAGGCTTGTTTGTTGGGAGCTTTTGGAAACTGTTTCCTCAGTCCCCGCAGCTTCCTTCTGCTCTCGGGATGGGTGCAGTTCACGGAGTGCTGTATCTTCTTTCTTTTATGCTTTTTCAGTACAATGTAAAGAAAAACGGAGTTGTTTTGTCCTCTGTGTTTATGAAGCTTGGTCTGCTGGTTCCTATGGTTGTATCGATTCTGATATTTGGGGAGAAGCCGACTTTGCTGCAGATAGTGGGCTTTGTTGTAGCAGTGATTGCCATACTTATAATTAATTTTGAGCCCCAAAAAGATGAGGAGAAAGGCAAACAGGGCGTGGGTCTTGTGGTGCTTCTTCTGGCAGGTGGAGCCGCGGACGGAATGAGCAAGGTTTATGAGGAGACAGGCCAACGGGAATTGTCATCTCAGTTTCTTTTTTATACCTTTGTGGTGGCCTTTGTGCTCTGTGTGGTTCTTGTGATAATAAGAAAGCAGAGGATAGGGAAGAACGAGGTTTTGTACGGATGCCTCATAGGAATCCCCAACTTTTTTTCTGCAAAGTTCCTTCTTGCGTCTCTTGGCACAGTTCCTGCAGTTATAGCCTATCCTACCTTCAGTGTGGCCACCATACTGGTAGTGACATTGTCAGGCGTTGTTATTTTCAGGGAGAGACTCAGCCTTCGCCAGAGCATGGCATTAGCTATGATTCTGGGTGCTCTTGTTATGCTTAATATCTGATGAAGTTTCAGCATAAGTCAATAAATAATAAAAACCGTGTGATAATAAGAATCACACGGTTTTTTTGTTTGAGAATTATCGTTTTATCTTTTCTTCCACACAACGGGGTTGAGTCCTAAAATCAGAGGATAAATCTCCAGTCTGCCCAAGAGCATTGCTATTGATAGAAGTATCTTGGAGAAATCGGAGTACTGTGCATAGCTTGATGTAGGGCCTACAGATCCCAGACCGGGTCCGATGTTATTGAAACAGGCAAGGGTTGCACTGAAGTTGGTTTCAATGCTGAAGGGTTCAAATCCAAGACACAGAAAAATCATAAGCACGCACATCATATAGACTGCAAAATATGTTGTTACGCTGCTTAGAGTGTTTTCTTCCACACTTTTTCCTTCCATCTTTACAACTCTGACAGAGCGAGGATGAAGCATTTTCTTAAACTCTCTGAAAACAGCCTTAACAAGTATTACAGCTCTGGATACCTTTAATCCTCCTGCGGTGGATCCTGCACAAGCACCCACAATCATAATGATAAGTAATACTGTTTTTGAAAGCACTGGCCAGAGGTTAAAGTCGGTTGTAGCATATCCTGTTGTGGATATTATGGATGCAACCTGGAACACAGAGGCTCTCAGCGTTTCAGAGAATCCGTCATACATAGAATATATGTTGATACAGATGAGAGTGATACTTACAATTATTATTCCTAAGTAAGCCCACAGTTCTGTGCTCTTGAAAACGCTCTTGATCTTTCTGATGAGAATAAGATAATAGAGGTTGAAGTTGACTCCGAAAAATATCATAAATATCGCAATTACCCACTGAAGATAGGGGCTGTAGGATGCAATACTGTCTGCTTTGACGCCGAATCCGCCTGTGCCGGCTGTTCCGAAAGTATGCACTAAGCTTTCGAAGAGTGGCATTCCACCAAAAAGAAGCAAAACTATCTGAACCACTGTCATTACTATATATATGAGGTATAGGATCTTTGCAGTGTCGCCTGCCTTGGGGCGGAGCTTTCCTACCTCGGGTCCCGGCATCTCTGCTCTGAGAATATGAATGGAGCGGTCAGAAATGTTGGGGATAATTGCCATTACAAAAACCAGCACTCCCATACCGCCGATCCAGTGGGAGAAACTGCGCCAGAACAACAGTCCCTTGCTCATAGCCTCTACATCCGTCAGGATAGAAGCTCCTGTGGTGGTGAATCCGCTGACCATCTCAAAGAAAGCGTCAACATAGGAGGGGATCTCGCCACTGATAACAAAGGGCAAAGCACCTATTCCCGCCATAATCAGCCAGGCGTAGGATACTATGACAAAGCCTTCTTTGGCATAAATGACCTTTGTGCCCGGTCTGGATAACAGTATGAGCAGAAGTCCCATCAGAAGGGAGATTCCGATAGTAATCAGAAAAGCCCACAGACAGGCTTCTCTGTAAATAATAGACACAATAGTGGGCAACAGCATCAGAATTGCATTGGCAACAGAAATGTAACCCAGAGTGTTGAGTACCATTCTACGATTCATAACAGTACCTCTGTTTTATGCGATTATATCAGCAAGGTCATAGAGCGTGTGTCCTGTGCTGATAACAATAACCTTGTCTCCCAGTTGGATAGCATCATCACCTGTGGGGATAAGCGCCTTGTTGTTTCTGATGATTCCTGCAATAAGAATGTTCTTCTTGAATTTAATTTCCTTCAGAGGAATGTTGGAGTATTTGAAATCCGGACTGACATTAAACTTGAGAGCTTCGGCATTACCATCCATGATTTTGTAGAGCTTCTCAACGTTGCTTCCTACCGAGTTGTGCAGTGCTCTGGTGAGTCTGAGGATAACGTCGCAGATAGTTCTTCTGGGAGAAACTATTGTATCAAGTCCCAGATTAGATGCAAGAGGAATAAACTCGTTTCTGTTTACCTTAGTAACAATTTTGGGAACATTCATGCTGGATGCATAGTAGGAGATGAGGATATTTTCCTCGTCAATGTTTGTCAGTGTGACAAAGGCATCCACCTCTCTGAGTCCCTCTTCAAGCAGAAGTTCCTGGTTAGCACCGTCACCCAGAATGATGGTTGCTCCGGGGAGGGCATCACACAACTCCTGACAGCGGACGGGGTCCTTGTCAATGATTGTCACGGTGCTACCGCTGGCAAGGAGTCTCTTTGCCAGGTAATAAGAAGTACGGCTACCGCCCAGGATCATAACATTTTTTGCCTGCTTCTGTGTGAGCTTGAGTCCTCTCAAAAGTTTGAGTATCTCTGTGGGAGCAGCTGTCAGAGCGATCTTGTCGCCGCTGCGAAGCTCAAAGTTACCGTCGGGAATATATACCTGCTCTCCTCTCTGTACTGCGCAGATAAGGAATTTCGCAGGGTTAAGCTTTCTCAGATCAATAACCTTTACGCCTGAGAGAGGGGAGTTCTCCTTGAGAATAAGCTCGATGATCTCGAAGTTTCTGGTAGAGAAGGTCTCAACGTGAACTGCGGAAGGGAACTTCAGTACATGATAGATATCGTATGCCGCAAATCTTTCGGGATTAATTGACATGGACAGACCCAGCTTTTGCTGAAGAAAATCCAGATTGTTCTCATTATAAGCTCTGTCTCTGATGCGTGCGATAGTGTGTTTTGCACCTAGAGTTTTAGCAATGTAACAGCTCAGCATATTCAGCTCGTCTGTACCTGTAACCGCTATGAACATATCAGCTTTGTCAGCTCCTGCTTCAGCCAGAACCTCACAGTCAGTGCTAATGCCGCACACGCCGATAACATCATAAATATTGATAATTTCAGACAAAGCCTCTGAATCTTTATCGATGGCGATTACGTCATGTCCTTCTTTGACAAGGGCGCCAATGAGGGATTCGCCAATTTTACCGCAACCAGCAATTATAATTTTCATATCAATCTCCTAAAAATAAAAAATTGATGGTTTGTTTGTAGAATATAAACTTAATTTATATTACAACTTTTTTTAGGAAAATACAATGATATTTTTGTTTTTTCTTAATTAATTATTAATATAGAAATCCGATAAGAATGAAAAACGGATATAATATTCTGAAATAGAAAAAAGAAACACTTTCCGTATATAATATTTGATTATATGCTTATAATAATATTACGACAAAAGAAAGGTATGGTGAAAAATGAACAAGGAGAATAGCAACCCTTCTGTTTTTCCTGACGAGATGCCCGCAGGGGAGGATAAGAAGTTCAGACATGGTGTGATAGTGGATGTTGTCACAAACGAGATTTATCCCAAGCCATCTGCAAATCCTGCTCAGCCTGCGGATACAGATTCACTCAATACAGAATTTGCAAAGCGTTCAGGAGAGTATAATCTTTGAGTCTGCGATGTTTTGCATTAAAAAAGGCTTCCCGAAGTAAATCGGGAAGCCTGATTTTATTTATGACTTGTGGACAGATCAGTTGATCTTGCGCTCTACATAAGTAGTGTGCAGGAGCTCGTGTGCCTTGTGGCCGCCGGGCTCGCCCAGATAATCCTCATACAGCTTCTTAACGATGGGGCTCTCGTGAGACTTTCTCATGGGAAGGCCTGCATCCTCTGCATAGAGAACCTTTGCACGCTCTGCTTTGATGTCAACATAGTTTCTGACAGAAGCGGGCTGGATGGGCTGACCGCCGCCGTTTACGCAACCGCCGGGACAGCACATGATCTCAACAAACTGATAGTCTGCTTTGCCTGCGCGGATATCATCCAGAATCTTTGCAGCGTTGGAGAGGCCGGAAGCAACAGCAACCTTAACCTCCATACCTGCTACATCGTAGGTGGCATACTTGATGTTCTCAGTGCCACGAACCTCTGTGTAGTCAATCTTCTTCAGGTCGTCGCCTGTGAGGATGTCAGCAACAGAACGCAGAGCAGCCTCCATAACACCACCGGTTGCACCGAAGATAACAGCTGCACCTGTGAAGATACCAAGAGCAGAATCATAATCCTCATCGGGCAGGTTAACAAAGTCAAGACCTGCTCTCTTGATCATTTCGCCGAGCTCTCTTGTGGTGATAACGATATCAACATCAGCGATACCATTTCTGCCTTCGTTGTTGCGCTTGTGCTCGAACTTCTTAGCAGTACAGGGCATAACAGATACAGAAACGATCTTCTCAGGATCGATGCCCTCCTTCTCTGCGTAGTAGCTCTTGATGATAGCACCTGTCATCTGCTGAGGAGACTTACAGGTGGAGAGGTTGGGCAGAAGATCAGGATAGTAGTGCTCACAGAACTTAACCCAGCCGGGTGAGCAGGATGTGATCATGGGCAGAGTGCCGCCGTTCTTAACACGATCAATGAACTCTGTGCCTTCCTCAAGAATTGTCAGGTCAGCACCGAAGTTGGTGTCGAATACTTTGTCAAAGCCCAGACGCTTGAGAGCAGCAACCATCTTGCCCTCTACGTTTGTGCCGATAGCCATGCCAAACTCCTCGCCGAGAGCAGCTCTGACAGCAGGAGCTGTCTGAACGATAACAACCTTCTCGGGGTCAGCGATAGCCTCAAATACCTTTGTTGTCTCGTCCTTAACAACCAGAGCACCTGTGGGACATACTACAGTACACTGACCGCAGGATACACAAGCAACCTCAGAAAGGTTCTGGTCGAAAGCACAACCGATAGTAGAATCAAATCCTCTGTCATTTGCGCCGATAACGCCTACGTGCTGCTCCTTACATGCAGCAACACAACGACGACAAAGGATACACTTGTTATTGTTACGCACAAGATGTGCTGTGCTGGTGTCGATGGGAAGAACAGGGTTCTCACCTGCAAAGCGGTTCTCGTCCTCAATGCCATACTCCTTGCAGAGGTTCTGAAGCTCACAGTTGTTGCTTCTGGGGCAGGAGAGACACTTCTTGTCGTGGTTGGAGAGAATCAGCTCCAGAGTAGTCTTTCTTGCCTCCTGAACTTTGGGAGTGTTTGTAAAGATCTCTGTGCCCTCTCTGTCAATGGGATATACACAAGCTGCAACCAGGGATCTTGCACCCTTAACCTCACATACGCACATACGGCATGCGCCGATCTCATTCATATCACGGAGATAGCAGAGTGTGGGGATCTTGATGCCAAAGCTGCGGCATGCGTCCAGAATGGTTGTGTTCTTCTCAACAGAGAAAGGCATACCATTGATTTTAATGTTTATCATTTCCATAATAGCGTCTCCTTTCTCTTACTCTTTAATGATTGCGCCGAACTTACATTTTTCCATACAAGCTCCGCACTTGATACACTTGGATGTGTCGATAACGTGTGCTTCCTTAACCTTACCGCTGATTGCGCCTACAGGACAAACTCTTGCACAAGCAGTACATCCCTTACACTTGTCAGCAACAACCTTGTAGTTGGTCAGTGCCTGGCATACACCTGCAGGACACTTCTTGTCTACAACGTGAGCAATATACTCATCACGGAAGAAGTTGAGTGTGGAAAGAACAGGGTTGGGAGCTGTCTGACCAAGACCGCACAGTGCGTTGTCCTTGATGTAGTAGCACAGCTTCTCCATCTCGTCGATAAGCTCAAGTGTGCCATTGCCGGATGTGATCTGCTCCAGCATCTCGAGGAGTCTCTTTGTACCGATACGGCAGGGAGTACACTTACCACAAGACTCGTCAACTGTGAACTCAAGGAAGAACTTAGCCATATCTACCATACAGGTGTCCTCATCCATAACGATAAGTCCGCCTGAACCCATCATACAGCCGATAGCTGTCAGGTTATCGTAGTCAACAGGAGTGTCGATGAGTCTTGCGGGGATACATCCGCCGGAAGGACCACCGGTCTGAGCAGCCTTGAAGGCCTTGCCACCGGGAATACCGCCGCCAATTTCGTAAACGATATCACGAACAGTAGTACCCATGGGAATCTCAACCAGACCTGTGTGCTCAATCTTACCGCCCAGAGCGAATACCTTTGTACCCTTGGACTTCTCAGTACCCATGGATGCAAACCACTCGGCACCATTGAGGATGATCTGGGGAATATTTGCGAAAGTCTCAACGTTGTTCTCAACTATGGGAGAATCATAGAGACCACGAACTGCAGGATAGGGGGGACGGGGACGGGGCTCACCGCGGTTACCCTCGATAGAGGTCATAAGAGCTGTCTCTTCACCGCAAACGAATGCGCCTGCACCCAGACGGATCTCAAGATCAAAATCAAATCCTGAGTCAAAAATATTCTTGCCCAGAAGACCCATCTCTTTTGCCTGATCGATAGCGATCTGAAGACGCTTAACAGCGATGGGGTACTCTGCACGAACGTATACATAACCCTTTGTTGCACCGATAGCATAACCTGCGATGGCCATAGCCTCGATGATACAGTGGGGGTCACCCTCCAGAACAGAACGGTCCATGAATGCACCGGGGTCACCCTCGTCGGCGTTACAAACAACATACTTCTGAGGAGCCTTGTTGGGCGCTGTGAGTGCCCACTTGCGTCCTGTGGGGAATCCGCCGCCGCCACGGCCACGGAGACCGGAATCCAGAACAACCTGGATAACTTCATCGGGAGTCATCTCTGTCAGTACCTTACCGAGAGCCTGGTAGCCGTCCATAGCAATGTACTCGTTGATGTCCTCGGGATCGATAACACCGCAGTTTCTGAGAACTACACGCTTCTGTGTTTTATAGAATGCAGTGTCGTTAAGAGAAACGTTAGCAATAGACTCTGCAACTTCCTCTTCGCCTATGTCAGCATATACAAGACGCTCAACAACACGACCCTTGAGCAGGTGCTCAGTAACGATTTCTTCAACGTCCTTGGGCTCTACACGGCTGTAGAATGTTCCCTCGGGATGAATAATAACAACGGGACCTAAGGCGCAAAGACCGAAACAACCGGTCTGTACCAGTTTTACTTCTTCAGAAAGGCCGTTTGCCTCCAGAGCTCTTGTGAACTCTTCCTGGATCTTAAGGCTTCCTGAAGAGGTACATCCGGTACCGCCGCAGATCAGAACATGTGAACGAATCATAATGTCATACCTCCGAATTATGCGTTGTGAGCAGCAAATGTGTATTCAGCAACAACCTTGCCACCCTTTATATGTTCCTCGACTACCCTCTTTGCTTTTTCGGCAGTCATTTTTACATAAGTAACCTTCTCCTTGTCAGCTTCGTAAACCTCAACAACGGGCTCGAACTGGCAGATACCGATACATCCGGTCTGTGATACAGTAACCTTTCCTGCGAGGTTGTTGTTTGCAACCTCCTCAACAAAAGCACTCAGTACGGGACGAGCGCCTGCTGCGATACCGCAAGTAGCCATACCAACAACTACTCTCATCTCGCCGGAGCCCTCACGAAGAGCAACTTTGTTCTGCATCTTTTCTTTGATTGCCTGGAGTTCTGCTAAAGACTTCATATTTATTTTCCTTTCTTAGATATAGAATATAAATTAATAAATTTCATTAATTCCTATATTGATCAAGCGTTGAGTTCAGCATACTGTTCCTTGAGATATTCGCTGATCCATGCGATTATCTCAAATTCAGCCAGAGAGATGTCTCCAAGCTGCGCTCTCAGCTCTCTTGTGTCAAGACTCACTGTGCCCTGGGGCATATTGTGTGTGTACAGAAAATCCACATCAGGGTCTCCCTGGATTAGAGTGACGATAGAGAAAACAACATCGCCCAGAGGGGTGAAGTCAATGTGGTTTTTGTAAAACACAGCGGTAACGGTTGTACCGTGATCATCGGGGAAATCCTCCTGAGATCTTGATATGATCTCAAAGCTGCCTCCTGTCTGTTCTGCAGAAAGCTTCAACAGCGGGATTCCCAGTCCGACCTTTCTGGTGGTCCTGGTGGTATAGAAGGGGTCACAGACATTTTTGACTGTTTCCTCGCTCATTCCGCAACCATTGTCACCGATAATGAGAGTGAGGGTTTCCTCGGTTTCATTCAGGGTGATGGTGGTGAGTGCAGCGCCTGCTTTCACGGAATTTTTTGCTACATCAAGTATATTAAGCGAGATTTCTTTCATAGTTCACCTCAAAGCCTCAAATATCCTGCGACGCACCAGTTCGGAGCTGTATGGTTCATCATCAATGAGGAAGAATTGATTTTCGTCCCTCATGTCCCACAGATAGTGGGCGTCAGAGCTGACGATGATGTGTCTTTCTCCGATGGGGTAGTTCTCTTTGTATTCCCTGATCTTGTCAGCGTTGTGAAACTCACAACAATTAAAGCCTTTGATATAGTCAGGGAAAGTACCCAGTGTGGCGATAACACCGTTGGCTTGTCTATCTACATGAGCGGGATAACATATTCCGCCGAACTTCTCTGCCAGCGCGGGACATTCTTCAATGGTGACAGTGGTAGCATTGGGAAGAAAGTACTTTTCTGTATCTATGACAGAGTCGTTTTCGTCCATAATGTACTGTTCACCGAAAATATCAGGTCTGCTCTCAACAAGAATGCGTCTTGTGCTGATTTCTTTGTCAAAGCGCATTGCATCCTCAAGCTTTTCAAACAGAAAGATAATGTGTATATCCTCGGCTGTTGTCAGTTCCATTCCTGCAATAGGGATGATTCCGTGTCGTTTTGCTGCTCCGAAGAATCCGGGACAGTTGCGACAGGTGTTGTGGTCGGTAAGCGCGACCACGTTCAGACCGCACAGCGTAGCCATACCTGCTATGCTGTTTGGGGTGCTCTCGTCATCACCGCAGGGGGACAGACAGGAGTGAACATGAAAATCGTAGTAATACTTATTCATTATTAATCATTGTGTTCAGTCTGAGGGCAATCTCATATGCCGACAGTTGACTTGATATCACATTGATACCCTTGCTTTGTGCTGCAGTCTTCACATCATCCTCCAGGGTCACACCCTCGGCAAGGATAACGCAGGCGCAGTCGGTAAGTGATGCAACAGCCAGGATATTTATGTTGGACATAATGGTTATCCAGGAGTCTCCGCTTGTGGCTTTTCCCATAACCCAGCTGAGCAGGTCGCCTATGTATACGCCTGTGATCTCGCGATCACCTTCAGACAGGTTTACAGCCTCAAAGCCCTCGGCGTGACTCAGTTCAGTTACTGTCACAATCCTCATCCTTTGTTTTAAGATACTCAAGAAGCTCGCTGCGGTAGTTGATTGTACAGTCAGAGAGCTTGGCGGTTCCCTTGACCACATCCTCTGCAAAGGCTCTGCATGTGGGAGCACCGCAGGCTCCACAGTCGATGCCCGGGAGCTTGTCTCTCAGCTTCTGGATTTCTGCCATCATCCTCATGGATTCGGACATACTCTCGCTCAGTCGGGAGATGGGATAGTAGGTGGGGATTTCTTCGAAGAAGTACTTTTCGGGAATAATCTCATCATTCTTTACGAAGTTCTGAGAAACGGGAAGGTATCTTCGCAGTGTCTGCAGCTTTGCCTTCGCGATGAAGGGATTCTGCATTGTGAGAACTCCGCCTACGCAGCCGCCTGTGCAGGCATTGAGCTCAATATATTCCAGTGGGGGAATATTATCATTTTCTATCTGGTCCAGAACACGGTTGACGTTTTCGATTCCGTCGGCTGCAAGGTAGGCATCATTGAACAGTGCTGTAGCTTCGCCGCCTGAGGAAGCCCATCCAATACCGATCATTCCGGATTTTGATAGTGTTTCTATGTCGTCAGAGTGTTCCATAGCATTGATAAGCTGGAAGTAAATGTCGCTGATGGGAATAACAACGTCGACCTGACTCTTGTAGCTGCCGAACCCGTTTTTTACGTAACTTGCCTTGGCGGGACAAGGAGAGATGAAGCATACACCGATGTCGCTGTCAGTCAGCTCGGGGTGATTTTTCTTTGCTCTTTCTCTTGCCATCATCGCAGCTATCTCCATGGGAGGGAGCATGGGAATGATGTTGTCCTTGAGGGAAGGATACCTCAGACAGATAAGTCTGAGTACAACGGGACAGGCAGAGCTGATAACAGGTTTGACCACATCGGGACGCTTGAGATACTGTCTGGTATATGCAGAGGCAAGCTCCGCAGCAGTTGATACCTCAAACACATCGTCAAAGCCGATTTTCAGCAATCCGTTGAGGATGTAGTCCACATCGTCCATATTCTCAAACTGTCCGTACAGAGTGGGTGCGGGCAGAGCAATCTTCCATTTGAAAGAGTCAAGGTCCTTCAGCTTGTTGCATACAGGCTTCTTGGCTTTTTTGGGACAGATTTTGATGCATTCGCCGCAGTCTATACAGCGCTTTTCGTTAATGACAGCATGTCCGTCTTTTATGCGGATGGCCTGTGTAGGACAATGCCTGAGACAGGTGGTGCATCCGATACATTTTTTTACATCAAGAAAAACTGAATGTTCATAATTGTTCAAATTCTTCCACCCGCCTTTCTTCGAAAATTGGGAATCAGAGATTGACTCTCATCGTGATGGTTGTTCCTTTGCCGACTTCTGAGTCAATGTTCATATAGTCGGAGTAGCGTTTCATATTGGGCAGACCCATTCCTGCACCGAATCCCAGAGAGCGGATAGCATCGGGTGCAGTAGAGAAACCCTCTTGCATTGCTTGTTCGATGTTAGCGATACCGGGACCATGGTCGGTGAGGAGAATCTCAACATAGTCTTCAGTAACAGACACATCAGCTTCGCCGCCGCCTGCATGAATTACCATGTTGATTTCACCTTCATACATTGCAATGGAAACGCGTCTGATCGTATCAGGGGAGATGCCAAGCTGCCTGAGGTTCTTCTTTATCTGGACAGATGCCTGACCTGCCGAGGTAAAGTCGTCCCCGTCTACATCAAAATGAAAATTAAGTGCTTCACTCATTTTTTGATTTTGTTTCCTACGAGACCGTTAGTGTACAGTATGCCGCAGGCATCGTACATACGCTTCTCTGTGGTCATCAAAACGATACCACATTCCTTTGCTAGTTCTATCATCTCAGGGGTAGGCAGCTTTGCACGGACAAAAACGATGCAAACCATATCCATCATTTCTGCGGTGCGAATAACCTGAGAGTTAACAAGACCTGTGAGCAGCACAGCCTGGTCCTTGACAAAGGCCAGTACGTCGCTCATCATATCACTGCCGCATGCAGAGAAAACATTGCTGTCAAGGTTTTCTTCTCCACAAACAACGTCTGCACACAGCAGTTCTTTAATAGTAGTCATCTTCATAGGTCTGTTCCTTCTTTATGAAAGATTCTCGTCCGAATCCTCAGTGTTGAGGGTCAAAAGAGTTTAGTTGTATTTTGCAAGAATGTCGTCTACATCATCTACTGTCAGACGGCCATATACTTCCTCATTAATTGTAAGAACAGGAGCAAGACCGCAAGCGCCGATACAACGGCATGCTGTGAGAGAGAACTTTCCGTCAGGAGTGCACTCCTCAGAACCGATACCAAGTCTCTCACTGAGCTTGTTGAAAATATCGCCGGAGCCCTTAACATAGCAAGCTGTGCCAAGGCAAACGGAGATTGTATACTCACCCTTGGGTGTGAGTGAGAACTGTGAGTAGAAGGTAGAAACGCCGTAAACTTCCTCCATAGGTACATTGAGACCTTCTGCGATCTTTGCCTGTACCTCGATGGGAAGGTAGCCGTAGATGTCCTGAGCTTTCTGAAGAACGGGCATAACTGCACCGGGATCATCTTTGTGCTCGGCGATTACTTCCATGAGCTTTGCCTCCTGCTCCGCTGTGCCGGAGAAGGGGATAGTGCTGAATTTCTTTTTCATTATTGAATCCTCCCTGTAGATTGGATGAATTATGGAGTTAAAGCAGCTGTTGTTTGCTACTTTACATACGAGTTAATAATAACATATATGATTAAAAATGTCTATATTAAAAAGGGATTTTTTGCAGATAATTTGTCGGAAATTTCGGACATTCAGTTACCTTATGCTAACTTGTTTTTTATAGATGGTTAATTTTTTAACAGATGGTTATAAATGTATATAATACTCATAAAAACTGAAACAGTTCATATTTCACACAATGGCGGAATATGAACTGTTTTATTAATCGCTCTTATCTATTGATATAACAGTGAGTATATTCTCATTTACTGTGAACCTGACCTCGAATCCTGCATAGGGGAATCCGAATATTCGGGACGGGTCATCTATATACTGAGGTCTTGGATCTTGGGAGAGTATTTGGATGAGAGGTTCTCTCTTTTTTTGGGGGAGAACACTGAGTAACTCTGACGGACAGTTAACTTCTAGATGATACCTGAGTTTTTCGTGAGCAAACCCTCCATTTGCCTCCGGATGACAGTCGGAATAGGGGATATAGGGTTTGATGTCGTAGATAGGGGTACCATCCATCAGGTCGGCACCACATACCTTCAGAACCAATCCTTGGTCAGTTTTTTCTATTCCGCAAAGCTTTACGCTGGATAATCCTATGGGGTTTGGTCTGAAGGGAGAGCGGGTTGCGAACACGCCCATCCGCTTGTTGCCTCCAAGTCTTGGAGGGCGCACGGTGGGAGACCAGCTGTCGGCCGATACTTCTGAGAATTTCCATATGAGCCAAAGGTGACTGTATTGTTCAATTCCCCTAAGTGCTTCTTCCTGTCTGAATTCGGGTTCAAAGACTATTATGGCTTCTGTGTCAGCAAGTCCGCTTTGCCTTGGGATGCCGAATTTTGTGGGGAAGTCGCTTTGTATCCGTGCAATAATTTTCATAATTCGATGGCACCTGTCCTTCTTACAATCTACAGGATATTATACAAAAATAAACAGGCTATTTCAATATACAATTATTGTGTTGTAGTAATGCTGTATTCGTGATATAATTAAAAAAATAACAGTATGAAAATATTTAGTTCATTTTCAGAAAAGAGATGACCATTATGGAAAAAATGGGTAAAAAAATCAGAGAAAGAAGGCTTGCAAAAGGCTACACTCAGGAGCAGCTTGGAAAGCTTCTGAATGTATCGACTCAGGCTGTATCTAAATGGGAGAGAGGTGGTACACCTGATATTGAACTTTTGCCTGATATTGCAGATGTGCTGGATGTGAGTCTTGATGCGCTGTTTGGAAGAGAACCAGAGAGCGTGGAGCAGGCAATTGCACAGACACTTCGTCAGTTGCCTATCGAGGATGGTTACAGAAGAGCTTTTCAGATGTGTTGGGCAATTAACGCAGGTCTTGCTCATGAGGAGTCGCTGATTAATGATTCTCTTGAGGAAATTAAATATAAGGATGTTGACCATAAGTATTTTTCCAGAGCGGTTATGGATGCGGGTATTCTTGATATGAGACTTGCAGATGATTTCAGAACATTCTTCCTGATGCCTGAGCCTGTTGGAGGAATCCTGAACAAAATCGAAAGCATAGAGGAGCTCCGTAAGCTTTTCAGCGCATTTGCTGATAAAAATATTCTGAAGATACTTTTCTATATGTACTCTCGGTTGAACTATCCGCTTGATGCCTCGCTGATCAGCAAAAATACAGGTATAAAAGAGGAAGAGCTCAAGGAATATATGAAGATAATGGAAGAGAACAATCTTGTGAGAATAACCTATATCGAAACAGCAAAGGGCAAGGTAGCCTCCTATGTTTTCCATCAGGAGAGTGCGGTCATCCCCTTTCTGTGCTTTGCGGATGAAATTCATAAAAAGCTCATGATAGACTATTGGGTACAGTTCGAAAGAACGAAACCTTTGTTTTATTAATGTTATGTTTTTCTGTTAAACTCCTGGTTGATTTTTTCTATTTCGCGTTCATTGAAAAACTTCTGGCATCGTGGTAATATCATGGTGAAAGGAGTTTTGAATATGAAAATCAAAAATACAATCTGCGTTTTACTTGCTCTGTGTTTTTTGCTCAGTGTGAGTCTTGTTCCTTGCTCTGCCGTTGCAGGTGCAGATATAGATCCTCAGAGTTATCTTGAGGAACAGATGGAAGAATATGATATCAGCGGAGTTGCCTATATCACCAAAAACGGAAGGGTCCTTTGTCATAGCACAAGGGGAATGGCAAATACCGCTCAGTCAAAGGAAATGAGTTTAGAGACTCTTTTTCCCATAGGTTCAAACTCAAAACAGTTTTGTGCGGCAGCCATACTGATTCTGCAGGAGCAGGGGAAACTGAGTGTTGATGATACACTCTCGCAGTATTTTCCTGATTATACAGTTGCACAGGATGTTACAATAAAGAATCTGCTGACCCATCGTTCAGGAATACGTGAACATCTGGAGGGCTTGTTCTCAGGGTACACAGTCTCGGAGGAGGCTACAGCACAGGAGAATACACAGGAGATTTTAGACTGGCTGTATACCAAAAAGCTTCTGTTCAATCCTGATAAAGGATACAGATACTCGAACGCTAATTATCTCTTGCTTTCATTGATAGTCGAAATGGTATCAGGTCAGAGCTATGCTGAGTTTATTGAGGAGAACATCTTTGTGCCTCTTGGTATGAACAACTCCGGATTTTATGAGGAGCTGGTGGATCACACCGACCTTGCAGAGCATACAGGTGATACTGATCAGTTAATTGATGCGCGTTACAAAGGTCTGACTCATGGCTGTGGCGATATTGTGTCCACAGCTCAGGATATGGACAAATGGATGACATCTCTCAGGGAATATACTGTACTCTCAAAGGAAAGCGTTGCCGAAATGACCACTAATTATTCTAAGAGTGATGGCTATGGATACGGCATAAGAGTTCAGGATGACGGCGGACTGTGTCATGATGGAGCAGTTGTCACTTACCTGAGCTTCACTCTTACATATCCTGAGGACGGTTTCAATATATTTGCAGTTACTAATGATATAAATAATAGGGGTATGCAGCTGATGAATCTGGTTTTTGAGGCTGCTGAGGACCTTAAGGATCTGGAAATACCTGATTTGCTATGTGGAGATTCTGATGAGGACGGCAAGGTTAACATCAAAGATGCCACCGCTATTCAGAAACATATTGCAGATCTTATCAAGCTATCTAATTCGGGGCTTTTGATGGCAGATGTAGATGCATCGGGACTTGTCAATGTTAAGGATGCAACTGTCATTCAGAAGCATCTTGCGGGTATGGATACAGGATTTCCTGTAGGTGGTATTATGTAAATTCGATTATAGATAAGAATAAAAGCATAAATATAGAGAATAACTCCAAGACGAATGCGGGCAGACTATATGCCTGCATTTGTTTTTTTATGTAAAAAAGAAAAAGCCACCTTGCTGTGGACAGGGTGGAGAAATATAAAACTGTAAAAAAGAAATACCCTTGACTGTTCATCTTTTTCTGATGATTTCAGTCAAGGGTTATTTCTGTTCACTCTTATTATCTAACATCTTTGGCTACCTCTCATTTCTACAGATTAGACTTTACATTCTGAATTACTTGTTTTTCCTGTCAACGGCATTTTTCTTCATTCTCATAAGTGAGATTTACTTGCGTGCGGAATTTTGTTAATTTAGGATGTAATGTCTTTTTCGGGTTCTTGCTGTCGGCTTTTGTTTTGTACTACTCTGTTTTCAGTGTTCTTTTGTTAGAGAGTTTGTATTTATATTCAGTGTTTAGTCTGGTTTTGCCTGGACTGTTTTGTTTGCCTTCAGCTTTTTTGAACCTTGGGTGCTTACCTCTTCATTGGTATCATCCTTTCTGTCTATAATATATCATAGGGTAGGGGTAATTTCAAGATGGTATTTTGTACAAAGTTAATAGTAGTTTTTAATATAAAACATAGAAATTGTATTCTATCACCTAAAGATTTCAACATAGAGGTTGACATTTCGTTTGTTTTGGTAGTATACTAAAAATGTTGAGCGGTCGTTGACCGCTCTTTTTTAGTTCAGAAAAAGCACATCCTCTTCGTAAATAGGCGAAAAGGTACTCAGTTCGGAATCTTCTAGATTGACATTGTGGATATCCACTGCTGATATCCTGTGATTGTTGTAGGTTTTTACATAGTATATTCCTTTTTCAAGATTACAGCAGGATGAGTACACTGTGATAACGTTTATATTATCTTCTAATCGTACAGCTCCTCTTTGTTGCTCTACAGATGACAGTATATGAAAAAACTGATTAACGCTGTCTTTTTCTGTCTCAGGGGACACAGAATTTGTTTTTGTGAAAACAGCCCTGACAAACCTCGAGGAGGAGGACAGATCTCCGGGTAGTCCGATTCCTCCCAGTCCTCTGCTGTAGTCGGGGAGAGTTACGTTATCGCATATTCTGTTTATCGCGGGATAAGGGGATACTCCCGAAAAATTACTCAGATAGGTCATCTGATAGTCAAAAGGCGGATTGTTTGTCAGTACTCCCACAGGGTTGTCATAGACTTTTAGTCCATCTCCTATAGGTTCAACGGTTATGGATTTGTCTTTGTCAGTTATCATAAAGTGCAGGGGAGTAACTTGCAGGGTCGGGCTGAAATTTTCTTTTATGAGAGAGGATCTCTCCAGGAGTCTTTTTGCTTCGTCGATAGTTTTGCATTGAGAGAGAATCCATGGTATAAGCTCAAAGGGAGCGATATTGCTGCAGTTTTCTTTGTAATTGTTGTAAATGGCATTTGCGGGGAAGTTCAGCCCTGCCATAGCAAGTCCTTCTTCATTTATTGCATCATAGTATAACGGGTAATTATCTGAGATATGAGCCATACCTATGATTGCATAATGATTGAAAATGGATTTTTCATATCGGAACATAAAGGGGAAACGTCTCGGGGTAATGGTGATTTTTTCATTATATGAGTATTCCAAATCCAGGTTTCTGCCGAAATAGTGATCTTTTGTAGCGAAAGCAACAGCTGTGCACATAATCTTCACTCCATTCAGGGTTTAGATTATTATGCGCAGTTTTTTCTTTATGATGTGATGTTTATCGTTTTTACTATGTGAGTTTCTTTATTGAGTTATGAGAATATTTGTCATGTTTTATCCTGAAAACCAGGTTGTGCATTTATTATCCATTAATATGTGTCATAAATATAGCATCATGAATAATATGTATTATTCAATGATAAGGAGGTGAGATTAATAAAAACCTGGAATTGTAGTGATATTAATAATTCTGAGATTAATCCTTCTGATAATTGTAATAACAGATGTGGTTGTGAGAATAGATTCTATTGTTCACCTGTATGCCCTCCGGGCCCCGCTGGTCCACAGGGTCCCGCTGGTGAGACAGGTCCCGCAGGCCCTCAGGGTCCTATTGGAGAAACAGGTCCCGCAGGCCCTCAGGGTCCCACAGGTGAGACAGGTCCCATAGGTCCTCAGGGTCCCGCTGGTGCGACAGGTCCCGCAGGACCTCAGGGTCCCATAGGTGAGACAGGCCCCGCAGGTCCTCAGGGTCCCGCTGGTGAGACAGGACCCATAGGTCCTCAGGGCCCCGTTGGTGAGACAGGTCCCATAGGTCCTCAGGGTCCCGCTGGTGCGACAGGTCCCATAGGTCCTCAGGGTCCCATAGGTGAGACAGGTCCCGCAGGCCCTCAGGGTCCTATTGGTGAGACAGGTCCCGCAGGCCCTCAGGGTCCTGCAGGTACTGTGTTGAATTATGCGGATTTCTATGCTCTTATGCCTCCTGATAATGCTGCTACAGTTGCTCCGGGGGATGATGTCAGCTTCCCTCAGAATGGAGTTGTCAGCAGCGCTGATATCTCCAGAGTGGATGATTCTTCTTTCAATCTTGCTCAGATTGGTGTGTATCAGATACTGTTTGAAGTAAGTGTGGACGAAGCAGGACAGTTGGCTTTGACTCTCAACGGAGATGAACTGGAGTATACAGTAGTAGGAAGAGCAACGGGAACCTCACAGATTGTTGGTTTTGCATTGGTGGCAACAACCGTTGAAAATTCTGTCCTGACTGTGAGAAATCCTGCGGATAATACAACAGCTCTTACAATAACTCCTCTTGCCGGAGGAACATATCCTGTTTCCGCACATCTTGTTATTCTTCAGTTAGCATAAATTGTGAACAGGGTATATCTGCTACCTCAGCAAAAAGATGAGTGTCATATAGGTACTCAATGTTCCGTGGTGCGGGTGACAGTGGTTGTGTATAGATGAAAACACCTGCCTCGCATGTTGTGGCGTGTTCATAGTTATAAGTATCATCAACTCAGCGGCTTAAAAACAGTTCCCCGAACTGTTTTTGCCTGCGGTTTTCGCTGACTCTTAAACCTTGGCACAGCCTGTTCAAGTCCTGCCACCGCGCACGAAAAATAAGAAAAGGGATACCCTCGGGTATCCCTTAATTCTTATGGTGCGCCAGAGCATTCTATAATCGAACCATTTACCTCATCAAGAGTAACGGTAGTGCTTCAGTACTTATGAATTTGTTAAACAATATTGTGTGCCCAATATGCTGATTAAACTCAGACAGGGTGTGGGCAGACTCATCAGAAGCGAAACCGATACAGGAGTTGTTACAATTCTTGATGAACGAGTAGCTCGAGGAGGTAGATATCGCCACAGAGTTTTGCAAACACTAAATAAGTTCGGCAAAGTAGAAAATATGACTGATTTAAGAAGATTCTTTGAAAAAGTGAAGCCCACAGAGTATTGGGGCGCAGAACAATAAAAAGGATGCTGTCAGCCTATATGACAGAGAAAGGATATCTATGAATAAAACAAATGAAAGTTCAAGAATTAAATCCGTACAGTTTGAATATGTAGGAACAGACGAACAGTTTGTTAACTTTTTAAAATACGTTTTTAGAGATTACATAACCGGAAGTAAAGTGACATCTGACGAACAGAGTGGATTTGTTCGGATAAGTTCGATTTAAAGCTGGATATTGCAGAACTCTTGTGATATGTTGTTGTTGCACCAAGGTAGTGCGACAACAATATTCCAATTAGTCGGAAGGAGAATGTTTATGGTAAATGAAATTCTGCATACAAAAAGATATTTACGTGTATGGTTATATTATAGATTATCAAGAGATGAAGATGTAGAACTTAATTCACTTAATAATCAGCGTGGAATTCTTGTAGACTTCGTTGACAGTAAAGGATACGATATAGTAGGAGAATCCTTTGATGATAATGTAAGCGGTATGCATTTTGAAAGAGAGGGCATACATAAACTTTGCGAAGCTGTGGATAAGGGTCTTATTGATGCCGTAATAGTTAAAGATTTATCACGACTTGGCAGACACAGAACTCAGACTGCAGTGTTCATTGATTACTTAAGACAACACAAAGTCAAGGTGTTATCAGTTACAGAGAACATAGATACAAATGATGAAAACGATGACTTGCTTGTAGGTTTCAAAGGTATCGTCAACGACTTATATGCAAAAGATATATCAAAGAAGATAAGTGCAGGATACCTTCAAAAACAGAAAAATGGTATCATCATAACAACTCCTATGTCCCACCTTTTTCTCCGATATATATTGCGATAACCTTTGATGAGTGATTTACCATCCATTCGTTTCTAATTTGGAAACAACGAGGTGAATCCTGAGATGAGATGTATCCGATTAAATCTGAATTAGATAGAACTGTCAGATTACCATTGCAGGCGGTTTCGCTCCCACATCAGAAACCGCAGAGATTATCTCAAGGGCTCTCGGTACACGCACAGTTATGACAGGTTCTGTATCAAGAAGCAAGAACGACCCGTCACAATCATTACAGATGACAGAACAACCTTTGATGACAGCAGATGAGCTTAAGTCAATGAATAAAGGTAGCTTCATTGTTATGAAGACAGGTACCCATCCTTTTATTTCAAAGCTTAAACTCTTCTTTAAATGGGGCATTGATTTTGACTGTGAGCCATACTCTGTAGGTGACAAAGGTGCAAGAAAAGTTGAATATACCAACAGAGATATTATTGAGGATGAGATTCTAAAAAATTCCCACACTTTGTAGTCTCTCAAAAAGCGGCACCTAAAGTTACATCAAAGGTAGGTAATTCCAATGATATGGCACAGTCCCACACACCTATCCGCACAGAAGGTCAGATTGAGGAAGTTGTAGAGGATAAAGCTATCCCAAAAGAACCTCAACAGGCTATTTCTGTGAAAACAAATTAAGGTGATGAGATGTCTTATTACAGAAAACTTTATGAATACGAAGACCTTCCTCACAGAGCAAAAGCGGTCTACATTTATCTCTATGACCGATGTAACAAAGAGAAAAAAGTGTTGGCCAAGCATCAAAACCATAGCAAGAGAACTGTCTATTTCCGACAGAACAGTTCGCAGAGCAATTCAGGATTTGCAGAAAGCGAAACTCATCCGCAAAGAGTATGCATACAGGAGTAATGGTTCTAATACGAGTAACAGATATTACATAGTATAATGAAAAACAGGTGTGGGTAACTTTAATGTTTTATTGCAAACAGTGAAGGGAGTAGTGCGCCCTTTTGGTGTCAGTACCCTCCTTTCACTGTGCAACCCCTAAGAAGTACCCACTTTAACTTTACCCAACAGAGTAGAAGACATATATAGCTATACTCTAAGACAGGATATTAACTATGGCGATACAGTCAGGAGAATGTTAATCGAGAGTTTTATATGAAAGATGATAGTGTCAATAGTATATCTTGCAATGGCTTATTCAGAAAATCCAACTGATGAAAGAGCAGAAAACGAATCCTTCTAATGAACCCCGTACCGTTCTTCTCTGCCGGAAAATAAAAATGCTGTCTCACATAATGTGGACAGCATAGTGCTATTTGCATGAGTTTCTTATTTCCAACTTGCAAGGGAGCTTTATTCTCATTGCGGTGGGCAAAGCTTTTAAACCGTCAGAAATGAGGCTGTTTACTATTGACACTCCATAGAATCCCATAGCGTATACAGGAGCGCTCATAGTTGTAAGAGAAGGATTGGTATAGCTTGCAATTTCGATATTGTCAAAGCCTATTATTGAGATATCATAAGGAACATTATATCCCTTGTCCTGCAATGCTCTCATTGCCCCAATAGCGATAGGATCACTAGCGGCGAAAATCGCGGTGGGCAAATCGCCCTTCTCTATCATCTCTGCCATTGCTTTGTAGCCTGCTGAGATGTTGAATTCGCACATACCAATATAGTTTTCGTATTCGATGTTATGAGCAATACAAAAGTCTTTGAAAATATCAAATCTCTCATCTCTCAAAGCAGAATTGTCCTGAGGCGTTTCAATTCCTCCTAAGAAGCCTACTTTTTTGTGACCGAGATTATAAAGATATTCCATAGCAGTATTCACTGCCTGACTAAAGTCGAGTGTTATCGATGTGATGTCAGTATCTTCCACAGGCATATCAAGAAAAACAAGATTTGGAGTTAAGTCCTTTAAATCTGAAATTTCCTGTTTGCTGAACTTACCTATACATATAATACCGTCAACATCATTAAGTGCGTCAAGATAATCAATGTCAGTTTTGAATTTGCGAATGATGTTGATTTTATTCTTTGCACAACAGTCTTCAATACCGTGTCGCATTAAAAGATAGTATTGGTCTTCCATCTCCTGAACC
>JAFTHZ010000022.1 GCA_017457155.1 Ruminococcus sp.
AGCTCTCAAGAGAACGCTTCTGGTCGTCAGTGAATAACTTGAAGTGGTAGATCAGGATGTTAGCAGCCTCCTGAAGTGCAAGGTTCGGAGTGATCGATCCGTCTGTCACGATTTCAAGATTGAGCTTTTCGTAGTCAGTCTTCTGCTCAACACGCCAGTTCTCTACAGTCCAGTTCACATTCTTGATCGGAGTGTAGATTGCATCCACCGGAATAGTTCCGATAGGAGCATCTGTATCTCTGTTCTCGTCAGCAGGAACGAAACCACGTCCCTTGCCGATAGTCAGAGTCATTTCGATCTTGACAGAAGGCTCAAGAGAGCAGATGTGCTGTTCAGGGTTAAGCACCTTGAAAGAAGACAATCCCTTTGAGATCTCCTCTGCAGTAAACTCCTGTTTGCCGCTGATCACGATGTTTGCTGTCTCTGAATCAACAGTCTCGACCATTCTCTTGACGCGAACCTGCTTGAGGTTGAGGATGATATCCTGCATACCCTCGATGACGCCAGGGATGGTAGCGAACTCCTGATCCACGCCAGAAACCTTGATGGATGTGATAGCAAAACCTTCGAGAGATGACAACAGGATGCGACGGAGTGCATTACCGATGGTCTGTCCGTATCCAGGCTCCAATGGTCTGAATTCAAAACGGCCTACGGTGTCTGTTCCTTCGAGCATTATCACCTTGTCCGGTTTCTGAAATGCTAAGATTGCCATATTGATTCTTATTAGGTGTTAATTATTACTTAGAGTACAACTCGACGATAAGCTGCTCGTTGATAGTCTCAGGGATCTCAGTTCTTACAGGAACATTGAGATACTTACCTGTGAGCGCCTTTACATCTGCCTCAAGCCAAGAGTACTTAGCTGCTGATGCTACGCTGTTGGTAATGACCTCGAGGCTCTTTGATCTCTCGCGAACTGCAACAACATCACCTGGCTTTACATGAGCTGAAGGAATGTTGCATACGATGCCGTTGAGAGTGATGTGAGCGTGAGAAACGAGCTGACGCGCAGCTGCTCTTGTAGGAGCAAAACCCAAACGGTAAACGATGTTGTCGAGACGTGACTCAAGGAGGATGATAAGGTTCTCACCCTTCTGACCCTTCATGCGTGAAGCTCTCTCATAAAGGTTACGGAACTGTCTCTCGAGAAGACCGTATGTATATTTAACCTTCTGCTTCTCCTTAAGCTGAGTACCATACTCAGACTTCTTCTTACGCTTGCTTGCGAGTCCGTGCTGTCCCGGAGGATAATTTCTCTTTTCAAAGTCCTTATCTGTTCCGAAGATAGGCTCTCCGAACTTACGAGCGATCTTTGTACTTGGTCCAGTATATCTTGCCATAGTAAATTCTCCTTATTAATGTTACAAAAATTAAACTTTACGACGACCCTTTGGACGGCAGCCATTGTGTGGCATTGGAGTAACGTCGATGATCTCTGTAACCTCGATACCTGCACCGTGGATAGTTCTGATTGCAGACTCACGTCCAGCACCAGGACCCTTAACGTATGCCTTTACTTTGCGAAGTCCAAGGTCATATGCAGTCTTTGCTGCATCCTCTGCTGCTACCTGAGCTGCATATGGAGTGTTCTTCTTAGAACCTCTGAAGCCACTCTTACCAGCAGATGACCAGCTGATTACCTGACCGATATTGTTAGTAAGGGTAACGATAACGTTGTTGAAGGTTGATGAAATATGAGCCTCGCCATAAGCTTCAA
>JAFTHZ010000023.1 GCA_017457155.1 Ruminococcus sp.
AGCTTCCTTTCCGTCTGTTACGCGAAGGAATCCTGCACACTGCTCAAAGGCCTTGGAGCCAAGCTTCGGCACCTTCTTCAGCTCGGAGCGGGACTGGAATCTGCCGTTCTCCTCACGATAGGCCACGATGTTCTTGCACACTGTACTGCTCAGGCCTGAAATTCTCTGCAGCAGCGCAGGAGAGGCGGTGTTCAGGTCTGCACCTACGGAGTTAACGCAATCCTCTACAACACCGTCCAGGGTCTCGCCCAGACGCTTCTGAGGCATATCGTGCTGATACTGTCCGATACCGATGGACTTGGGATCTATTTTTACAAGCTCTGCCAGAGGATCCTGGAGTCGTCTTGCGATGGAAACCGCACTGCGCAGAGTAAGGTCCAGCTCAGGAAGCTCGTCTGCGGCCAGCTTGCTGGCAGAATATATGGAGGCGCCTGCCTCGCTGACTATCATATATGCAAGGTCAGGACGGTTCAGCTCAGAGATAACCTCCGCAGCAAAAATCTCTGTTTCTTTGCTGGCGGTACCGTTACCGATAGATAGCACCGTTGCGCCGTATTTCTTTATGAGTGAAGAGAGCTTTGCCTTGGACTCCTGAACCTTTGACTCGCTGTGAGTGGGATAGATGACCGTTGTATCCAGCACTCGTCCTGTGCCGTCAACCACCGCAACCTTGCAGCCTGTGCGGTATCCAGGGTCAAGTCCGATTACCACCCTGTCCTTTACGGGAGGCTGCATCAGCAGCTGGTGCAGGTTAGTGGCAAACAGTTTCATAGCTGCAACATCCGCATTCTCTGTCAGCTGAGCTCTGACCTCTCTCTCGATGGAGGGCATCAGTAGACGGGAGTAGGCATCAGTACAAGCATCCATAACCGTGTCGGAGCAAGGGGATGAACCCTTGATCATCACCTTGCGGATCATATTCAGAGGCTTCTCGTCATCAATAACCACAGAGACCTTCAGGAATTTCTCCCTCTCTCCGCGATTGATGGCAAGCACACGGTGGCCCGAAATCTTCTTAACAGGCTCAGAGAATTTATAGTATCCTGCATATACAGAGTCTGTGTCCTCCTCAGCGGCCACACTCTGAAGTACAGCTCCCAGCCAGACAATATTGAAGAGTCTCTTTCGGATTTCAGGATTATCGGAGCATATCTCTGCGATAATGTCCATCGCTCCCTGAAGAGCCTCCTCGGGGGTGGCTACCCCCTTCTCCTCATCAACATACTTCTCTGCCAGGTCAATGGGATAGGCGGTCTCATCCTCCTGGGCAAGAATATACTCTGCCAGAGGTTCCAGTCCTTTTTCCTTTGCAACGGAGGCTCGGGTCTTTCGCTTGGGTCTGAAAGGCCTGTATATATTCTCAAGGTCAGCCATAGTCTCTGCCTTACTGATGGACTCCCGAATCTCGTCCGTCATCTTCTCCTGAGCCTCAATCAGCTCTGTTATCTCCTGAGCTCTCGCAACGAATCCGCGCAGATACTCCAACCTCTCTGACACCTGTCGGATAAGCTGGTCATCCATAGAGCCGTGCATCTCCTTGCGGTATCTGGCAATGAAGGGGATAGTGTTTCCCTCGTCAAGCAAGGATATAATGTTCCCTGCATAATCAGGTCTTATGTCGAATTCTTTAGAAAGTTTTGCTGCAAAATCCATAATCAAAATCCTTTTCTCAAAATCACCTAATTATATCACAGAATCAGAAATAAATCAAAGTGTCCTTATGCAAGACGCTTTTCTCTCCATTTTCCGCTCTTCCAACGAAGCAGCATAAGCCCTCCGCGCACACACTCATCGGCAGCATTGGCTATCCACAGACCATAGATACCCATGTCAAACACCACCGCCAACAGATATGATCCCAGGGTACTTATGAATATCATAGAAAAAATAGCACACAGAGTTGGGTAAAGCACATCTCCCGTACCGCGCAGACAGGCGATTATCACAAGATTTGTTGTTCTGCCTATCTCCAGAATCACATTAACAAACAGAATGGAGGCCCCCAGAGATATAACCACAGGGTTATCTGTGAAGATATCCATAAGTTCCTTCCGAAGCAGCAGTCCCACTGCGCAGGCAGACATAGATACAGCCAGCGCCCATCGATGGGATTTATATGCCTGAACCCGCGCCTGCTCATACTCTTTTGCTCCGATAAGATGTCCAATGAGAATCTGTGAGGCCTGTCCGATAGCCGAGGAGAAGATATAGAAGAACATAGTAATATTCTGAACATAAGTCTTGGTGATAAGCTCTTCCTGTGTCAAACAATTGAGAACAATGGAGGTTATGACAAGCTGAGAAATATTATAGAGAAAGGTTTCTAATGCCGAGGGAACACCAATCTTAATGATATTATGGACATCTTCCTTTGGAAAAGGTCTGAGCAATTTGAAGATGGAAAACTTCTCAAGCTTTGTAAAAAGCACCCATCCCAGCACCAGAACACCCAGGCCACGGCTCAGGGTAGTTGCAATAGCTACCCCCTTAACCCCCATCTTCGGGAATCCAAAGAGCCCCAAAACAAGGACGATATCAAGAGCAGTATTCAGAATATTCATCCCCACCGTCACATACATAGACACGCGGGTCATCCCATGATTGCGGATGATAACAGCCATAGAAGAAAGCACAGCCTGCAAGAAGATAAATCCACCAACTACGGATAGATAATCCCAGGAAAGCCTGAGCACATCTCCTTTGGCTCCCACAAAACGCAGAATAGACTCACCGAAGAAAACAAAAACAGCGCTGACAACAAGTCCGAATATCAGGTTGAAGGTTAAGGATAGCGCTGCAACACGAGAGGCAGCCTCTCTCTTCTTTGCACCCAGATACTGGGATATCATAACCGCACTGGCAGTACATATGACGGTGAATACAATTGTAGCTATAGAAGTTGCTTGGTTCGCCGTATTTACAGACGATGCAGCCAGATCATCGCTACGGCTGAGTACAAACACATCCACAAATCCAAGCATCATAAACAGCACGGTCTCAATAAATATGGGCCACGCCAGGTTCCAAAGTTTCATTTTTTTCATATTAATAGCTCCGTCTTTTTTCACTAACTCACATTATACACTACTTTGAGAATATTACAATTGTCCATATAATGGAATATTCTCTGACTTCGCCTTATTATACACTACATCTTATACAACTTGTTCTGCCCATAACTCGGGAATTCACGCACAATAAATATCCCCCCGTAAAACGGGGGGTATTTCATTTTCGGGCATAGCCCTAATATTACTGGCTGCGCACAAGTGCGCTTTTTATTGGCCTGCCAGCCATGCAACTATTACTTACTACCCATAAATGGGTCCCGTGGG
>JAFTHZ010000024.1 GCA_017457155.1 Ruminococcus sp.
GGAGGAATATTTGTTGCCATACCAACTGCAATACCGTTGGAACCGTTAACAAGCAGATTGGGGAATCTCGAGGGAAGAACCGTAGGCTCCTCCAGACGGTCGTCGAAGTTAGGCATGAAGTCTACTGTCTTCTTGTCAATATCTGCAAGCATCTCTGTGGATATCTTGCTCATTCTTGACTCGGTGTATCGATATGCAGCAGGGGGATCTCCGTCAACAGAACCGAAGTTTCCGTGTCCGTCAACCAACATATATCTCATAGAGAAATCCTGTGCAAGACGAACCATAGCATCATATACGGATGCATCGCCGTGGGGATGATAAGAACCAAGCACAGCACCGACTGTATCCGCACATTTACGATAGGGTTTCTCAGGAGCAAGGCCCTTCTCATACATGGTATAGAGGATTCTTCTGTGAACAGGCTTGAGTCCGTCTCTTACATCGGGCAAAGCTCTGGACACGATAACACTCATTGAGTAATCGAGGAAGGACTGGCGCATCTCACGATTAACGTCTACATCAATAATTTTTGTATTCTCAAATGCGCTCTCGTCTATATTATAATTTTTTTCTTTTTTTGCCATGACTATTTCTCCTTTCCTCGAAATTAAATATCAAGATTCTGAACGTACTTTGCGTTCTGCTCGATGAACTCTCTTCTGGGCTCAACCTTATCTCCCATAAGGATTGAGAAGGTCTCATCTGCCTGTGCAGCATCAGAAAGCTCAATTCTCAGCATAGTTCTTGTTTCGGGATTCATTGTTGTCTCCCAAAGCTGCTCGTAGTCCATCTCACCAAGACCCTTGTATCTCTGGATATCGGCCTTGCCTTCTATCTCAGCAAGAATCTGGTCTCTCTCCATATCAGAGTATGCATAGCGATGTTCTTTCTTATGAGTTATACGATAAAGAGGAGGCTGAGCTATATACACATGGCCTTCTTCAATGAGGGGTCTCATATATCTGAAGAAGAATGTGAGCAGAAGTGTACGGATGTGCTGACCGTCAACGTCAGCATCGGCCATAATAATAACCTTGTTGTATCTGAGCTTGCTGAGATCAAACTCATCTCCGATTCCACAGCCCAGAGCTGTGATAACAGGCTGAAGCTTATCGTTTCCATAAACCTTGTCGATTCTGGATTTTTCAACGTTGAGCATCTTACCCCAAAGAGGCAGGATTGCCTGATAACGTCTGTCTCTGCCGTTCTTTGCAGATCCACCCGCAGAGTCTCCCTCTACGATGTATATTTCTGTGATACTTGTATCTTTGCTCTGACAGTCAGCAAGCTTACCGGGAAGCTTTGCACTCTCAAGTGCAGACTTACGTCTGACGCTCTCGCGAGCTTTTCTTGCTGCTTCTCTGGCACGCTGAGATGCCAGCGCTTTGTCAAATATTGTTTTAGCTACACCTGGATTTTCCTCAAGGAAGGTCATCAACTTATCAGAAATAAGTTTATCCACCATTCCTCTGACCTCTGTGTTACCCAGTTTTGTCTTTGTCTGTCCCTCAAACTGTGCTTCCTTCACCTTAACGGAGATGATAGCAGTGATACCTTCTCTGATATCCTCGCCGCTGAGATTTGAGTCGCTGTCCTTCAGCTTGTTGAACTTTCTGGCGTAGTCGTTCATTACTCTTGTGAGTGAACGCTTGAATCCCTCTTCATGGGTACCGCCATCCACTGTATTAATATTGTTTGCAAAGGAAAGCATCAGCTCGTTATAGCTCTCTGTATACTGAAGAGCAATCTCGACTGCTGCTGTATCCTCTGCGTTGGATGCAGCAAAATATATTACTTCAGGATGAATAGGATCAACGGAACGTTTTTTGTTCAGATACTCTACATAGGAGCGGATTCCGCCCTCATAGTGGAAGTTTTTCTTAATAATATTGTTCTCGTCTCTCTCATCACGGAGCTCAATATGTACACCTGCATTGAGGAATGCCTGCTCACGGAGTCTTGTCTCCAGAACGCTGTATTCGTATACATCTGTCTCCTGGAAGATTTCTCTGTCTGCTTTGAAGAGTACTGTTGTTCCCTTCTCTGTGGTGGGCTGACCCTTCTTGAGTTTGAAGCACTCGTGGCCTCTCTCAAATCTCTGTGTATACTCGTACTCTCCGTCACAAACTTTGACCTCAAGCCACTCTGACAGAGCATTAACAACAGATGCACCAACACCATGGAGACCACCTGATACCTTGTAGCTTCCGCCGCCGAACTTTCCGCCTGCATGAAGAACGGTGAAAACAACGGTTACTGCAGGCAGACCGGTCTTCTGGTTTATACCTACGGGAATTCCACGTCCATTGTCCTGTACCTTGATAATATTTCCGGGCAGAATTGATACATCAATCTTTGTGCAATATCCTGCCAAGGCCTCGTCGATAGAGTTATCAACAATTTCATATACAAGATGATGAAGTCCTCTTGGTCCTGTAGAACCTATATACATTCCGGGACGCTTTCTGACCGCCTCAAGTCCCTCAAGAACCTGAATTTCATCAGCATTATAATCTTTTTCTACTTTTGTATTTTCGATTTCTCCGTAAACCAGCTTTTCATTATCCAAAACAATAACCCCCTGAAAAGGAAATTTTCCTTAATTACAATATTTATTATCCGTTATTTTTTCTCAGAATTTTCTGTTTCCTGAGTAATTCCCCTGATTTCTTCTATCTTCTTTTGGTGATTCATCACGGGTGATTCTCTCTTCTTCATATCTGTCAGCTTCTCTGACAGCAGAAGCGTATTTTCTCAGCGGAACCTCACATGTATGAGAGGCTGATACTGAAGTCTGAGGAGGAGTTACATCTATCATATCCCCCACAGTGAAACTCTTTGTCTTTTCCAGTGAGTCTCCTGAAGAGCTGGAGGAAATATCCTCAAATTTTCCTGTATATACCGTATGGTCAATCTTCGGAGCAGAACGGGAAGTTTTCTCAGCTCTTGAACTCTCCGAAGGTTTTGATAAAGATGACAGGGACAGATCTATTTTTGTAGATGTCTGTTCCATGTATTTTTTAATAGGAATAAACTTTATACAACAGGGAGCTGTAAAGAAAAGAATTATATATGGAAGTATCTCCCATATTATCCACTTTATCTCCTTATATTTTCCAAAGAAAAGTGCAACCAGAAATCCGTTTTTTCCGCTTGTGTCATAAGCTGTCTGTACAGTCTCTGCCATTGTAAAATAAAACAGCATTATTATTCCCGCAAAAACAGTACATAAAGTAAACAGCAACCATATTACAGAGGTCTGGGTTATGTTTGAGGGCTTTTTGCAATGTGTGCAGACGTGCTCTCCTTTTCTGTGTTCCAGAAGTCGTGTTGAATATCCGATTTTTCTGGAACAATAAGGACATCTGAAATTCATATTCTCTGTATCCTCCCTTAAGATTATTTATCAGGTGATTATCTGCGACTCCTGTGAGCGACGCAGAAGTGTCTGACTGGACAGAGGACTTATATAGACTATTTCCTGTCCGTCTCTTTTATTATCCTTGCAGACGATGAAGGATTTTGGCAAATCAAAGAAAGAGACATTAACTACTCTTTTTTCTTTTTCTGCTTTGTTCAGATATTCTCTGGACCATTTAGATATGGTTGATGTATCCATATCATATATCCCCACAATATCCTTAGTATCAACAATAGTGTCTTGTCCTAAATGCAGATACATTTAACTGACCTCACCTTTATTAATTGTGAATATCTTGGTATTTTCATTTTCATATACAGGGGGCTCACATCCTGTGATGAAAGTCTGACAACCCCTTGTATTATTCAGAAGATATTCCTGTCTGCTTCTGTCTATTTCTGACAGAACATCATCCAGAAGCACCACAGGTGGCTCATCAAAGTATTCCCACAGCATCTGTGCCTCAGACAGCTTCAGCGAGAGAACTATACTCCTCTGCTGACCCTGGGAGCCAAAAGTTTTTGCCTTGATTCCATTGATAAAGAATTCAAGATCATCCCTATGAGGACCACAATTTGTACAGCTGAGTTTTATATCTTCGTTTCTGTTTTTCTCAAAACTATCTTTAAGTTTTTTTATAATATCTTGCTCTGAATCATCATCACAGACTCCCACACCACTCACATATTCTATGGTGAGCTCTTCTTTTCCTGAAGAAATTCCAAGGTGAAATTGTGCAGCAATACTGCGAAGCTTCCTGAGATAATCCAATCTTCTCTTTATTATTTTTGACCCTATTTCTATAAGTGAATCATCCCATATAAATAAAGTTTCCTTAAGCTCAGGATGCCTGTATATTTCTTTCAGCAACGCGTTGCGCTGAAACATTATTCTGCTGTATTTTGACATCATAACAGCAAATTTTACATCCTGCTGACAGATAGCTCCATCGATGAATTTTCTTCTGAGAGAAGGACCGTTCTTTACAAGAGACAAGTGTTCCGGAGAAAAAACCACCGCCGAAAAACACTGTGAAAGATATGCGGATGAGCTTTTTGCAACATTGTTTATGAATATCTCTTTTTTATTAGAAATGAATTTTATCTCTGCATTCTGATCTCTTCCCTGGCTGAAGAATTCCATCCTCAGTTCGGATTTATTGCTTCCGAATTTTGTTAGCTCATTTTCCTTTGATCCTCTGAAGGAATGTCCTCCGGAAAAAAGCCATATTGCTTCCAGCAGATTTGTCTTGCCCTGTGCATTATCTCCGAAGATAACATTAACTCCCTCTGAAGGATAGATTATATTATTTTTTAGGTTTCTGAAATCGGAGAATTCAAGGGACTTTACTTTCAAATTACAGCCACCTCTGCTATTTTGTCACCATACTGAGCCTTGTCACCGTCTCTCATCTTTTTTCCTCTCATTGTGCATACTTCTCCGTTCACAAGCACCTGTCCGCTCTGGACAATAAGCTTTGCTTCTCCGCCGGTTGCTACAATTCCTGAGAATTTGAGAAGGTTATCAAGTCTGATATATTCTTCATTAATTTCTATTATATTATGCTTCATCATTTAACCTCATAGGTACTACCAGGAATATAAAGCTATCACCCTCGATGGGTTTAACAATCATGGGAGAAAGACTTCCGTTGAGTACAAGCTTAACCTCGTCACACTCTGTATTCTTCAGTGCATCCAGCAGGTATCTGTTGTTAAATCCGATCTCCACATCCTTGCCGATTGTAGAAACAGGGATGATATCGTTTGCTCGTCCCATTGCTGTACGGCAAGAGAGTCTGATCTCGTCCTGAGAAATGCTGAATCTGACAGGGCTCTGGACTCTGTCTGTTGTAAGCAGAGACATTCTCTCTACTGAGTTTATGAGAGAGCGGGTGTTAATCTTCAGTACAGTATCCTCTGTCTTTGGTACTGTTGTTCTGAAGTCAAGGAAGTTACCCTCAATCAGTCTGGACGTTACTGAATATGTATCAACATTGAAGATAACGTGTCTCTGACCAACGATGATGGTTACTTCTTTCTCGTCATCTGTGATAAGCTTGAGAATCTCGCTCTGCATTTTTCCGGGAACAATGAATTTGTTATCAGACTCACAATCTATATTCTCCAGTCTGATTGCCATTCTGTAACCATCAACTGCGATGATGCGCATTTCTTTGTCTTTAATTTCAAAGAGTGAACCTGTATAGATAGGCTTTGCAATATTGTCAGAAACTGCATACAGTGTCTGCTTAATCATATTTTTGAGAATTCCGGCAGAAATCTTGATTTCATCATTTGCTTCAAATGTGGGAATCTCAGGATACTCAACAGAAGAGATACCTACTATCTGATAATCAGCGTTACCTGATGTGATGTAGATTATCATTCTTTCGTCGGTCTCAAAGGATACGATCTCCTCGGGGAGCTTCTTTACGATTTCAGAGAAAAGCTTTGCTCCCACAACGATCTCTCCCTCAACAGATACAGAAGCCTCAACAGTGGTTGTGATTCCCATCTCCAGATCATAGCCGGAGAGGGTCAGTTTATTATCATATGCTTTTATGAGTATACCCTCAAGTGCAGGAAGGGTTGCTTTTGCAGAAACTGCTCTGGAAACATTTTGTACTGCCTGAACAATGTCAGACTTCATAACGTTAAACTTCA
>JAFTHZ010000025.1 GCA_017457155.1 Ruminococcus sp.
CCTATTGGTTAATTGATTATTGGTGTGGAAAAGATGTAAAAGGATTGATTCAGATGCCATTTTCAAGACATTGGATTATGCATATTGAGGCATGTTTGAAGATAAGAGATAAACAGTTATCTATTAAGTAAATTCCAATTTGTAAAACTAATAAAAGCTATGAGAGTGAGAAAAAACCCTCATAGCTTTTTGTATTTATTGTTCTGTTGTGTGCATTCTGCCCTCATGGTCGGTGGTGTAGTCGCCCTCTAAAATGATTTCGGAGATAGGTACAAATTCATAACCCTCGGCTCTTACAGCATCAATAATCTGAGGCAGAGCCTCGGGGGTATTCTTGGCTCCGTTATGCATCAGGATAATGCTGCCTGACGTGAGGTTTGATGTAATTCGCTGAACCATCTGAGCGGGGGAGGGATCCTTCCAGTCAAGGGAGTCTATGTCCCACTGAATACAGTACATTCCGCAGTCTTTCACGGATTTTACAACCTTGTTGTCATAGTCTCCGTAGGGAGGTCGGAAGAGGGTGGGGGTCTCACCCGTCAGATCTTTGATTTTTTCGTTACAGCTTTTGATTTCAGAGAGCTGTTCGTCAGTTGTCAGCTGGGTCATATAGGCATGAGTGTCAGAGTGATTCTCAACATCGTGGCCGTGTTCGGCAATACTCATGACAGAGTCGGGATATTTTTCGACCCAATCTCCAACGAGAAAGAAGGTTGCTTTTACATCCTTTTCTTCAAGGATACTGAGCAGGTCCTCTGTCTGCTCGTTGCCCCATGCTGCATCAAAGGAAATAGCTACCTTTTTGTCATCTCTTTCTACACAGTAGATGGGGATGTCTCTCTCTTCGGTGGAGACTGCCACCATTCTTGCAGCAGTTGTGGTGAGTATAGTCAGTGTCAGGACTCCCAACAGAACACAGCCGAACAGAATCAAAAGACCTCTGCGGGTCAAAGTTATAATTTTCATAATGAAGCACCTCACTAAGATATATGCAAAAGGAGACGGAAAAAGCACCTGAAACAGCTTGTTGTGCAGATCGATTCCACATAGAAAAACCACCGCTTCCAAATACGGAAACGGCGGTGTATTTTTATATATACTGTTTATTTTTCGATGCGCCACTTGATTCCCTGGGGAGTGTCTTCCAAAACAACTCCGCGGGCATTCAACTCGTCACGAATTCTGTCAGCAGTAGCCCAGTCTTTGTTTGCTCTTGCCTGAGTACGTTCAGCAATAAGTGCTTCAATCTGCGCGCTTTCGTCGTCGCTGACAGCGGAGGTTTTGGTCTCTGCCAGGGCCTTTGCTGCTTCGATAAGATTCAGTGAAAGCACCTTGTCAAAGTCAGCAATAAGGAAGAGCTTTGTGGCATCGCTGACAGGAGCCTTCAGCACATCATAGAGGCAGGTGAGTCCCAAGGATGTGTTCAGGTCGTTGCCCACAGCCTCCTTGAATTTGTCGATATACTCCTGTGCAGCGGTTGTATCAGGTTCTCCACCATTGTCCAGAGCAGCGATGCGGGATACCAGCTTGTTGTATGCAACCACTGTATTGTCAAGGCTCTCATAAGTGAAGGTGAGGGGCTTGCGATAATGAGACTGGAGACAGAACATTCTGTATACCAGGGGATCATAGCCCTTGCTCTCAAGGAGAGAAACTGTGAGGAACTCGCCTTTGCTCTTGCTCATCTTTCCTGTGGAGTCCAGCAGATGAAGCACGTGGAACCAGTGAGGACACCACTCGTGGCCCAGATATGCCTCGCTCTGGGCGATCTCGTTGGTATGATGGGGGAATGCGTTGTCAACTCCGCCGCAGTGCAGGTCAAGGTACTCGCCGCCATGCTTTATGCTGATTGCAGAGCACTCGATGTGCCAGCCGGGGTAACCGTTGCCCCAGGGAGAATCCCACTTCAGCTCCTGATCGTCAAACTTGGATTTTGTAAACCAAAGGACAAAGTCGGTTTTGTTGCGCTTCTGGGCATCTTCTTCAACGCTGTCGCGAACACCAACAGCCAGATCCTCTTCGGTCTGGTTTCCGAATACATAGTACTTATCCAGCTTTGATGTGTCAAAATATACGTTTCCGCCTGCCTCATAGGCGTATCCCTTCTCAAGGAGGGTTTCTACCATTTCGATGAATTCAGGGATGCAGCAGGTAGCAGGCTCAACCACATCGGGAGTCTTGATGTTCAGCTTCTTGCAGTCCTCAAAGAAAGCTTTGGTGTAGAAATCCGCAATCTCAAGAACGGTTTTCTTCTCACGCTTTGCACCCTTGAGCATCTTATCCTCGCCTGTGTCAGCGTCACTTGCTAAATGGCCTACATCTGTGATGTTCATAACTCGGTTAACGTCGTATCCCTCATAGCGGAGGAATTTCTCCAGTACATCCTCCATGATGTAGGTGCGCAGGTTGCCGATGTGTGCGTAGTGATATACTGTAGGGCCGCAGGTGTACATATTGACCTTGCCCTCTGTGTGGGTTCTGAATTCATGTTTCTTCTGTCCCAGTGTGTTATATAAAATCATTGTGATACTTCCTCCAATTTCTTTTTGAGTACATTTATCTCATGCTCCAGCCTGCACAGACTCTGTGATACAGGGTCTGATACATGGATGTGGTCCAGAGCCTCAACCTTCTGTCCTGCTATTCTGACTATTCTTGCAGGCACACCCACAGCGGTGGAATCAGCAGGAACCTCAGAGAGTACTACAGCTCCTGCGGCGATTCGTGCATTGTCTCCTACCCTGAAGGGGCCCAGCACCTTAGCGCCTGAGCCTACAAGAACGTTGTTTCCCAGCGTAGGGTGACGTTTGCCGTGATCCTTGCCCGTACCTCCCAGGGTAACATTCTGGAAGATGGTGCAGTTGTCGCCAATGATGGCGGTCTCTCCGATAACAACACCCATACCATGGTCAATAACAAGTCCTTTGCCTATCTGTGCGCCGGGGTGAATCTCTACTCCTGTGCGGCGACGACATGCCTGGGATATCCATCTGGCAATGAACTTCATATTGTGATTATAGAACCAATGAGCCTTTCTGTATGACCTGACGGCCTTAAATCCTGCGTATAGAAAATAAACCTCAAGTCGGTTTCTGGCGGCAGGGTCACGCTCCAGAAAAGCGTCCAGATCGCTCTTTAAGTTAGAAAACATATATTCAACTCCTGTCAGAGATTGTAAGATAAAAAAAGCGCCGTCCCAATACAAGGGACGGCGTTGTGTACCGTGGTTCCACCCGAGTTCAGCCGAAGATACATGGAAAGAGTTGGTCTTCAGCCCTCTGTGACCTTTAACGGGGTCAACCGTCAGCGGCTAATAATCCGTTATATTTATCGGAGGTTCACCGTTGAGGCTCACGGGTGCATTTCGTCCTTCGTTTCTCAAGACAGCTCTCAGCGTATGCTGTCCTCTCTGGTGAGTCGTGGGGATTACTTCTCCCGCTCGCAGCCTTTGTGATATAAATCTTAATATATTATATATATACTTTCAAAAAAAAGCAACTGTTTTGTTTTGGATTACATATCCTTTATGGAATCTTTGTTGTCCTTGATGTAGATAACACCTGAGATTATAGCGAAAATTGTGCTTATCCACAGGAGTATCTGTCCGATGATTGTGAGCCATGTGGCAATTATAGCCGTGATCTCTGAGGGGATGGGGATGAAGAGATGACACAGCTCAAGGAAGAACTGGAAAACAAACACTGCTACGATTGCTATAATCTGAGTTACAGTTTTGACCTTGCCCCAGATGTTGGCAGCTATGACGGTACCGTTGGATGCTGCCACAAGTCGAATGGATGTAATAGCAAACTCACGGAACAGCACAATGATAACCAGCACAGGGTCACATAAACCCAAAGCAACAAAGCACACCAGAGCAGAGATAACAAGTATCTTGTCAGCCAGCGGGTCAGCGAACTTTCCGAAATCAGTGATGAGACCCTTCTCTCTTGCGATTTTGCCGTCAAAGAAGTCTGTCAGTGAAGCTGCGCCGAAGATGAGACCCGACACAAAGTAGTGCAGGGGGAAATCTATGAGAAGTGTTCCGATCATAAAGGGAACAAGGCAGATTCTCAGTATTGTAAGTTTATTTGGAAGATTCATTTTTTATGCTCCTGTCCTGAATATTACTCAATCATATCGCCGATAAGGTCACAGTCCAGGGTGTCGGTTACCCTGACTCTGACGAATTCGCCGGGAGCTACCTTGCGCTCTGCTGTGAAGAACACACAGGGATCAACCTCGGGGGCCTCTGCGTAGCTTCTACCATAGTAGCACTCTGCGTATCTGTCAAATCCCTCTACAAGAACGTCAATCTCGCTGTCAAGGCGACTGCGGGTATATCCGTCCATTGTGTACTGCTGTTGCTCCATAATTGCGGATGCCCTGTACTTTCGTTCCTCAGGCTCAACCTGAGGAAGCAGAGCAGCAGGAGTGTCCTCTTCGGTAGAATATGCAAAGCATCCGAGTCTTTCAAAGGCGATTTCCTTTGCGAACTCTGCCATTTCATCAAATTCTTCCTCTGTCTCTGTGGGGAAGCCTGCGATGAGGGTTGTGCGGATTACCACACCCGGGATCCTTGTGCGGAGCTTGTTGAGCAGCTCTGTGATGGATGCTCGGTCTCCGTGACGGTTCATAGCCTTCAGCACTCTGCCGTTGCAGTGCTGGAGAGGCAGATCTATGTAGTTTACGATTTTCTCTTCTTTTGCGATGGTATCAATAAGCTCGTCTGTGATTCTGTCGGGATAGCAGTATAGGATTCGTATCCAGCGGATACCATCGATTTTACACAGTTCCTTCAGAAGCTGAGGGAGCATCAGCTTGCCGTAGATATCTTCTCCATAGCGGGTGGTATCCTGAGCAATAACGTTGAGCTCTTTTACTCCGCCCTCTGCCAGATACTTTGCCTCTGCGACAATATCCTCCATCCTGCGGCTTCTGAATGAGCCTCGGATGAGAGGGATTGCACAGTAGGTGCATTTGTTGTCGCATCCGTCTGCTATGCGCAGGTATGCGTAGTGCAGGGGAGTGGACTGAATCTTTTTGCCTTCAATGGGGTGGAGTTCCTTGGGCGGAAAGCTCTCTGTGTGCTCGCCATCAAGGACCTTTTTTACGGCCTCAACGATATCTCCGTTTGCGCCGATACCCAAAACAGCGTCCACCTCAGGAAGCTCACGGGATATTTGCTCTTTGTATCTTTCCGCAAGGCATCCTGTGACGACGATCCTCTTGATGGTGCCCTCTTCTTTCAGCTTGCCAAGCTCGATTATTTCTTCGATGCTCTCCTGTTTTGCACTTTCAATGAAGCCGCAGGTGTTCACAATTGTGACCTGAGCCTTGGCAGGGTCTTCCTCAAGGGTGAATCCTGCATTTTTCAGTTTATAGAGCATCATCTCAGCATCGACTCTGTTCTTTGCACAGCCCAGAGAGACGATAGCTACTTTACAGTTATCCATAAGCAACTTCCTGTATCTATATGTATTTATTCTTTGTTAGTCATATTCCTCATGGATATATTCATCCATGACAGCCCTGATATCTCCCCATCGGAATCCTGCTCTCTGAAGGGCGGCGATAGTGCGACGAACACCCTTCTCGTCAGAGAGTGCGCGAAGATACGTGCGCTCAATGAGTGCAGAGATTTCTTCTCTCGGGTCAATATCTAAATCTTCAATAATAGTGTCACACAGCTCCTTGGAGATTCCTTTCTGTGTGAGTTTATATTTGATATTCTGCGGGGACTGATGCTTTGATCTGAGTTCAGCCGCGTATTTTACGGCAAATTTCTCGTCATCAATAAGACCCAGTTCTTCCATCCTCAAAAGCGCCTTGTGTGCTGCCTCCTCTGAGAAATCCCGGCGGAGCTTATCAAACAGCTCCTTAGAAGAATGATCTCTGTAGGAGATAAGCCACAGGGCCTTCTCTTTGGCACGGCGCAGGTCAGATTCCTCCACAAGCCTGTGGAGCTGTTCGTCATCAAGCTCTGTGCCGGGACAGATGCGGTTTTCCATGAGGGTCTCAGTGCTGAGCTTCATAGCATATTCTCCGTCGATATAAAGAGCGGAGAGAGCCTTCCGTCTGGGCTCAACAGCAGTAATAAGCATTAGTCTTCAACCAGAATATCCAGTTTGGAGTTCTTGCCTGCAGGTGCGGGCTCGTCAGCTTTCTTGACTGCTACGGGGGTCACGGTGGCAGCCTTTGGAACCTTAGTGCCCTTGGTCTGGAGCTTGTCTATATTTTCCCACAGCTCCTTCTCAATCTGTGCTGCCAGCTCTTCGTTGGTGCGCAGAAGTTCCTTGACGTTGTCTCTGCCTTGACCCAGACGTATATCACCATAGTTAAACCATGCGCCGGACTTCTGGACTACATTTGCCTTCACAGCCAGGTCAAGCAGCTCGCCTGTGCGGGAGATACCCTGACCGTACATAATATCAAATTCTGCCTCCTTGAAGGGAGGAGCAATTTTGTTCTTTACAACCTTGGCTCTTGTTCTGGATCCGATCATCTCACCGTTAGCCTTGAGGGTCTCGATGCGACGGATATCGATACGAACAGAGCTGTAGAACTTCAGGGCTCTGCCGCCGGGGGTAACCTCGGGGTTACCATATACAACACCAACCTTCTCACGAAGCTGGTTGATGAAGATAGCTACACAGTTGGATTTGTTGATAGCACCTGCCAGCTTTCTCAGTGCCTGAGACATAAGTCTTGCCTGCAGACCAACATGGCTGTCGCCCATCTCACCCTCGATCTCAGCCTTGGGTACCAGAGCAGCAACAGAGTCGATAACAATAACATCGATAGCGCCGGAGCGAATAAGTGCCTCTGCAATCTCCAGAGCATCCTCACCTGTGTCAGGCTGAGATACCAGCAGAGAGTCAACATCAACACCCAGTGCAGATGCATAGACAGGGTCCAGAGCATGCTCAACATCGATAAAGGCAACGTTGCCGCCATCCTTCTGGCCCTCTGCGATACAGTGCAGGGAGAGTGTAGTTTTACCTGAGGACTCGGGTCCGTAGATCTCGATAATTCTGCCACGGGGCAGACCGCCGATTCCAAGAGCGATATCGAGGGAGAGGGAGCCTGTGGAAACATGTCCCACATTCATGTGCTCGTTCTGTCCCAGACGCATAACTGCGCCTTTGCCAAACTGTTTCTCAATCTGACCCAGTGCGGTCTCAAGTGCTTTATTTTTATCCAGTGCCATAGTAAAAACTCCTTCGTAAATATAAGGTAAAAACGGCTTTTGCCAATGTATATATTATAAGATATCCCTGGAGTAAATGCAATATTTTAGACTCAAAAAAATCGAACAAAATTTCTAAAATCAGTCCACTGTCCCATTTATAGCCCTATCAACATCTCCGATATCCTTGTAAACGCAGATGTTTTTGTATCCGTACTGAGCCATAAGCTGAGAAATCGTCCTGCTCTGGGTACTGTCATACTCAAGAGCCAACATTCCTTTGCTTTTAAGCTTTGGGGTGAAGACAGGGATTATTCTGCGATAGAAGTCACAGCCATCCTCTCCGCCGTCAAGTGCAAGGGCAGGTTCCCGTCTGACTTCATCCTGCAGGGTGAGCATCTCGTCACTGGGGATATATGGAGGGTTTGAGATTATCAGGTCATACTCCTGCTCGGGAATACTGTCAGCATAGTGGAAGATATCATCATGGATGATATGGATTTCTGCATTGTTTGAGTCGGCGTTTTTTCTGAGATACATAAGAGCATCAGGAGAAATCTCAACCGCAGTGACCTGAGCCTTTGGATACCTGAGCTTTAGGGTGATAGCGATTATGCCTGAGCCTGAGCACAAATCCAGTATCTTCACAGGGCGATGTCTGTATATATTGTCCAGATGCTCAAAGGTTGAGCGGATGACCACCTCGGTGTCATCACGAGGGATGAGGACTCCCTCTCCCACATAGAATTTTCTTCCGAAGAACTCCCAGTAACCGATTATGTACTGGAGGGGTTCGCCGCTTATACGGCGTTGGGTCCTCTCTATGATGGTGTGTGCATCTTCCTCAGATACGGGGCGGTCTCCGTCTGTCACGATCTGCTGTCGGCTGACATCCAGCACTGAGTTTATGAGCCACACTGCATCAAAGGCAGGAGAGTCTGCTCCTGCCTTTTGTAGTTCGGTTGTGGTATTTTTGTATATCTCTGATAGTGTCATAGTTTATTTGGGACAGTTGATTATGTCTGAACCGTCATCAGGGATGACGGGGGTGATTGCAGCGATTGCAACTTCCAGCATCTTGTCGTCAGGCTCACGGGTAGTGATGCGCTGTGCCCACAGACCGGGGGCAGCAATAATGCGGGTGTATTTGTTGTCATATTTTCCGCAGATTTTGATGAGCTCATAGCCGATACCCATTGTCAGGGGAAGCAAGAGAATCTTGATGGCAGAACGGAGAACCGTGCCCCATACCCCCAGCTCTGTAAACTGAGGAACAAATAGTCCGATGACAATACCCAGCAGCAGCATAACAACGATGAAGCTTGTACCGCAACGGGGATGAAATCTCTTGTGCTTTCTGATGTTCTCAACAGTGAGCTCCTCGTCGGCTTCATAGCAGAAGATGGTCTTGTGCTCAGCACCGTGGTACATAAATACTCTCTTCATATCCTCCATCTGAGAGCAGAGGATAATATATCCGAGGAACAGAAGTATGCGCAGAAGTCCCTCAAAGGCAGAGCGGACAAGACGGGCAGCAGCCTCGTCTGTAACAAAATCTGACACGAAGGGCTCCACAAGACTGTACAGGAATGTAGGCAACCAGAAGAACAGCACAAGTGCAAGGGCAACACCCAGAATGGATGCGATAGTCATAATGACTCCCATGAGCTTTTCGCCCAGCTTATCGTTGAGCCATTTTTCAAACTTGCTCATCTGTTCTTCTTCCATCTCTACAGAGTTGATAGCGGTGTCTGCAGACATCATAAGGGACTTGTAGCTGAGTCTGAAGGAGTCAATCATGCCGATAACTCCGCGGATGAGGGGGAGTCTGAAGAACTTGCTTCTGGATGCGATGGTTCTGATGGTGATTTCCTTGGTTTCGATTGTGTCGTCCCCTGTACGCATAGCTACGTTGATGTTCTTGGGGCCTCTCATCATAATACCCTCAATAAGCGCGCTTCCGCCTATGGAGGTGATTTTCTTTGCATTTGATTTGTTGTTGCAACTCATAGGTACAACACCTTCCTTTTTCAAAAAATTATACCTTCCGAATTATGTGTATATGAATATGATCAGTTGTCGCTTATAACAGGGAGAGAAATTGTGACGGTGGTTCCGACTCCGATTCCGCTTTCGATATCCAGTGAGCCTCCGTGAAGATTCACGATCTCGTCAGCAATTGCAAGTCCGATGCCCGAACCGCGCACGCCCTGGTTAGCTTTGAAGAATTTATCCTTGACTCTGGGCAGGTCATCAGGTGCAATACCGCAGCCTGTGTCGGTGACCACAATCCTGATGATATCCTCCTCGTGGAGAACCTGAATTCCCACAACACCCTCAGCGGGGGTGTACTTGAGTCCGTTATCAATGATGTTGATGAACACCTGCTTGATTTTGTTTTTGTCTGCCATGACAGGGGGCAGGATCATCTCGGGCTGGTCATAGAGCAGGTGCTTCTGCTCTGTCTGTGCTCTGTCGCGGAGCATATACAGCACCTCGTCCAACTCTGCCAGAATGTCGGTTTTCTCCAGCATAAGACGCATGCTGTCGTTCTGCATTCTGGAGAAGTCAAGCAGTTCTTCAACGATTCCTGTCAGTCGGGTGGATTCCTTTACGATTATATCCATACCCTTGTCAAAGGTCTCCTTGTCGGGGATGCCACAGCTTTGCATGGTTTCTGCCCAGCCTTTGATAGCTGTCAGAGGGGTTCTCAGCTCATGAGAAACGCTGGAGATAAAGTCGTTTTTCATTCTCTCCGCAGCACCCAGTTCCTTGGCCATGTTGTTGATGGAGTCACACAGGTCGCCGATTTCGTCATCGTGCATTTTCTCAATCTGAGCATTGAAGTCGCCGTGGGCTATCTTCTTTGCTGTGTCGGATACTTCCCGTACAGGGCGGACAATTGAGCGGACAAAGTATGTTCCTGAGAAGATAACCAGACCGATAATTATGAGTCCTACCGCAGAGAATATGAGTACTGCAGCAAAGAGCAGTGTGTCAATCTTCTCCATAGAAGTTACGTATCGGACTGCACAGATAGCGTCTCCCTGAGAATTCTTGACTATTCTTGTGATGGCAGTGACCTTTTCTCCTGAGGAGAGCTTGCCTGTCCATTTTGCATATCCTGATTCGCTCTGCTTTGCACTGTCATAGTCGGGCATAGCCTCTGCTTCCTCGGGGGTGAAACCTGTGGAGGTTACAAGAATATCTCCTGCTCTGCCTATAACTGTGATCTCCATGCTCTCCTTGTCAGGAAAGTTTTCGACATAGTCTCTGGCGGTAGCGGTGAATGCCGAGTCCATATCAGAGGAGAAGTCAGAGAGCAGGTTAGACAGCTCAACGCTTCTGCCGCTGATGGTTTGTTCGACGGATGAGTAGTAGTAGGTAGACAGGAAGTACGACAGACATACTACTGCGAAAATAATGATTACAACGATGGTGGTCAGAGTGTTGAGTATCCAGCGTCTGGTGATACCCTTCATCATATGCTGCCGACACTCCTTTCTGAGTTAAGTATTGTTTGTCAGCTTAGGTCAGGTGCTTTTGTGGGTGATTATGCATCCCACTTGTAGCCCAGACCCCATACAGTCACAATGAACTTGGGATTGGAGGGTTCATCCTCCACCTTCATACGCAGACGACGGATGTTAACATCGACGATCTTCTCTTCGCCCACATAGGCTTCGCCCCATACGTGGTTGAGAATGTCGCTGCGGTCCAGTGCTGTGCCGGGATTTGAGAAGAAGTACTCCATAATCTGGAACTCCACCTGAGTAAGCTCAATGAGCTTGCCGTTCTTTACCAGAGAGCGGTTTCTCAGGTTGAGAGTGAAAATGCCGCTTTTCAGCTCTTCCTTGAAGTTGTTCTCATTCTTCTGCTGGACGATGGCGATTCTGCGGTACAGAGAGTCAACTCGTGCCAGCAGCTCGCTGGGAGAGAAGGGCTTTGTTACATAGTCATCAGCACCCAGCATCAGACCTGTTACCTTGTCCATCTCCTGTGTTCTTGCAGAAAGCATAATAATACCGATGTTGCTGTTTTTGTTACGAAGCTCCTTGCATACCTGGAGTCCGTCTATACCGGGCATCATGATATCGAGGATTGCAACGTCAAAGTCACCGCCGTGCTCCTCGTATTTCTGCAGGCCTGCTTCTCCGCAGTCAGCCTCGACTACCTCGTAGCCTGCACGCTTAAGGTTAATTACGACAAAATCGCGGATAGCCGCCTCGTCCTCGCAAACAAGAATCTTTTTCATTTAATAACCTCCGTCTCTGAATATAGGTAAGGCAGGGGTACTGCCTGTGATTTTAGGTTTATCATATCAGCGAGAAAGCGCTGATTACTTCATCATTTGACATGATCTTTTCACTGTTGGATTCGGGAGTGATGAAAGCATATACATAGCTGTCGTTCTGGGTAAGCTCTGTGTATCCTGCAGAGGATGTTCCCTCATTCCATTTCTCGTGAGGAAACATCTTGAGGATCAGCAGGGTTTCGCCCGGAGTGTTCTTTTCTGTCCATTCGTAGAAGATAATCTCATTGGTAGAGTAGTTTATGTATGCGGTGTAGTCCTTACCCCAGGAATCGGGTATGGAGAAGTAGAATCCATAGATAAGGCTGCATGCGGTGGTATCATCTATGCTGACGCTGCCGTCTGTGCCATATTCACACCAGTAGATGAGAGCCGCAGGAACTGATTCGGTCTGGGTTTCTTCTATGTTCATCTTGAAGGTGTTGGGAACCTCTATGATGCCATCATCGTCTATATCCGTTGACAGCACGTTGTAGTTGCGCACTGCCTGATTTGTGGGCTTATCTTCTGTGAAGTGTATCCTGCACAGCTGGGACAGCTGCTTATCGTAGTAGAGAATCTGTGTGTTGAAGCTGCCTGTGGAGGTGACACCATCCAGCACGGCTCCGTACTGATTCTTTGCGATGTTTCCCGTCAGAAGCTGTGAGAAAGAAACCGTGTCTGCGTCGATCTCGGTCTGACCCAGAGGGTAGACGCTGTTTTTTGTATCGTTAAGGGATATGAGGGACGCAGAAGCAGGGTTATCTGTTGTGTATAATGATATGAGCAGCAGCTCATCTTTGCCGTTGTTTGTGAAGTCATCACAGAGGAGGTTTGAGTATTTTGTCTTTGAGATGATCTCTCGGGTGCTGCCGTCCTCTACAAGGTATACACACAGGTCATTGATGAGTGTGTTATATGTGCTCCATCCGACGACAACCTCTTTTGTGCCGTCTCCGTCCATATCTGCGAACTCCAGTCGGTCAACTGTGGAGCTGAGGCTGATGTGGTTGCCGATAACGGTCCATTCTTTGTCTACAATGTCCATGATGAGCAGGTGCACGGTCTGGGTTTCTCCTGCAGGGAGATAGAAGGCAATAGCCTCTTCGGTCTCGTCTGCATCAATATCCATGGTTGTGATGGCAGAGCGGTAGTTGCCGTTCTGGGGATACTTGAGGGTGTATCCGGGACCTGCCTCTTCCTCAATGAGGTTCTGGATGAGAGCTTTCTCTCCTGTTGCCTTGGGTGGACTCATCAGCTCAGTAACGTTGAAGGTCACTCCCTGACAGCCTGAGAAGGCGATCAGTATGAAAGCGGCAAGGAGAAACGCAAGTATTCTTTTTTTCATGATTACCGCCTCCTTGGTAAAAAAAGTCGGATATATATCAACCTCTGTAAACAGCGGTTAGATACTTGATGAGGATTCCCTCGTCAGAGAACATCTTCTCATGTTCGGTGACAATGTTATCTGTGATATCGCTATGGTGCAGATCTCGGGTCATATATGTGATCTCAAAGCCGCACTCTGCAAAGTATTCCAGACTATCGTCAAACAGCTCATCGTTGTCTGTCTTGAATCTGATCTCTCCGCCAACAGGAAGGATCTCTATGTACTGTCTGAGCTTTGTGGGATGGGTGAGGCGGCGTTTGTTGTGTTTGCCTCTGGGCCAGGGGTTACAGAAGTTGATGTAAATTCTGGATATTCCATCCGCAGGTCCGATAATCTCAGTGATTTTGTCTACGTTATATGCAGTGAGAGCAACATTCTTGCACTCTCTGTTGTTTTCTTCAAAAAGTCTGACTATGTTGCGTCTGCCAACACCCAGCATATCGCTTTTGATGTCAACGGCAATAAAGTCTGTGTCAGGATTCTGCAGGGCCTTGTGTGCAACAAAGGTGCCCTTACCACAACCTACCTCAAGCTCGATAGGGTTGCCGCTTCCAAAAAAATCTTTCCATTTTCCCTTGTACTGGGTAGGGTTTTGTATAAAGAACTGGCAGGCATCAAGCTCAGGCTGAGCCCACTTTTTTTTACGGATTCTCATTTAATCACCGAAAAACACAATATTTTGATTATATATATACCTAATCAGTAAACATTATATCAAAATATAGTGGTGTTTGCAATTGTTTTGAGCAAAATATTTACAATGTTTTTATAATATTTACATTTGATTTATTTGTGAGAGATTCATATGCGTTTGTATGTGATATTTTGTTTTGATTTTGTAACTGTGAATTACAGAAAACGCAGAGAAAAAACAGAGGCACACAACCTGTATGCCTCTGTCTGTGATTGGGTTATTCTCCCTTTGCCCACTGGTCCCTGGTTATCCCGTGCACTGCAATATCCAGGAATTCTCCGGTGTGTGATCTGAATTCCTGACGCAGAGTACCCTCATAGCTCAGTCCGCATTTTTTTGCTACCTTGCCTGATGCAGGGTTCTTTACTGCATGACAGATACACACACGGTTTGCAGATACCTTTCCAAAGAGAAAATCTATAACAGCCTTTACGGCTTCTGACATAAGGCCCTGTCCCCAGTAATCATATCCCATACAGTATCCCAGCTCTGCCAGGTCATCCCGCTCGCTGATGCGTACTACAGCAATGCTGCCGATGGGAGTACCATTGTACTCTATTGCCCACTGGTAGTAGTCGGGATTAGGGTAGTCGTTACACCACATCTTAAGGATCTCCTCGGTTTCGGCAGGCGACTTATGGGGTAGCCATGTGAGGTAACGGGTGACTCGGCTGTCGCTTGCCCAGTTGTCATACATGTTTTGGGCATCCTTTGTTGTAAATCTCCTGAGTACAAGTCGTTCTGTGCTCAGGGTTTGGGTTCCTTTGTGTGTAAGCATTGACACACACCTCCTTTAATAATAAAAAAACAGCGCAGACTTTTCTTTGAGTCTGCACTGTGAATAAGCACTTACGGAAGGAATATTATTCCGAAACAAGAGCATAACAATGCAGGCCCGTAACCATACCGTAATTGGCAGGGACAACGGACATCATCATATCTGTTTTGTTACAGCTTGTAATTATCAAATGGCGCATTGTTTTCTCTCCTTTTGCTAAAGTTTAGGCTATTATACTCCTTTGGATTCTGACTGTCAACAGAGGAAATATAAGATCTTTATAATTGGAAATGATGGGATAAAAAGAGCACAGCCCCATTAAGGAGATGTGCTCTGATAAATGATAGTTAGGTCAGATATACTGAGAGGGGCTCTGGCCGGTCTTTGAGGGAACAAAGCAGACATGAGGGAACTGCTGTCCCAGCTTTTCTGCCAGAGGGGCCACAACTACGTTTTCTGTGTGGAAGTGGCCTGCCGCAACCATGGGCACACCTGTGGCATCAGCCTCAAGGAGTTGGTGGTGTTTTGCTTCTCCGGTGACGAAGGCATCGGCCCCCATTTGCACAGCGGTACCGTAGTAATCTCCACCAGCTCCGCTGCACATAGCAACCTGACGGATTCTTCTGTCAGATGGAGTGAACTCAACCGCCTGACAGCCAAGAGACTCTTTTACATGCTGAGCAAATTCTTCAGTACTGAGATCTTCCTCCAAATCTCCCAGACATATGAAGGCCTCGGGGTGCATCCTGATGTTCTTCAGTTTCATAGCCTTTGCAAGACACACATTAACTCCGCCCTCAGCTGCAACATCCAGGTTGGTGTGCAGACACAGGGCGCTGATTCCTGCTTTTGCAAGCATATAGGGAACGCTGTCTGTGCTGAGACTGCGCAGAGGACTGAAGATAACGGGATGGTGGCTCAGAATAAGTTCAGCAGAGATCTCCTGAGCTTCCTTCACTACTTGCGGGGTGATATCCAGGGATACCAGAACCCTTGTGACCTGTTGCGAGGGATCTCCGACCAGAAGTCCGCAGTTGTCAAAGTCCGCGGCATCTGCCAACGGCGCAAAGGTTTCGGTGTATTCGATTATATCTTTAATCTTTGTCATAGGGTTTTATCCTCTCTATGATCATTTGGGACAGACGGGCATTCTGCTCGTCAGCGGCAGAACGTTTGCTGAGAATCCTTGATTGAAGATACAAGAACTCCCTGTCCTCTTTGTAAAGTTCGGGATGAAGCCTGCCTGTGTATGTAAAAAGTTCATCACAGGGTTCTTCATTACCTGTATAGCTTGCGAGCATTACTGTGTAGGGTTTGCCGTCAGCGATGCAGGCCTTCTGATTGATAATCTCAAAGCCGTTGTCATACAGGTATTTTATCAGCCGCTCTCCCTTGGTCATAGGCTGTAGGATAAGGTGCTTGTCCCGGTGCTTCAGCCATGGAGCGGCGCTTATGATTCCGATGATGGTGTCAGCTCCCATTCCTGCGATGACGATATCATCAACTTCATCGGGGGCAATGGCAAGGAGTCCGTCACTGAGTCTTACCTGGATTTTGTGAGCCAGGTCATACTTGTCTATGGTCTGCTTGCCTCTGCTCAGGGGTTCAGGATTGATGTCTGCGGCAATTGCCGAGCTGATGTGCTTTTTGAGCATAAGCGCCACCGGCAGATATGCGTGGTCGGTTCCTATATCAGCAAGCTTTGCGCCGGCTCGTACGAAACCGGCGCAAAGCTCAAGTCTGGAATCAAGTGAAAATGGTGTCTGCATATAATCAGTCAGCGATGGCTGCGTTGATCTTCTCTACAAGCTCGTCGGCGTTTGTGCCGTGAACCTGACATGCCTCTTCGATTGACTCACCTCTTGCAGCGGGGCAGCCCAGGCAATGCATGCCGATAGCAAAGAACAGCTCTGCTGTGTGAGGATACTTATCAAGAACATCGCCGATAATGGAATTTTTTGTAACTGTCATAATTATTACCTCCATAGAATTGATACAAAAACAGTATAACACAGAAGTAGCCCAAAAGCCACCTTTTTTATCAAAAAATAAACGGACGACAGAAACGCCTCGGGAAAGCTCCCAAGGCGTTTGTTCACAAAATATATGTCCGAATCAAATGTCCGAAGAATTATTCTGCGTCTGTACCTGTTCCGTTTCTCTTTGCAAAGCATTCTCTGCAGTAGTAGTCTTTGCCCTCCATAGGTGTAAAGGGAACAGAATCCTCTTTGCCGCAATCTGCGCAGATGATAGCAGATCTCTCTCTCTGAGGTCTGCCTGCGTTCTTACGAGCCTGTCTGCAGGGCTTGCAACGCTGAGGCTCATTTACAAAGCCTTTTTCAGCGTAGAATTCCTGCTCTCCTGCGGAAAAAATGAATTCTTCGCCGCAATCCTTGCAAATGAGTGTCTTGTCTTCGTACATGAGATTTATACCTCGCTTTAATATTTTTATCCCGTTGCGGAGTTGCACCGCAAAGAACTGGTCGGGATGTATGTGCTGATAAAATAATCAGGACAAGGGGATCTTTCTGCGGATACGCTGCAGAGCGTTGTCCACGGATTTTGTGGTGATTCCCAGCTTCTGTGCAATGTGGGTGTATGTTCTGCCGCTGAGATACAGCCTGAGAACATTCATCTCCAGTGCCGACAGGTTGTCCTTGAGGGTCTGTGTCAGGACACGGGTGTCCTCCTGACGGAGGATGAGCGTCTCGGGATTGAGGGCGTTGTTGTCTGACAGCTCAATGCCCTCATAGGGAACCAGAGATTCCTCAGGGATGACTCCCTTGGCGTTTGCGCTGCGAATTACCGACATAAACCTGCGACTGATGCATATTGCGGCAAAATTGCGGAAGCTGGCATCGCCCTTGGTGCGGTCGTATGCCTTACAGGCTGACAACAGAGCAATCAACCCCTCCTGCATAAAGTCAGCCCGATCAAAACCTGCGGCTGTGTACTTTGCAGCGATGGACCCGATAAGTCCCTGATATCGTGCGGAGATTTCCTCGAAGGCGGACTGGTTGCCACTGCGGATTTCCTGCGCCAACTCAGCGTCAGAGAAAGCAGTCATATCCTGCTGTGTGCTTATATCTGCCAAAGGGACACCTCACATCTTATAATACATTATTAATCATAACTGAAGAATTTGACTTAGTCAATAAAAAAATTACACTTTTGGTGATTATTTCTCCTAAATTATACAAATTGACTAAATATAGAGAGCTTTTTTTGTGTAGCTAATAATGTAAAATGGTGGTATAATGTATCTAATAATGTAAATATGTTTTTTGTGTTGTGTATTATGCCTTTGAAGTTGGTGATAAAGTGGTAGTAAAATGCGCAAGTGTAGGGCTTTTTGGAATGGACGGATATATGGTTGAGGTAGAGGCGGATGTGTCCTCAGGTATGCCTGCCTTTGATATCGTCGGTCTGCCTGATGCTGCTGTCAGGGAGAGTCGTGACAGAGTCCGCACCGCTATGAAGAATTGCGGCTACGGTTTTCCTGTTTCCAGAATAACCGTAAACCTTGCCCCTGCAGATATAAAGAAGGAGGGTCCCTTGTATGACCTTCCCATATTGGTTGCGATAATGAAGGCTACCCATCAGATAGCCTGTGATATTTCTGACTGTGCCTTTTTGGGAGAGCTTTCTCTCTCTGGTGAGGTGCGGTCAATAACCGGAGTGCTGCCCATGGCAATCAGGGCACAAAAAGCAGGAATAAGAAAGCTCTTTGTGCCCTATGAGGATGGTGCTGAGGGCGCTGTTGTAGATGGACTTGAGGTTTATCCTGTGAGGGATGTGCCTCAGCTTATGGCTCATCTCCAGGGCAGGGAGTTTATAGAGAGGGCGGTCCCTCAGGAGATCTCCCTGAGTCACGGATTTATTCCTGACTTCTCTCAGGTGAGGGGACAGTATGAGGCAAAGCGTGCCTTGGAGGTTGCAGCGGCAGGAGGTCACAACGTTCTGCTTATCGGCCCTCCCGGTTCAGGCAAAAGTATGCTTGCAAAGCGCCTGCCCTCCATTCTGCCTGATATGACCTTTGAGGAGCGGATAGAGGCTTCCAAGATTCATTCTGTGGCAGGACTCATATCTAAGGGTCAGTCACTGCTCAGCGACAGACCCTTCCGCAATCCTCACCATACAGTGTCCGCTGTGGGACTTTCGGGAGGAGGTACGGTGCCTCGTCCCGGAGAGGTATCCCTTGCTCATAACGGAGTGCTGTTCCTTGATGAATTGCCTGAGTTTTCCCGCACAGCGCTGGAGGTGCTCAGACAGCCTATGGAAGATGGCAGGGTGACGGTATCCCGTGTCCATTCTACTGTGAGTTATCCATGTTCTGTGATGCTTGTGGCTGCAATGAATCCATGCCCCTGCGGATACTATGGTCATCCCAAGAAGAAGTGCTCCTGCGGAGATAATGTCATGAAGAAATATCTCAACCGTGTATCGGGACCGCTTCTGGACAGAATAGATATTCACGTTGAGGTTCCTCCTGTAGAGTATGACGACCTGAGCAGCTACAACGAAGCAGAGCCTTCTGCAAAAATCAAGGAGCGTGTGGATAGGGCAAGAGCAATCCAGACCGAAAGGTTCAAGGATACCGGTGTCACCTGTAATGCAAGGATAACCTCTGATCTGCTCAGGAAGGTGTGCTGTACGGACGAGAAGGCATCTGTGGTGCTCAGACAGGCCTTTGATAAGCTGGGATTGTCAGCCCGTGCATACGACAGGGTGCTGAAGGTCTCACGTACTATTGCAGACCTGGATTCAAGCGAGGTTATCAGGGCAGATCATGTGCTGGAAGCAGTGCAGTATCGTACCCTCGACAAGAAGTACTGGAGTGGACTTTGATGCCTTTGAGGTGAAGAACGGATGTTTTTTGACTCTTAATTCTCAGAGAGAAAGTGTTGGCAGAAATTATCCTGCTTGTAGGTAATTATCTATCAAAAAATGTCCATTAAATAAATTTTGCATACAAGATTACCAAAAATAAGTTACAATTCAAAATATCGGTTGACATTATCCTGTTTATGTATTATTATTTTGTAGCAAGATAATGGTGAAATACGCTAAATTTGCGACTTCTCTTTTGTATAATACTGACAAAGAGAAGTGACGGAAAAATCCGCTTTTTATGGCTGGATTTTTCATGTGAAGGAAAGCGGTTTTTTCCGCTTAACCTGAGACTGATTACATACAATAACTACAAACCATGTAACCCCTAATTATTTAAGAATTATCGGAGTGTGCAGATTTGGAAAAATATATAATTAACGGAGGCAGACCCCTGTCAGGTGAGGTCACAATCAGCGGTGCAAAGAACGCAGCAGTTGCTATCATCCCCGCTACCATCCTCAGCGACGAGCCCTGCCGTATAGAGAATATACCTAATATAAGCGACGTAAACCTTATTGCAAGAATCCTCCAGAATCTGGGAGCAAAGGTTATCCGCGTCAACAAACATACCCTTGATATTGACCCCAGACACATCAACACCTTCTCAGCTGTGGACGATGCTGTCCGCGGAATGAGAGCGTCCTATTATCTGCTCGGTGCACTTATCGGCAGATTCAACAACGCTCGTGTTGCTCTGCCCGGCGGATGTAACTTCGGTGTCCGTCCCATTGACCAGCACCTGAAGGGTTTTGCTGCTATGGGTGCAAAGTGTGAGCTCATTGGCGGAGCTATTGTTGAGGCAAAGTGCGAGGAGCGTGTTCACGGAGCACATATCTATCTTGATACTGTATCCGTTGGCACAACCATGAACCTTATGCTTGCTGCTGTCAAGGCAAAGGGTCAGACTGTAATTGAGAATGCTGCCAAGGAGCCTCATATTGTTGACCTGGCAAACTTCCTCAACTCCATGGGTGCCAACATCCGTGGTGCAGGTACAGACGTAATCAAGATCCGTGGAGTAGATTATCTGCACGGAATAACATACTCAATCATCCCCGATCAGATCGAAGCAGGCACATATATGGCTGCGGTTGCTGCTGCAAGAGGCAAGCTCCTGGTCAAGAATGTAACTCCCAAGCATCTGGAGTCCATAACCGCCAAGCTGCGTGAAATCGGAGTCAAGGTTGAGGAGTACGACGAGGCAGTTGAGATTGACGCTACAGGCAGAAGCCTGCGTCGCTGTAATATCAAGACCATGCCTCATCCCGGATTCCCCACTGACTGTCAGCCTCAGTTTGTAGCACTTCTTACTACAGTACTGGGTACCAGCATAGTCACAGAGAATGTCTGGGACAACCGTTATCAGTATATCAGAGAGTTACTCCTGATGGGAGCGAATATCTCTGTTGAGGGCAGAGTTGCCATCATCGATGGTGACAGCGCTCTTCACGGTGCACCTGTTAAGGCTACCGACCTGCGTGCAGGAGCGGCGCTGATTATTGCAGGACTCGTGGCATCAGGTGTGACAGAGATCTCATCTATCCAGTACATCGAGCGCGGATACGAAGAGATTATCGAGAAGCTCCGTGCACTCGGTGCTGATATCAGAAAACAGTACGTTCCCGATGAGGACGCTGTTGCAACAACAGCATAATTTCAGATTTACACAGGGGTACAGATTTGTTTTGTACCCCTTTTTTTAATTCAGTCGGAAAGAGGAAACATACTTTGGCAAAATTCGTGACACTCTTCAGTTCATCAAACGGCAACAGCTATTACATAGGAGCCTCAGGTCAGGCGGTGCTCATTGATGCAGGCAGAAGCTGCAAGCAGATTGAGCAGGCTATGATGTCCAATCAGCTTGATATGAGATCCGTCCGTGCAATATTTGTGACCCACGAGCATTCAGACCATTGCAGTGGGCTGAGGGTTCTTGCATCAAGATACGGTATCAATGTATATGCCAGCGCAGGCACCCTGGATGCACTGTGTCGTGACGGCAGACTGGACAGCAGGTTTGATGCGGATGTCATTGAGAATAAGGTCAGCGTGGGAGATATGCTTATCGAGCGTATAGATACTCCTCATGATGCAGCCGAAAGCTGTGGGTACAGAGTGACCACCCCTGACGGCAAAAAGTCAATCATAGCAACGGATATGGGTATTATGTTGCCTCGGATGAGAGATGCTATCTCTCAGTGCGACCTGGCGGTTGTTGAGTCCAATCATGATGTGAACATGCTTATGTCGGGTCCTTATCCCTATCCGCTGAAGCGTCGTATACTCTCAGACAGAGGACACCTGAGCAACATAGCCTGTGCAGAGGAGTTGCCGGATTTTGTCAGACAGGGAGTAAAGCATTTTGTGCTGGGACATCTGAGCAAGGAGAACAACACTCCCGACGTTGCATACGCAACTGCTATCTGCGAGCTCACAAAAGCAGGCATGAAGCAGGGCGAGGATTTTACTCTGGAGGTTGCCCCCAGAGAGACCAACGGAAAGTCTATTATTTTCTGATTATTATTTGCAGAGGTAAGTATGCAGATTGTAAATATCATTTGTGTAGGAAAGCTTAAGGAGAAGTACCTGCAGGACGCAGTCAGGGAGTACAGCACCCGTCTCTCAGCTTTCTGTAAATTCAATATAATCGAGCTTGCAGAGTACAAGCTTCCCGATAAGCCCTCTCCCTCACAGATTGCTCAGTGTCTGGAGGATGAGGGAAAGCGGATAATCGCAAAGATATCAAAGAACTCTTTTGTTATCCCTATGTGCATTGAGGGAAAAATCATCTCCTCAGAGGAGCTGTCAGAGCTTGTGTCCTCAGCAGGAGTCAATGGAAAGAGCACCGTGGACTTTATCATTGGTGGTTCCTTCGGACTCAGCGACGAGGTCAAGCGACTGGGAGACTTTAAGTTGTCGGTAGGTAGGATGACCTTCCCACATCAGCTGATGAGAGTTATGCTCTCGGAGCAGATATACAGGGCCTTTCAGATTATGACAGGCGGAAAATACCACAAGTAATTCAGTATGAAAAATTATTCAGGAGGTGAGAGTTGTGGCATTGGACGGAATACTTCTTTCTCATATTGCCAAGGAGATTGAATCGGTTGCCTTGGGCGCAAAGATAAATCAGGTTCATCAACCAAATCGGGATGAGCTTATTTTTTCTATGCACACACATTCGGGCAACAAGCGGCTTCTTGTATCTGCAAGAGCTGATTCTCCCAGAATAAGCTTCACCTCTTACACAGCGGAGAATCCTCCTGTTGCTCCGATGTTCTGTATGCTTCTTCGCAAGCGTCTTTGCGGAGCAAGACTCAGTGCGGTCCGTCAGCATCAGCTGGAACGTGTGCTTTTTCTGGATTTTGATGCATCCACAACCTTGGGGGACAGAACAAAAATTACCCTTGCTGTGGAGATAATGGGAAAGCACAGCAACTGTATTCTCATTGATGAAAACAACATAATTATTGATGCCCTCAAGCGTATAGATATGACTCTTTCTTCAAAGCGTCTGGTACTGCCCCAGTTGCCCTTTGAGCTGCCTCCGTCTCAGGGAAAGCTCTCGCTGCTTGAGGCAGATGTACAGACTGTGGTCAAAAAGATATGCGAGCAGGAAACAAGAACTCTGGACAAGGCTGTGCTTGCTACTCTCATGGGAGTTTCTCCCATAGTGTGCAGAGAGGTGGCATACAGAGCTGCAGGCGTTCCTGATGTAGGTGTGTCACAGCTTAGTGCAAAAGACAGGGAACGACTGTGTGAAGAGATTGAGCGGATACAAAACCATGCGAAGCTGACAGATGGTATCCCTGTGATGCTGAAGGATCTGACAGGAAAACCCTTTGACCTGACCTTTGCACCCGTTGTACAGTACGATGATGCTGCAAAGATGCTGACCCTTCAGAGCTTTTCTCAGCTTCTGGATGAGTACTATCACGAGAGGGACAGCATCGAGCGGATGCGTGTCCGCTCCCGCGATCTGAGCAAACTCATTGCAAACAACATCAGCAGACTGTCACGAAAGTTAAATATACAAATGACCGAGCTGTCACAGAGCAAGGACAGAGAGCATCTGCGTATATGCGGAGACCTGTTGCAGGCAAACCTGTATCGCATCGAGCGGGGAGCTGCCTTTGTGGATGTTGAGAACTTCTATGATGAGAATATGAGTACCCTGCGCATAAAGCTGGACCCTGCAAGAACCCCTGCACAGAATGCCCAGAGGTATTATAAGGACTACGCAAGAGCCAAGAATGCTGACAAGGTCCTTGGGGTGCAAATAGAGAAGGGTCGGCAGGAGCTGGAGTATCTTGAGACAGTGGCAGATGAGATCGATCGCGCCGAGTCAGAGAAAGAGCTTGCCCAGATACGACAGGAGCTTATCTCTCAGGGATATGTCAGAGCTCCAAAGGGCAAGCAGAAGCCTCCCTCGGAGCTGTCTCCCAGAGAGTACAGAACCTCGGATGGATTTGTGGTCCTTGTGGGCAGAAACAACAGACAGAACGATACCCTGACTCTCAGGACAGCCCGAAAGACGGACATCTGGCTTCATACAAAGGATATCCCCGGATCCCACACCATAATCGTGACAGAAGGCAGAGAGGTATCTGACACAGCAATATCTGAGGCAGCGTGTATCTGTGCATGGTTCTCAAAAGCAAGAGACAGCGCCCAGGTGCCTGTAGATTATACCTTCGCAAAATTTGTCTCAAAGCCTCAGGGTTCCCCTCCGGGAAGAGTGATATATACAGATCAGCATACTCTATATGTAACTCCAGCAAATCCCGATAAATAAGAGTAAACCGCATTTCCGTAGGAGATGCGGTTTTTTGTATCCTGTATTCGTTGAAAAGCCTCAGTCCCTATGGTATAATATCAGGTAGTGTGGCCCTGTGTTTCATAGTGCAAACACCAATGAAAAAACTAATTGACAGTTATATATGTCAACATAATCTTTAGCGGGAAGACAGATAATAACAGAGGAATATTTCGGAGGATTTATGATATCAAAACAGGAACTGGAGAATATAGCTTTGCTCTCAAAATTATATGTACCTCAAGAAAACCTGGAGACTGTGTGTCGCGATATGCAGAGAATGGTGGATTTTGCATCCCGGTTGTGCGAAGCGCCCCTCAGTACAGAAACCGAAACCGACAGCAGAGGTTTAACCCCTCTGCGTGAGGATATAGTGAATCCCTCCTGTCCCCGAGAGGATATCCTGCTTAATGCTCCTTGTCAGGAGAGCGGATGTTTTCTGCTGAGAAAGAAGGTGTAGCTGTGGGAAGAATTTACGAGATACACAACCTGATAACAAAGAAAGAGATTTCCTGCAGAGAGCTGACCCAGAAGTATCTGGAGGCTGTTATCCGTGATAATCATATGTTGGGAACCTATGTCAACATCACCGCTGAGCAGGCGTTGATGATGGCGGATGAGGTTGACAAACGCATACACTCAGGAGAGGACATCCATCCTCTTTGTGGAGTGCCCATGACTCTCAAGGATAATATATGTACAAAAGGAATTGAGACTACCTGCTGTTCACAGATGCTCAAAGGACACAAACCTGTATACGATGCTACCGTATGGCAGCGCCTCAAAGCCTTGGGAGCGGTGCTTGTGGGAAAGACCAACATGGACGAATTTGCTATGGGCAATACCTGCGAGACCTCCTGTTTCGGAGCAGCAAAGAATCCTCATGATACATCAAGGGTTGCAGGGGGTTCGTCAGGTGGAGGTGCCTGTGCAGTAAGTGCAAATCTGGCAGTCTATGCCCTGGGGTCTGATACAGGAGGTTCTGTTCGTCAGCCTGCGTCCTTCTGCGGGCTTGTAGGACTCAAGCCTACCTACGGAGCTGTTTCAAGGCTGGGACTCATCGCCTATGCCTCAAGTCTTGACCAGATAGGTACCCTGACAACCTCTGTGGAGGATTGTGCGTTGCTGTTTGACAGTATTGCTTTTCATGATCCTCTGGACAGCACAAGCAGTGTCAGCTTCAAGGCTGATACCTGCAGCTCACTTAACAACAGCATAAAGGGCAGGAAGCTTTGTATCCCTCAGGAGTATCTTGAGGGGCTGAGTGCAGATGTTAAAACTTGCTTTGAAAAAGCAGTCAGAACCTATGAGGATATGGGAGCAGAAATTGAGTATATGAGTATTCCTCAGCTGAGGCTTGCCCTGCCTGCTTACTATATTCTTGCCTGTGCAGAGGCCTCATCTAACCTCGGCAGGTACGATGGAGTCCGCTACGGACACAAGACCGACCTGTATGAGAGTGTTCAGGAGATGGTCAGCAAATCTCGCTCAGAGGGATTCGGAGACGAGGTCAAAAGACGTATTCTCATGGGTACCTATGTGCTTAGCGAGGGATATGTGAATGCGTACTATAAGAAAGCTCAGGCAATGCGCCATGAACTTGCGAAGGCATTTGACAGGGTGTTTGAGGAGTATGATGCAATACTTACCCCCACCGTACCTCATACGGCGCCCTTCCTTGGACAGGCACTGACAAATCCTGTGGAGTCATACCAGTCGGATATATGTACCGTTCCTGTGAATATTGCATCCCTGCCTGCAGTGTCTTTGCCCTGCGGAGCAGACTCCCACGGATTGCCTGTGGGACTTCAGATTATCGGAAACAGATTTTGTGAGGCTACTCTCCTGAATCTGGCATATAAATTCCAGCAAAGCGGAGACTACGCTTCCTCCACTGATTGGGGGGTTACTTTATGAGATATGAACTTGTTGCAGGACTTGAAACTCATATTGAGCTCTCAACAGAGAGCAAGATATTCTGCGGTTGTACCACCCGATTTGCAGGTGAGCCCAATACTCACTGCTGTCCTGTGTGCACAGGTCAGCCGGGAGCACTTCCTGTTCTCAACAGGAGGGTTGTAGAGTATGGTGTGATGGCAGGACTTGCGGTCAACTGCAGTATAAATGAGCTGTCCTTTATGGACAGAAAAAATTACTCCTACCCTGATTTGCCCAAAGCTTATCAGATATCTCAGTTCGACATACCCTTGTGTCAGGACGGATATCTGGAGCTTTCTGACGGTAAACGGATCGGTATTGAGCGCATTCATATTGAGGAGGATGCCGGAAAGCTCATACACAGGCAGGAGGATATCCTTATAGATTACAACAGGGCCGGAGTGCCACTTATAGAAATTGTTTCTCATCCTCATCTGAACAGTACGGAACAGGTACGTGAGTATGTTGACAAGCTCAGGCAACTTATGCGATTTATCGGTATATCCGACTGCAGGATGCAGGAAGGGTCCATGAGATGCGACGTGAACATCTCTGTGCGACCTGTGGGTGAGACAGCTCTGGGCACCAGAACAGAGATCAAGAATATGAACTCTATCTCAGGAATCGTACGGGCTATGGATTATGAATTTGAACGTCAGTGCAGAATCCTTGAACGAGGCGGAAAGATCCTGCAGGAGACTTTGCGCTTTGACGAGGCTACAGGTCAGACTACTCCCATGAGGAGCAAAGAGGCCGACAAGGATTACAGATTCTTCAGAGACCCTGACCTGCTTCCTGTGTACATATCAAAAGAAGAGATCGAGCGTATAAGAGCGGAGCTTCCCCAGCTTCCCTTTGTTCGCGCACAGCGATACGTGCGTGAGTATGGTCTCTCTCCCGAGGAGGCGGCGCAACTGACAGGATATCGCAGGGTGTCAGATTTCTTCGAGAATGTCTCAGGGTCTGTGCGGACTCCTGCTATTGCGGCGAAGTTCATCATCGGACAGATTTTCGGCAGGTTCAGAACCGAGAAAGAGAAGGAAGCTTTTGAGATAAAAGTATCGGAAGAGGAGTTTACCTCGCTGATGAAGCTCCTTGAGGAAGGTACAATCAACCATAACCTTGCGAAGATCACTCTGGAGAAGATGATGGATACAGGAGCCTCGGTGTCACAGTTTCTTGACAAAGATGCTCTGAAGTGTATCAGTGAAGAGGAGCTTGATTCTATGTGCAGGAGAGCATTGGAAACCAACCCCAAGGCAGTGATTGACTACAAAAAAGGCAAAGAGAAAGCCCTCATGGCACTTCTCGGATATGTTATGAGAGAGAGCAACGGCAAGGCAGAGGCTTCCCATGTGAGAGAAAAACTGAGAGTTATGCTGTCAGAGTAGAAGAATGTGAAGGAGTAGAAAGATGAAGACTTTGTATATTTCCGATCTGGATTCAACCCTTCTTAACAGCAAAGCACATCTGACAGATTTCACCAGGGATACCCTGAACGCGCTGGCTGAGAAAGGAATGCTGTTTTCCTATGCGACGGCACGCTCTGTCAACACTGCCTCGAAGGTCACAGAAGGACTCAGAGGAGATGTACCCGTCATTGTATATACGGGAACCTTTATTGTGGAGAACTGCACCCACAAAAGAGTTGTCTCAAATTTCATGACAGAGGATGAGATCGATGTGGTGAAAGCGGCAACGAAAAAGTTTTCTGTTGTGCCTATTGTGTATTCCTTTCTGGATTCTGTGGAGCGGTTTATGTACGACCCACAGGTGGTCAGCAAAAACGTCAGAGAGTTTGCAAAGACCAGAGAGGGAGACAGTCGCAAGCTGGAGGTGTCAGGAAGATTTGAGTCGGCGCTGGTGGGAGATATATTTTACTTTACCTTTATGGAACCGAAAGAAAAGCTTCTGCCTGTTTATGAATTTCTGAAAGACAAGTGTAACTGCCTTTTTCAGGCTGATAATTATACGGACAACTGGTTTCTGGAGGTAATGCCCTCGGCGGCTACCAAGGCAAATGCAGCATTGAAGCTCAAGGAACTAACAGGTGCGGACAGGCTGGTTGCCTTTGGTGACGGAGTCAACGATATGGAGCTATTCATAGCATCTGATGAGTGCTACGCCGTTAGCAACGCAGTACCTGAACTCAAGGCAATCGCTACGGGTGTTATTGGCAGCTGTGATGAAGATGCCGTGGCAAAATGGTTGCTTGAGAATTTCAGAGAATAACCTTTATTTACAAAACAAAAACACGGCAAGTCATTTGACTTGCCGTGTGTCTTTTTATATATGGGTTAATTTGTAAATTATACGCAACCCTGAGCCTTCATAGCCTCAGCAACCTTCAGGAAGCCTGCGATGTTAGCACCTGCAACCAGGTCGCCCTCCATGCCGTACTCTTTAGCTGCATCGTAGGAGTTCTTGTAGATAGCTTTCATGATGCTCTTGAGCTTCTCGTCAACTTCCTCAGCAGACCAGCTGTAGCGCATAGAGTTCTGGCTCATCTCCAGACCGGAAACAGCAACACCACCTGCGTTAACTGCCTTGGAGGGAGCAACAACAACGCCCTGCTCCTTCAGGTAGTCAACAGCCTCGTTGGTTGTGGGCATGTTGGAAACCTCAACGTAGTACTTAACGCCGTTTGCAACGATCTTCTCAGCCTCTGCCATGCCAACCTCGTTCTGAGTAGCGCAGGGCATGATGATGTCAGCCTTGACACCCCAGGGCTTCTCGCCTGCATAGAAGGGAACGCCGAACTTGTCAGCATAATCCTGAACCTTGTCACGACAGGAGTCACGCATCTCCAGCATGAAGTTGATCTTCTCCTCTGTGTTGATGCCGTCCTCGTCGTAGATATAGCCGTCAGGACCGGAGAGGGTAACAACCTTGCCGCCCAGCTCTGTAACCTTCTGCACAACACCCCAAGCAACGTTACCAAAACCGGATACTGCAACTGTCTTGCCCTTGATGGACTCGCCGAGAGTTGCGAGCATCTCAACTGTATAGTAAACTGCGCCGAAGCCTGTTGCTTCGGGACGGATGAGGGAACCGCCGTACTGGAGGCCCTTACCTGTCAGAACGCCTGTGAACTCGTTTCTGAGTCTCTTGTACTGGCCGAACATATAGCCAATCTCACGTGCACCTGTACCGATGTCACCTGCAGGTACGTCCAGGTCGGGACCGATGTGTCTCTGGAGCTCTGTCATAAAGCTCTGGCAGAAACGCATAACCTCGCCGTCGCTCTTGCCTCTGGGATCAAAGTCAGAGCCGCCCTTGCCGCCGCCCATGGGCAGGGTTGTCAGGGAGTTCTTGAATGTCTGCTCAAAACCGAGGAACTTGATAATAGATGCGTTAACGGAGGGATGGAGTCTGATTCCGCCCTTGTAGGGACCGATAGCAGAGTTGAACTGTACTCTGAATCCACGGTTAACCTGAACCTTGCCGTTGTCATCAACCCAAGGAACACGGAAGAAAATCTGTCTCTCAGGCTCAACGATTCTCTCAAGTACACCTGCCTCTACAAGGTCAGGTCTCTGCTCTACAACAGGCTCAAGAGAGGTCAGAACCTCTGTTACTGTCTGGATAAACTCGGGCTCGCCGGGATTTCTCTTCTTGACTCTCTCGATAAGGTCGAGGAGATACTCATTTTTCAGTGCCATATTCTCACGGCTCCTTTACAAAAATTTCGCTGTATAACAACATGAGTAAAATTATACAGCAATAATATCGGGATTTCAAGGGAAAAACCAAAGGTTTTTGCAATTTTTTTTATAAAACCTTCAAAATCGGCTTAGTTTTGTATATATTGACGGCGAATTGTGCAATATGAGGAAGCTCTTCCTGCAATATTGGGATGTATATTTCTTTTTGTTGTAAAAATCCCCGTGATGTGTTATCATAAATAAGGTAAGAACAGCCAAAACTGTATATAGGTGTATGCGGCTGTAAACTGCAATTTTCAAGTATTGATATATTACTATGATTTTCGGAGAGTTGTTATGAGAAAGACTAAGATAATCTGCACCCTGGGCCCTGCCTGCAGGAACAAAACAATCCTCAAAAAAATGCTCAAAGCGGGCATGAACGTTGCCAGAATCAACCTGTCACATGGTACCTACGATGATATCAGCGAGCATATTGCTATGGTGCGTGAGGCTGCACAGGAATGTGGCAAGGAAGTTGCCATTATGTTGGACACCAAGGGTCCTGAGGTAAGAGTGGGACTTTTTGAGAATGGTTTTGTAGAGCTTCATGACGGAGACGATTTTGAGCTTTACAAAGAGGAGTGCATGGGTACTGAGAAGGGTATCAGCATTTCCTACCCTCGTTTGGTACAGCTGTTCAAGGCTGACAGCTCAATCATAGGTCATCAGATTCTTTTGGATGATGGAAAGATTATTATGCAGGTCAAGTCTACTCACTCTGACAGAATTGTCTGCACAGTTGTACAAGGCGGAAAGCTTTCCAACCGCAAGAGTATAAATATTCCTGATTATCATATCAATATGCCTTATGTTTCTGCAAAGGACAGGCAGGATATTGAATTTGGTCTTTCACAGGGGGCAACATACGTTGCAGCCTCCTTCGTTCGCAGTGCAGAGGACGTTGCAACTCTGCGTGACTACATCGACAGCCTGGGTTACGATAACGTAGAGATTATCTCAAAAATCGAGAATCAGAGTGGTGTGGCTGATATTGATCACATCATTCGTGTCAGCGACGGAATTATGGTAGCTCGTGGAGATATGGGAGTTGAGATTCCCTTTATCCGTTTGCCAGAGATTCAGAAGTCCCTTATCAGAAAGGCAGTTCTGGCAGGCAAGTTTGTTGTTACTGCAACCCAGATGCTTGAGAGTATGACCTCCTCTCCCAGACCTACCCGTGCAGAGATCAACGACGTGGCAAATGCTGTCTATGACGGTACATCCGCTGTTATGCTTTCCGGCGAGTCTGCTGCAGGAAAGTTCCCTGTGGAGAGTGTGCAGACTCTGTCTGATATCTGCAAGGAAGCTGAGAAACACGTGGAGTTCCATGTTCTTCGTGATGCACTCAATCATTGTGCAGATGAGAGCAGCTTCAGAGAGAATATTTGTTATAGCGCAAAGACTATCGCTGACAGCATTGGTGCCAAGGCTATCATCGTAGAGAGCAAGACCGGCTCTGTTGCCCGTGCAATGGCTAAGTATCGTCCCGACTGTGCTGTAATTGCAGTTGTTACCTCCAAAGAAGTTTGCAATAAGCTGTGTCTTAACTGGGGTGTAACGGCGGTTCTTGGAGAAGAGCTTCAGGAAAGTGATGAGATTACCAAGCAGGCAATCAAAAAAGCTCAGGAAACAGGAGTTGTCAGAAAGGGTGATCTTGTTATTGTTATTTCCTCCAACAAGACCGTCCCTACCTCAGGCACAGATACCCTGAATATCAGAATAGTATAAATTTATTACACAGAAAAACCTTGCTTCAGAGTTTTGAGGCAAGGTTTTGTTATTTTATGAGATTGTAGCAAGAGGAAAGATTTTAAATTGTAAACTGTTGATTAATACAAAATCTATCGTTGAATATTAAGAATAAATGTGTTATATTAAACTAAAAGGAGGATGAATTTTATGAAACGTAATTTGTTAAAAAGTATATCAGCGATACTTACGGTTATTCTGATTATCTTTTCAGTGCCGGTTGTATCTGTGGCTGCAGAGACTGTGGAGGGCACAACAGATGACGGCTTCTCCTATAAGATTACGGACGGAGAGGTTACCATAACAGCCTACGAGGGAGAGGCAACCGAGGTCGATATTCCTGCTGTAATCGAGGGTTGTCCTGTTACGGTTATCGGCGAGGATGCTTTTAACAGTAATTTTGATATTGAAAGTGTTGTCATTCCCGAGGGGGTAAAAGTCGTTGACGGATACGCTTTTTATGGTTGTGACAAACTGACAGATATTACTCTGCCCAAGAGTGTAGAGAAGGTTGGTACATATGCTTTTGCAGAAACCGGATATTATGATGATGAGGCTAACTGGGAAGATGGTCTCCTTTATCTGGAGCATTTTCTTATCAATACTGACATTTACATAAGTGGCGAGTGTACAGTTAAGGATGGCATTACTCATATTGGTGAATATGTGTTCTTCTACGCTGATGTTGAGAAAGTCAATCTCCCCGAGGGCCTTCTGAGCATTGACTATGGAGCTTTTGAAAAATGTTCAAAGCTCGTATCTATCAATCTGCCTGACAGCTTGGAGACTATTGGACCCAGAGCTTTTTGGGCTTGTACTGAATTAGTTGAGATTACCATTCCTGATAAAGTAACTCGGATTGAGGAAGAGGCATTTTGGGCATGCAACAAGCTTGAGACAGTAGTTTTTCCTGACAATCTCACATACATAGGAGACGAAGCCTTCTCAGGCTGTGAAGTGCTGAAGAAAGCAGACATTCCCTCAGGAGTTACATACATTGGCGGAAATGCATTCAGTCGTTGTAACGCTCTGGAGGATGTGACTATACCTGAGAAGATTCAGACTATAGGAGACTACGCCTTTATGGATTGCACACAGATAACGAGTGCTGTCATCCCTGAGGGTGCTCTGGAGGTTGGTGAGTTTGCTTTCTATAACTGTACAGCTCTTGAGACATTCTCTCTGCCTACTACATTACAGAGCCTCGGCAGAGCTGCCATAGCATTTACACCTTTCATTGAGAATGAAGAAAACTGGACTGATGACAACCTTATCGTTGGAACTGTTCTGGTAAATCAGAGAAAAAATGATGCCGAAGAGTATATAGTGCCCGATGGCATTACTCTTATTGGTGACGCTATGTTCTGGAATTCCAAAGTAAAGCGTATAGTGGTATCTGAAGATGTTAAGTATATCGGTGCATTATCAATATATGAATGCAGGAACCTCACAAGCGTTGTGATTCCTCAGAACGTTGAGTATATCAGCCCCGGTAACTTCAATCAGGTTCCCAAAGGCGTTACCATTTACGGATATGAGGGCTCCCGTGCAGAATCCTTTGCAAAGGAGAAGGGCATAAACTTTGCCCTGTACAGAGAAGAGGGCTATAGCGCAGGCGATGTAAATATGGATGGTGACCTCAACGTTAAGGATGCCACCACCATACAGAAACAGCTGGCATCTCTTGTGAACCTCTCAATAGATGCTCAGACTCTTGCTGACTACAACTCAGACGGCAACCTTAATGTTAAGGACGCAACTGCTATCCAGAAATCTCTGGCAGGACTTATCTGATATATCTGAATAAATAAAATCCCTTGCTCTTTCCGAAAGGAGAGAGCAAGGGTTCTTTTTTTTGTATTTAGGTTAGTTGCCGGAGGGGATGTAGGGGCGGATTGCGCCTGCTACGTTGCTGATGGGCATGGTCTGGAGCCAGATTCTGCCGGGGCCTGTCAGAACAGTGTTGAAGAATCCCTCGCCGCCAAAGAGAGCGTTCTTGACTCCTGAAACTTTCTGAATGTTCATGGTGACAGTAGAGTCAAAAGCAGCAACGTTGCCTGTGTCTACGATCATCTGCTGACCGGGAGCCAGGTCATATACTACCAAGTCGCCATCGATCTCGATGAAAGCAATACCGTTACCGGACAGCTTCTGCATGATGAAGCCCTCACCGCCAAAGAAGCCTGCACCCAGCTTCTGGTTGAAATGGATAGAAAGCTGGACGCCTGTCTCGGATGCAAGGAAAGAGCTCTTCTGTGCGATAAGCTCTCTGCCGGGAGCAATCTCAACAGGAACAATTTTGCCGGGGAAGCTGGAGCCGAAAGCAATCATGCCATCTCCCTGAGCAGTGTAGATGTTCTGGAACATGCTCTCGCCTGAGAATGCCTTGGAGAACATCTTGCCGATGCCGCCGCCCTTGGTCTCCATATGCATATTGGGTGTCATCCATACCATGGAGCCTTTCTCTGTGATCATCTGCTCACCATTTGCCAGCTGACAGATTACAACAGGAAAATCTCCGCCTTTGAGTTCATATCTCATAAAGTTAACCTCCTCAGATAATGTATATCATTTTATGCTAATTATATACCAGAATTCCCCGTTTGTCCACAGATAAATCGACATAATATGAGATGTGTTGGTGGAGGCAAGGAGGCGAAATCATCTGCGGCGGCAAGCCGTCCGCATACATATGGCTTGGTGCGTAGCACCTTCGCCGCTCTGTGCGGAAAACTTGCCACGGGCAACTTTTCTTATCGCACAGATTCTCCCAAGTCTGATCTCCTGTTCAAAAAACAAAAGCCCCGACACAAATGTGTCAGAGCTTATATTTGAAGACTAACCCTAATTTTAATACAAATGCACCCCCCTTTTGAGGTTAGGGGGTGCAATTCGAGTTCAGGGGGATGCAAATTTTATTAGTTCAACTCTGCTTTAAATCGAAGCAAGTACATTTGTTGTAACCACTCTGGCTGTTTATCGAGTTCAGATTCCAATTTGGTAAGCGTTCGCTTGCCGACCCTTCTGTCAAAAATCGCAAACATTCTGATTAGCGGATTATTTGAGCGTAGACTTTCTTGGATATCCTGGTTGCGATAATTCTCGAGGGCATTACAAAATTCTTCGTCAGTATATTCTGTTCGATCTGTTATAGGGTGTTTATCAAGTAATGGCCAAAACTCTGCCCAATACTCGGCTATGCCACTTGGATTCTTATTACTCGTATATCCATTATCAATAAAATAGGAGTTAACAGTTTCCCACGAAAAGCGTTTCACTTGTTTGCCATCGATACAAATCTCGAAGATCTGGCACCCGTCCATTCCGACATAAGAAGTGCAGCCGTATCTAATTCTTCCTCGTAAAGGCTCTGCAAGCATATCCTGTTCCAAGTATTTTCTCATTCCGCTCCAGGAACCAAGTATTTTACTCACGCAATCACCGCCTTTTTCTTGATTATAGCATAAAAAGAAAATAACCGCAACTTATATCAAAGTTGCGGTTATTCTTTGGTGGGCTTACAGAAACAAAGGTCGAACTTTTGGCTTTAGCTGATGAAGTAGTCAAAATATTAAGCGTGCTTAGATTTATAGTATTATCTTGAGTAGTTCCATTTCCAAGATCAGTAGTAATTATGATTTTTATCATCGTACAAATATACTTTGTGGACAAACATCTCAATTAGCCTTGCACGAAAACCAGGATCATTATGATCTTGGTTAAGAAAACGACGGAACCAAAGGGACAGAGCTTCTTTTGAAATGATAGGGGTAGAGATTTGTTCCAAAGCCAATGATTCCTCGAGACTTTTTTTCTGAGACTCAAGTTCTGAATGTCGAGCTTTTGTGCTTGCTGTGTAAATTCCATCTTCAATTGCCTTAATAAGGTTATTGATTCGTTTTTTGGCATTTTTAATTTCAGCTTGAAGAGCTTTTAGGTTAGGTCTGGTCATCTCCTCACTTTGTAGTTTAAGCGCGGCCGAGATTATTGTATGAAACGAATGGAGCTCCAATACAATAGGGAGGAGGAGTTCCTAAAGACAAGAGGAAGATCCTGCTTCCTACTTTCAACTAAAGAGCGGAAGGTATATGAGCAGTTTCGGCTTTTTATTAGTAAAATGAAAAGGTTGTAAAAGAACTATTAATGCAAATTTTACTTCACATGTCATCACTAAACTTTTTAGCAACTATTATTCGTACGATGCTCAAAATTGTGACAACAACAATTGCTCCAATAAGAAAAAAAGTGTGCTTTTGAAAAAATGTTAGCAAAGACTTGAACTCTGCTACAAAGAAAGAAACAACAGTAAAAATTAGTACGATAATTAACGAAGGGGTCAGTAAAGCAACATTCAATTCCATAGTTTGTAAGTATTTGTTATCATTCTTGATAATAAGTGTAGGGATATTTAGTACCCAAGAAATCGTAGCGTGAAGAAGTCCAAATAAATGGCATAGGAATAACACAATTCCACATATCCAGCCAAGATAATAGATACTTATTATAAGTAGCAGTGGGTGATGTAAAATACATATAGTTGTTATTCCAAATGGATAAGGGTTGTATCCGCAACGTTGATTTACAGCAACTGTATGAATCAAATGTGATGAAAGAATAAATATAATAACAAAAAGAAACGTCATAGTTATTTCCTCAAATATAAAATTTAAAAATCAGGGTCTTTTTTAGCGTTGAGTTGGTCAAGAAGAGGTTGCACTGCTGCAAGCTGTTCCTCTGTCAGATGATACTCAATGCGCTTGCCGTTACGATGTAACACAAGAAGATCCTCGCCGAGCTCACCCTCTGGGGTGGGCTTTTCTTTTTTGTCGGAAAAGAAAGCACTAACAGGAACAGATAATTCATTTGAAAGTTTTTCTAAAATAGTGGGTTTAGGAATAGAACCTCGTTTCCATGCTGTTATTTTTGATGTGCTTAATCCAAGTTTTTTGACTATTGCGCTTGGTGTAGTTCCTTGCGAAATACAAATATGATTGAATTGTTCATAAAACACAAAATCATCTCCAAAAAATTGTATAAAAAATCAGAACAAATAACATTTGACATTTCTGAAAAATAGAAATAAAATACACTTGTAACAAGTTGTAAAACAAATTTACAAAACAGAAACTTGCGAATTGTATAAAGGTGAAACGGGGCAAAATCAGGTGATAATTTCCCACCTTTATTTATACAACAAGTTATACAACTTGTCAAGAAAAGAGGTGGTTATAATGTTTCTTTTCAGCGAAGAAAGTATCAAAAGATCTTTTACACCTTGGGGAATTGAGGTGAAGAAAAGGCTCCTTGATAAGGGGTTGAAGCAACAGGATATAGTTGATGAACTTCAACACAAAGGTTATGCGGTAAATAAAATCACCTTAACCCGATACCTGTCTCTGAAGATCTTGCTTATCAGATTATTTCAATTTTAGTAACACTTGTATTTTCGGCCTGGAACGCGTGGAAGAATAATAATTTTACCGCTGCGGCCAGGGTTGCTCAGAAGCTAATTGATTCGATTAAGTCAGGAAAAGTATCCTCAGAGGCCGTGGAGGATCTTCTTAGATAATTAAAAAAGACTCCTTGAACTTGCGTTTTTGGAGTCTATTTTTGTTTATATTTCTAATTTGTTGAAAATCCAGACGGCACAATCCAGAGAAATAAATATCTCTGGAAAGTTCGTCTTTGTTTGTGTTGGTGGACCCGAGGAGGATCGAACTCCTGACCTTGCGAATGCGAACCGCACGCTCTCCCGACTGAGCTACGGGCCCATATGATACTTATACTTTATCACTCCTGCAGACAGAATTCAATCTGCAAAAAATATGTTTTCACAAAAATTCCCCGAAAGTACAACGAAACAGTACCCTCGGGGAATAATTGATGATGGGGATTATTCTTCCTCTTTTGTGAACTGTTCTGCATCAACTCCGCAGATGGGGCACTCCTCGGGAGGGGTGTCACCCTCGTGAGAGTATCCGCATATCTGACAAACCCAGGACATAGTCAAGCCTCCTTTATATTTGCATTATGTGTACAGAAATTGCATTTTCCAAAATATGTCAGCACCGCCGACTCGGTACTGAACCCTTCCATGGGACAGCTTTCAGAACGGATTGTGATAATATCCTCCGGGATATCGAAGACCTTGCCGCATTCCTTGCAGACAAAGTGTGCATGAGCAGAGGTGTCACCGTCAATTCGCTCTTCGCCATCCACATTGGCCACCGCAACAACCAATCCTTGTTCCTTAAAAAGATTGATGTTCCGATACACCGTTCCAAGACTCAGGTCCGGGACCTGTTCTTTCAGCGTATCGTATACCCACTTGGCACTGGGGTGGGTGTGGGAGGATTTGATTGTATCCAGTATCATCTGTCTTTTTTTGCTGAAGTTTTGTCCGCTCATAACCCACCTCCAAAATAGTAATCATTATTGATTTAATTATATGATATCATACTGTGAGTAAAAAGTAAACAGGGCATAATAAATTTTTTTTGAAAGTATAATGTATTAATATTTTTTAAGGAGATGCTATATGCCAACACTATATCTGAGCCCGTCACTTCAGGAGTTTAACCCGTATGTGGGAGGCGGTAACGAGGAGTACTATATGAATCTGGTGGCGGATGCTATGGAGCCGTACCTGCGGGCCAGCGGAATTGATTTTGTACGCAACAACCCTGAGGATAGCCTGACAAAAACAATTAACAACGCAAACACAAGTGGAAGTGACCTGCATCTGGCGATACACTCAAACGCGTCCTCTGCTGACAGAACAGGGAGCAGTACGGGTGTGCAGGTTTTCTATTATCCTACCAGCACAGGTGGAAGACGATTTGCAAACATTATTGCGGATAATTACAAAGGCCTGTACTATGATCCCTCAAAGATAGCGGTGCTGCCGGGGGCTAACCTTGCAGAGCTTCGCCGCACCCGTGTGCCTGCGGTGCTTGTGGAGACTGCATTCCATGACAATCCCACCGATGCACAGTGGATAAGGGACAATATAGAAGGGATTGCCAAGTCTCTTTCTCGGAGTGTAGCAGATTATTTTGGGGTGCCTTTTGTGTCACCTTGATTTATCTTTTGTTTGATGATAAAATATGTATGTAACTATAAATAATAGGGAAGTGTAATATATGTGCCTTAAGGATTTTGATATGGCTTTGGTTGAGGAAACCATGGCGAATCTTGAGAAAAATAATATGAAACCGTATTTCTGTGAGACATCCGCACAGGCAAAGGAGCTGGTTGAGAGCCTGCTCTCAAAGGGCGATGCAGTGGCTTGCGGAGGTTCCCAGACTCTGAAGCAGACAGGGATATCACAGCTTCTTGACAGCGGCGAGTATAACTTTATTGACCGCAACAAGGCATCAACTGCAGAAGAGATAGAGGAAGTTTTCCTCAATTCTTTCAGAGCAGATGCGTATCTTATGAGCACAAATGCCCTCACCCGAGACGGAGTGCTCTACAATGTGGACGGCAACTCAAACCGCGTTGCAGCTTTGCTGTACGGACCCAAAAGCGTTATTGTTGTCTGTGGATACAACAAGATTGTGGATACTCTGGACGAGGCTGTCCTCAGAGTTAAGAAGGTGGCAGCCCCCCTCAATACCCAGCGACTTCTGACAGGTTCCTACTGTCAGAGCGCAGGCGAGTGTGCCTCCCTGCGACAGGATGGTTCTGCCATGTGCGACGGTTGTGCAGGTTCAGGTCGAATCTGCTGCAACTATGTTGTCACAGCTCAGCAGCGCAAGAAAGACAGAATCAAGGTTATTATCGTAGGAGAGCAGTTGGGTTACTGATAACCCCTATGTACAGATACCGTGACTATCCTCCGAGGTGACTCGGAGGATAGCTGATAATACTTAACCTTCAGATTATCTGTTCTGGTTTTTATTCTGATTTTTGTTCTGATTGTTATTGTTATTCTGGTTTCTGTTCTGGTTGTTATTGTTCTGATTATTGTTATTCTGATTGTTGTTCTGGTTTTTGTTCTGATTATTATTGTTCTGGTTGTTCATTGATGGACACCTCCCTTTTGATGATATTATCTGCACTCAGTGGTGGTTTATACAATGGAAGAGTTTTTTATGCGTATGGCAGAGATTCTCTCTGCTGATGAATTGGAAATTTTCAGAAAAGAATATGACAAGCCTGCCTGCAAGGGTATCAGGGTCAACACCCTCAAATGTTCTTTGGACAAGCTAAAGAGGATTCTCTCTATAGCTGACAACAGGACGCCTTTTTGCAGTGAGGGCTTTTATCTGGACTCAGAGTCCCACATAAACGGCAACAACTCTCTTCATCATGCAGGAGCTTTTTATTTTCAGGAGCCTTCTGCAATGTCAGCGGTGAGCGTTCTGTCGCCAAAACCGGGAGACAGGGTGCTTGATCTGTGCGCGGCCCCCGGCGGCAAAAGCACACAGATTGCATCGGCATTATGCGGTGAGGGACTTCTGTGGAGCAACGAAATTGTCCGCAACAGAGCCACAATACTCATGTCCAACATTGAACGTTGCGGTGTGTCAAATGCTGTAGTGTCATCATCAGACCCGGAGAGTCTGTGTGCGGGACTGAGCGGATTCTTCGACAAGGTGCTTGTGGATGCTCCTTGTTCAGGGGAGGGAATGTTCCGCAGAGATCCCGAGGCAAAGGATGAATGGAGCCCCGAGCATTCCGATTCCTGTGCTGTCCGCCAGCTGAAGATACTGGAAAGCGCAAAGAAAGCTCTGAGACCCTCAGGTGTTCTGGTTTATTCAACCTGTACTTTCTCATATGCAGAGAACGAGGGTGTTATCCTGGAATTTTTGCGCAATAACCCTGACTTTGAACTTGTGGATTGTGAGGAGAAATTCGGCAGGAGGACTCTCGACGGACTTGCCTGCAGGATTTTTCCCATGGATGGTGGCGAAGGTCACTTTGCGGCAAAGCTGAGAAAGCGTGCGTCTGAATACACAGACACATATAAACCTTCTTGCGTACCACATACTCCTAAGGATAAAATCCCTGATGTTGTAACGGATTTCCTTTTGGAGACTTTTTTTGATGTATCACCCTACTCAAGGCTTATGGTCCATTCGGACAAGGTATATGCTCTGCCCGAGGGTTGCCCTGAGTTTAAGGGACTGGGAGTAATCCGTGCAGGAGTGCTTGTGGGAGAGATAAAGAAGAACTACTTTGAACCCGCACATGCTCTGTATATGTCTGCAGAAAAAAGCAATCTCAGACGAGTGCTTGAGCTATCCCTTGAGGATGAGAGGGTGGGAAGTTTCCTCCGAGGAGAGGAAATCCCTGCTCCTGAATGTGAGAAGGGATACAACGCAGTTTTAGTTGAGGGTATGACTCTGGGATTTGGAAAAGTCAGCGGCGGAAGACTGAAGAACAAATACCCTAAGGGTCTGAGAATATTTTGATTTGAGGAACAGATATGGACAGATTGTCTGATATAGGTGAGATAAAAAGAATAATGGAAGAGTCCGGCTTCAGCTTCTCTAAGGCTTTGGGCCAGAACTTCCTTGTCAATCCCTCTGTGTGTCCCCGTATGGCACAGATGTGCGGAGCTGACAGTGAGTGTGGAGTGCTGGAGGTAGGCCCCGGTATTGGAGTGCTTACCAACGAGCTGTGCAAGGTAGCAAAAAAGGTAGTGGCGGTTGAGCTTGACAAACGTCTTCCTGAGATACTTGCAAAGACACTCTCCGACCACGATAACGTAAAGATAATCAGCGGAGATATAATGGAGCTTGACCTGCATGCTCTTATCGCAGAGGAGTTTGAGGGTATGGATGTGGTGGTGTGTGCCAACCTTCCATACTATATCACATCTCCTGTTATTATGAAGCTTCTTGAGGAGAGACTCCCTATCAAAGCGCTGACCGTAATGGTCCAGAAGGAGGCGGCAGACCGCCTCTGTGCACAGATGGGAACAAGGGCCGCAGGAGCTGTGACGGCAGCGGTCAGATACTACAGCGAGCCGAAGCTGCTATTCAAGGTTTCTGCAGGATCATTTATGCCTGCGCCCAAGGTGGATTCAGCGGTCATCCGACTTGATATTCATAAGGAGCCCTTGTTTGAGGTGAAGGACGAGAAACTGTATTTCAGAGTAGTCAGAGGGGCTTTCTCTCAGCGCAGGAAAACAGTGACAAATTCTCTGTCCTCTATTCTGGGAATCGATAAGGCCACTGTCACAAAGGCAGCCCAGACAGCAGGAGTGAATCCGCTGTCCCGTCCTGAGCAGATGGAGCTTAGGGATTTTGCGTTGCTTGCTGATGCTATTTGGGAGGTGACAAGATGAAGGTAGAAATGATAAGCTGGATTGCTTTTGCTATGGGAGTTTTCCTTTTTGTAGTGGGAATTGTGATCTGGGCAGGAAAGAAGATAGATATGGTTCACGGAGACGATTCCTCCAAGGTGGCAGAGCGGGATATTGTCCCCTATGCACGGATACTGGGTATAGGTGTTATGGTGCTTGCTCTGGCGGTGATGGCCTACGGAGTGCTCAGCTGTTTTCCCGCGGTTGCGGTATACTGGCAGTACATCGCAGTGGGAACCCTCGGCGCAGCGGGAATTATCATTCTCATAATCGGACACAAAAAATACTTTCCCGACTAACTCGGAAAAGCACAGGTAATAAACATATAAAAAAAGGAGAAAGAATATGCTTGAATTCAAATTTGATACACAGCTTCTGATTGCAGGAGAGGACCTTAACGAGGATGCTATTGACAGCTATATCCGAGAGAACATAAAAGGGGATTGCCTCATTGCAGTAGGTGACGAAGACCTGATCAAAATCCACTATCACACCAACGAGCCCTGGGATGTGCTTTCATACTGTGCCACACTTGGTGAGATTCACGATATTGTGGTCGAGAATATGGAGCGCCAGGAAGCAGGACTCAAGGGCTGATATCCTCAGTGATAAAAAACAACAGGAGCTGTGAATTAAGAATCACAGCTCCTGTTGTTTATGTGGGGAAGGGGTGAGCTCCCCTCATTTTTACTCAGATAATGCCAACGAGGAATTTCTGGATAGCAGTGGCATCCTTTACGTTGACAGTGTTGTCGGCGTTGAAGTCTGCAACACTCAGATTCTGTGCACCCAGGGTTATGATGGATGCCAGATGCTTCTGGATGGCGGTTGCGTCCTTTACGTTGATGGTATTGTCCAGGTTGACATCACCAATGTCGTAGAGGAAGTCGTAGTTATAGTGGAAGGTAGCGTTGAGCAGATTTTCGTTGCCGCTATTGTTAAATAATACATAGCTCCAGTCCTTCTCGCTGCCTCCATAATATACATCGGTGAGGCTTGTGCATTTTAAGAAGGCGTTGGGCTCAACAGTCTGCAGTGTATCCGCAATATAAACCTTCTTCAGGTTTGTACATTTGTTGAAAGCATGGTGATCGATATATGTTACACTCTTGAGCACTACAGTTTCCAGAGAAGTACAATTCTGGAACGCACCGTACATCAGATCGTTCAGACCTGTGCCTACTTCTACTGTCTTAAGGGAGGTGCAACCCTCGAATGTGCACAGGGAAATAGTGGTGACAAAGTCCGGGAGAACGATGCTTTCAAGTGAGGTACAGTTTTGGAAACATCCATAGAGTTCCCTGAGTTTGTCCGGGAACTCAATGTCGGTCAGCGAAGAACAATCAGAGAATGCCCCGCCGTCGATTGTTTCAACATTGGCACCGAGTTTTATACTCTTGAGAGAAGTATTTTCAAGGAAAGCATACATAGGAACAGTTTTTACTCCGTCTCCTATTGTAAGTGATTCAAGTGAGTCACAATAAGCGAAACAGTTGGACTCAATTGTGGTTACATTGTCAGGAATGTCAACGGATAGGAGGGAGTCACAGTTCTCAAATGCAGCTATGCCTAAGAAACTGATTCCGTTTCCGAAGTCAATGCTTTCTACTCCTGAATTGCTGAATGAATCAGTTCCGATCTTTTCAAGAGAATCGGGGAAAGCAATACTGCTTAGATTTGTTGTATTTAGAAAAGCCTGGTATTCAATTTTTGTGAGTGAGTCGTTCAGAGTTACTTCCTCCAGAGAGGTGCAATCCTCAAAAGCACGTTGTCCAACAGTTAATATATTGCTTCCGAAGGTTACTGTTTCAAGGTTTGTACATTCTACGAAGCAACAGGCGGGAATCAATGTTATTCCGTCACCCAGAGTAACATCTGTGAGTCTTGTGCAGTATGCAAAGGCGCTGTCACCGATTGAAGTTACATTGTCGGGGATATCCAAGGTCCTGAGGGCACTGCATTTTCTAAAGGCATCTCCATATATAGTAGTCAGTCCTTTGCCGAAGGTGACAGAAGAAAGCTTTGTGCAGTTGTAAAAAGCTCCGTTAGGATAACCATAGATGGTAACTACGCTGTCAGGAATGGTGACACCTGTCATATACTGACATTCGTAGAATGCTTTATTTCCGATTTCGGTTACGGGATAACCACCCAGAGTGGAGGGGATGGTAACCTTGCCGCTGATATAGTCGTCAACGTCGGTGATCATGGCTTTGCCGTCTTTTACCTGATAGGTGTAGTATCCTTCGGTTGCAGTTTCTGCTGCTGAAACTCCAGTCATAGGAATACAGCACAGCAGAGTCAGAAGTGCAAGAGCGACTGATAAGATCTTCTTAGTGAATTTTGACATAATATCTCTCCCTGCATATTGGTTTATAAACATTTTAACCTGATACAGGTTAAAAGTCAATAACCTGTATCGGGTTGCATATAATCAAATTGGGTGATTGTTATGTACAAACGAATTCGGGACCTGCGTGAAGACTGCGACCTGAATCAGACCCAGGTCGCCCAAATGCTTGGAATGTCCCAGACAGGATATTCCAAATACGAGACAGGCGAGAACGACCTGCCTACGTCTGTGCTTATCAAGCTGGCGGATTTCTATGACACAAGCGTAGACTACCTGCTCAACAGGACAGACGAAAAGAAGAGATACCCATGATGATTATACCAATGAAAAAACAGGAGCTGTAGTTTTGTGCTACGGCTCCTGTTTTGTGTATGTTTTATCTGATTTTAATAATTACATCTTCTCGGGGCAGGATACAGAGAACATTGTGAGAACGTTCTTGATGACTGAACGTACAGCACTGCACAGTGCCAGTCTTGCCTGAGTGAGGGACTCCTCGCCACACTTTACTCTGTGAGCATTGTAGAACTTGTGGAAGAGGGTTGCAAGTGTTGTTACGTATCTGGTGATGCGAGTGGGGTCATAGGCTGCAGCAGCAGACTCGATCTCATCAGTATATGCTGCCAGATGATGGATAAGCTCCAGCTCCTCTGTCTCCTTGAGGAGCATCAGCTCCTGTGTTGTACAGTTGCGCTTTGTGACACCGTCTGCCTCCAGATTGCGGAAGATACTGCAGATTCTTGCATGTGCATACTGAACGTAGTATACGGGGTTCTGGTTGTCCTGAGTAACAGCCAGGTCAAGATCGAAGTCCATCTGGGTGTTTGCTTCTCTTGTGTTGAACATAAAGCGTGTGCTGTCAACAGGAACCTCGTCCAGCAGGTCGGACAGCTGGATGGCCTTGCCTGTACGCTTGCTCATCTTGACGATCTCGCCGCCCTGCATAAGCTTTACAAGCTGCATGAGGACGATGTCCAGTTTGTCGCCGTTGTAGCCGATGGCATCCATAGCACCCTTCATTCTCATAACATGACCATGGTGATCAGCACCCCAGATGTTTATGCAGGTGTCAAAGCCTCTGTCAAACTTGTCCTTGTGATAAGCAATATCAGCAGCAAAGTATGTGGGGTTGCCGTTGGCACGGATAAGTACGTCATCCTTCAGCTCCAACTTGTCGATCTCGTCCTGAGTCTTGCCCTGAGCAAGAAGCTTCTCTGTGAGGATCTGGATGTTCTTGTACCAGAGGGCGCCTTCCTTCTCATAGGTGAGACCCTTCTCTGTGAGGATATCAATAACTTCTTTTACCTTGCCTGAATTATGAAGCTCGCTCTCGAAGAACCACTTGTCATACTCGATGCGGTACTTCTTCATATCAGCCTGCATCTTTGCGATGTTCTTGGGCAGAGCGTAGTCTACCAGGGCTTGCTTTCTGGTATCGGACTCCTCGCTCAGGAACTTGTCGCCGTGGATTTCTGCGAACTCCTTTGCAAGATCGGTGATATCGCCACCCTGATATCCGTCCTCGGGGAACTGGGTATCGGGGATGTATATCTGCAGGTATCTTGCCTCCAGAGAGTTTGCAAATTTCTCAATCTGGTTACCTGCGTCATTTACGTAGAACTCTCTGTATACATCATAGCCTGCCTTCTGCAGTACTGCAGCAAGACAATCTCCCAGAGCACCGCCGCGGGCGTTGCCCATGTGCATGGGTCCTGTGGGGTTTGCAGAGACGAACTCAACCATATATTTCTTGTTCTGTCCGTAATCGCTGTTGCCGTAGTCTGCGCCCTTTTCCTCGATTTCTGCGATGACCTGTGCAAAGTACTCGGCCTTCAGGAAGAAGTTCAGAAAGCCTGCGCCTGCTGCCTCACATCTGTCAAAGAGTGTGTCCTTAAGCTCAATGCTGTCAACGATCGCCTGGGCAATCTTGATGGGAGCCATGCGGAACACTCTGGCTCCTGCCATGGCGGCGTTCGATGCCAGGTCACCGTTGGCGCGGTTTGCGGGAGCTTCGATGATGAACTCGGGCACCTGTGCCTGAGGAAGAAGTCCCTGTTCCATAGCTTTCTCAAAAGCTTTGTTTATTGCTTCTCTCAGCTGAATCTGAGCCTGTGCTGATGTTTTTGACATTTTCAGTTTACCTCTTTTTCTGTAACTTTTATATAAATCTCGTTTTTGCTTACCAGTCCTGCGTTGAAGTCCAGCGTGTAGCTTGCCCGCAGGGTGCCGCCTTTCTCTGTGAGGCAGTTGACTACCGTGTCGGTGAATACCCCTACGGTCAGGTCTCCGAACATAGTGTTGTAGTGGCACTGGTGACGTCGGCCCTTCTCCAGTATGAGTCGGGACTGGGCAGGACCGCTGCGGATAACCGTCAGGGTGTCACCCTCTACCCTCACGGTGTTGTGAAAGCAGATGTCGGGATTGTCGTTGTCGTATTCCTTGTATCTTATACAGTGGGTATTTTCCTCGGTCACATATTCGCCGCCTGTGGTGAGTTTTATGCTCTCCTTTTCGCCGTCGATGATCTGTGTGCCCGTTACGGAGATTAAGAAGTTGTCTTTCATATTCATCATTCCGTTTATGTATTTATATCAGTATTGTTCTATGTCAATCTGAGTGACTTTGTGGCGGATGTCTCTTCCGAGGAATACTCCTGCCATTGTCTCAAAGTCATCGGGAGTATCACTAACGTAGAATGTGCTGTTGCCGGGGGTGAGGGAAGATGTGTTAAGTCCGTTTTCCTCCAGAAGTTTTGCGGTATACAAAGCTGTGGCTTCTCCTGAGTTGATGAGAGTAACCTCCTCGCCCATGGCCTGCTGGATTGCGTCTGTCAGCAGGGGATAGTGGGTACAGCCCAGAATGACAGTATCCACACCGCAGGTTTTGAACTGCTCGGTGTATCTCTCTACCACACTTCTGACAATAATATCGTCAGGATCGGTGAATCCGTTTTCTACCAAAGGAACAAACAGCGGGCAGTCTTTCTCAAAGATTTCCAGATTCGGATTGATATCCTTGAGACAGCGCTTGTAGCTGTGGGAGTTGATGGTGGCTGTGGTGCCGATGACGCCTATCCTGCCGTTTCGGGTGGCCTGTGCAGCTGCCTGTGCGGTGGGATTCACAACTCCTGTAAAGGGGACGGGGGTTGTGGAGTAGAGCTCTGTTGCAACAGAGCTGACTGTGCCGCAGGCTGCGATTATGACCTTGACATTGTGAGAAAGCAGGAAGTTAACATCCTGCTGTGCATATTTGATGATGGTATCACGGCTGCGGTTGCCGTAGGGGACTCTGCCTGTATCGCCAAAGTAAACAATATCCTCACAGGGGAGAACATTCATAAGTTCCTTCACAGCGGACAGTCCGCCCAGACCCGAGTCAAATACGCCGATAGCCATATCTTTTTTATCCACTTTGTCACCGCCTTTTGAATCAGTGTACTACTAACTTGTTATTCTAACATAATAATATGAAAGTTGCAAGGGAATTCATATTGTAAAAAGTATATTAATATTAAGCCAACCCTTTGACAAAGTAGCCCGGGCTATGTATAATTAACATCGTAATAGTTAAAATGGGTAGGTATGTATCTGCCTGTTACTGTTTTGGAGGTATAATAATGACTGATGTAAAAAAAGCATTTGGCATAATCAGCGATAAGGTTCAGACAGCTCTTGCACAGCAAGGTTTCAAACGTGAGAAGGTGGCAGGTTCTGACAAGGAGATGGTTGCCCTCTTCACAGGAGAGAGCATGGCATATTCTGTGGTGTATGATACAGAGAAGATGCTTGTGGAGCTGCGCTCATGCTCAATGTCCGAGGATGGCCCCGACAACGATTGGAAGTCTCTTGCAAAGTGGCTCTTCAATCCCGAGACCGACACTCCCAAGGAAGCCGAGAGCATCGGTAATGATTTCTTTGATATCGTATCTTCCGCTGCATCTGTCAAGCGTGCCAAGCAGTCAAAGAAGAAAAAGGGCGAGGACGGCAATGCTGATCCGCTGTTCCTTTCAAAGAGATTTGTCACATATTTTCCCGAGCTCAAGGATATGATCCGTGAAGAGCAGGATAACTACGAGAGTTTCCGCGGTGTACATTTCATCCGTACAAACGTTGTTCCCAGAGTCAATCAGCTTCTGGAGCGCGGCGCAAAGAACGAGATGAACAAGCTGGCTCAGATGATCAGCACACAGTACACCAACGGCGATATGGATACCCGTTCCATCATCACAATGGTAATTCTCAACTCTGTTGACGAGAAGCATATAGAGAAATTCGAGCCTCTGCTTTCTGAGGAACTTCAGAAGTCCTGGACCTATGCCAAGAAAATGAAGGGCAAGAAAGTAAAACCCGAAAAACCCAAGAAGGTTATGGCAGCATACTCCTCCGACAAACTGGGAAGATAATAATTAAATCAATTTTTTAGCAAAATATAAAGCTCTCTGCAATAAACTGCGGAGAGCTTTTTTGTTTGAGTGAGCTTTGTGCGAGTTTATGTTTTTTTACTAGTGTTTTACTTCGTTTTATAATGCAGGTTTATTTTGTTTCTAAAAACCATAAACGCAACCGTGTGTTCCACAGATGTAGCTGTTTTGGAATTTTTTTGGAATTATGCTGTATCAGAACTAAAACACTAAAAAAACTGAAAATTTTTCCAAAAACCCCTTGACAGTTTGATTTTTGGTATATATAATACTATGATGTACCATTATGGGGGGATTTACCCTCCAAGCAAAAATCAGGACTTGTAGAATTGATGACTATATCATATCCGCCAGCGGATGTCAAGAACTTTTTTTGAAGTTTATTTTTCATCCCTGCAGGAGTGCCCGACATCCTGAGTCGGGGACGAAATTCTGCTTTTTTCGCAGTCTTTATATGTAATATTTAGTCAGATATTTTCGGGTCCGTCGCATCTGCGGATTGTGCTCGGCACAGAATTTCTAAGCAAGGAGAGATACGCCTATGGATAATGTTAAGCACGTACAGCTTGGCAAAAGCGAGAGACTGAGCTTCTCAAAGATTGACGAAGTCATTGGAATGCCCAATCTCATCGAGGTGCAGAAAAAGTCCTATCAGTGGTTCCTGGACGAAGGACTCAAGGAGGTCTTCAAGGATGTATCGGGTATTTCCGATTATTCCGGCAACCTGATTCTTGATTTTATCGACTATACCCTGGATGTGGACAATCCCAACTACAGTGTTATCGAGTGTAAGGAGAGAGATGCTACTTACTCGGCAGCCCTGCGCGTAACCGCCAGACTCCTCAATAAGGAGACAGGCGAGATCAAAGAGTCCAATGTCTTTATGGGAGAGTTCCCCCTGATGACCGACAGCGGTACCTTTGTTATCAACGGTGCAGAGCGAGTAATTGTTTCTCAGCTTGTTCGTTCACCCGGCGTTTATTTCAAGATGGAGCACGACAAGACAGGTAAGGAGATGTTCTCCTCAACTGTTATCCCCAACCGTGGTGCATGGCTTGAGTATGAAAATGACGTAAACGACGTATTCTACGTTCGTATTGATAAAAACCGCAAAATTCCCATCACCGTTCTTCTGCGTGCACTGGGTCTCGGCACTAACGCAGAGATTCTGGAGTACTTCGGTGATGACGATAGAATCAAGGCTACCCTTGAGAAGGACACAACCGACAGCGTTGAGTCAGGTCTGCTTGAGGTCTACAGAAAGCTCCGTCCCTCTGAGCCTCCCACAGTTGAGAGTGCACAGACACACCTGAACAATCTGTTCTTTGACCCCAGACGCTATGACATGTCCAGAGTCGGCAGATACAAGTATAACAAAAAGCTGGGTGTATCAGGCAGACTTGCAGGTCAGGTTCTGGCTGATCCCGTTATCAATCCCCGCACAGGTGAGGTTATGGCACTGCGCGGCGACACAGTATCCCGCGAGAAGGCTATGGAGATTGAGAATGCAGGCGTTAAGGAAGTTATCGTCAGCATCGAGGGCGGCAAGCTTGTTAAGATTATCTCCAACAACATGGTAGACATCGACGGCTATGTTGACTTTGACGCAAAGACCGAGTGCGGTATCAACGAGAAGGTTTCCTTCCCTGTACTGTGTGATATCCTTGATTCCTGTGAGACACAGGATGAGCTGAAGGAGATGCTCATCGATCGTCGTGATGAGCTTATTCCCAATCACATCACAATCGAAGATATTTTTGCATCTATCAACTATATGAACTGCCTCGCAGAGCATATAGGTGTAACTGATGATATCGACCACCTGGGCAACAGACGTATCCGTTGCGTAGGCGAGCTGCTGCAGAACCAGTTCAGAATCGGCTTCAGCCGACTGGAGAGAGTTATCCGTGAGAGAATGACTCTTCAGGCTCAGGACCTGGAGACACTTTCTCCCGCAACACTCATCAATATTCGTCCCGTTACTGCAGCTATCAAGGAGTTCTTCGGCTCCTCGCCCCTGTCACAGTTCATGGACCAGACCAACCCCCTGGCAGAGCTTACTCATAAGAGAAGACTCTCCGCTCTGGGTCCCGGCGGTCTGTCCCGAGACAGAGCAGGATTCGAGGTTCGAGACGTACACTATAGCCACTATGGACGCATGTGTCCTATCGAAACTCCCGAAGGTCCCAACATCGGACTTATCTCTTATCTTGCAACATTCTCCAGAATCAACGAATACGGCTTCATTGAGGCTTCATTCAGAAAGATCGACAAGGAGAACGGCAGAGTTACTGACGAGGTTGTCTATATGACAGCTGACCAGGAGGATGAGTTCTATGTAGCACAGGCAAACACACCTCTGGACGAGAACGGCTACTTCATCAACAAGTCAAGAGTTGTCGGCAGACATCGTGACGAGTTCGTGGAGCTTCATTCCTCCAAGTTTGACTACATGGACGTTTCTCCCCGAATGGTTGTTTCTGTTGCTACTGCAATGATTCCCTTCCTTGAGAACGATGATGCAAACCGAGCACTGATGGGCTCCAACATGCAGCGCCAGGCAGTTCCCCTTATGGTTACCGACAGCCCTATCGTAGGTACCGGTATGGAGTACAAGGCAGGTACAGACTCAGGTGTTTGTATTCTTGCTGAGGACGATGGTGTTGTAATGAGCGCAGATGCAAACGTTATCCGTGTTCAGTATGACTCAGGCAAAATCAAGGATTATGAGGTTATCAAGTTCCTGCGCAGTAACCAGGGTACTTGTATCAACCAGATTCCCGTTGTTACCCGCGGACAGAGAGTCAAGGCAGGCGATGTTCTGGCTGATGGTCCCGCAACAAAGAACGGTGAGATCTCACTGGGTAAGAATGCTCTCATCGGATTTATGACCTGGGAGGGTTATAACTACGAGGATGCTGTTCTTATTTCTGAGAAAATTGTTCGTGAGGATGTATACACATCCATTCATATAGAAGAATACGAAATCGAGGCAAGAGATACCAAGCTCGGACCCGAGGAGATCACTCGCGATATTCCCAACGTTGGTGAGGATATGCTGAAGGATCTGGACGAGGATGGTATTATCCACATCGGTGCAGAGGTTCACGCTGATGATATTCTGGTAGGTAAGGTTACTCCCAAGGGAGAGACCGAGCTCACAGCAGAAGAGAGACTTCTTCGTGCGATCTTCGGTGAGAAGGCACGTGAGGTCAGAGATACATCCCTGCGTGTACCCCACGGCGAGAGCGGTATCGTAGTTGACGTCAAGGTGTTCACAAGAGAGAACAGCCGTGACGAGCTCAAGCCCGGTGTCAACAAGGTTGTTCGCTGCTATCTTGCTCAGAAGAGAAAGATCAGCGTCGGTGATAAGATGGCGGGTCGTCATGGTAACAAGGGTGTTGTTTCCAGAATTCTTCCTGTTGAGGATATGCCCTTCCTGCCTGATGGTACTCCTCTTGATATCGTTCTGAACCCCCTGGGCGTTCCTTCTCGAATGAACATCGGTCAGGTGCTTGAGGTTCACCTGGGCTACGCAGCCAAGGCTCTGGGCTTCAAGGTTATGACCCCTGTGTTTGACGGTGCCCACGAGGGAGATATCTTCGACGCATACAAGGAGATGCAGGAGAAATCAGACAGAGGCGAGTTCCCGGATCGTTCACAGATTACAGGTATCGACTTCGGTGAGTGTCTGCGCCAGAAGGGTATCACTCCCGAGTGCAAGACCTGGCTTAAGGACGGCAGAACCGGCGATTACTTCGATAATCCCGTAACTGTCGGATATATGTACTACCTCAAGCTTCATCATCTTGTTGATGATAAGATTCATGCACGTTCCACAGGCCCCTACTCTCTGGTTACACAGCAGCCCCTGGGCGGTAAGGCTCAGTTCGGCGGACAGCGTTTCGGAGAAATGGAAGTTTGGGCACTGGAGGCATACGGTGCAGCATACACCCTGCAGGAGATCCTCACAGTTAAGTCTGACGATGTCACAGGACGTGTCAAGACATACGAGGCAATCGTTAAGGGTCAGAATATTCCCATGCCCGGTATTCCCGAGTCCTTCAAGGTTCTCATTAAGGAGCTCCAGTCTCTGTCTCTTGATGTCAAGGTTCTTGACTATGAGGGCAACGAGATCGACCTCAAGCAGAAGTTTGACGAGGACGAGGATATGGGTGTTGTACCTGCTGACGCAGAGCTTCAGGAGGACGAGGTTATGACCACAATGGACGGCTTCGTTCTTGATGAGGATTCTGAGGAAGGCAATATGTTTGACGAGTCATCTATCTACGAGGATATTGATGATATGATGGACTTTGACGACCACGGCAGTGACGAGTATTGATAGGAAGGGGCAATTATAATGGATAATAATGTATTTGATTCAATAAAAATCGGCTTGGCCTCTCCTGATCAGATCAGAGAATGGTCACACGGCGAGGTTAAGAAGCCCGAAACCATTAACTACCGTACACTGAAGCCCGAGCGCGACGGTCTTTTCTGCGAGCGTATTTTCGGACCTACAAAGGACTGGGAGTGCCACTGCGGAAAGTACAAGAGAATCCGCTTCAAGGGTAAGGTCTGTGACCGCTGCGGAGTTGAGGTTACACGTGCAAAGGTACGTCGTGAGAGAATGGGTCATATTGAGCTTGCAGCTCCTGTGTCTCACATCTGGTACTTCAAGGGTATTCCCTCCAGAATCTCCCTGATGCTGGATATCTCTCCCAGAATGCTGGAGAAGGTACTCTACTTTGCATTATATATAGTTACAGATCCCGGTGACTGCCGTGACCTGCAGAAGATGCAGTTCCTCACAGAGCGTGAGTATGCAGATATGCGCGAGAAGTATGAGGACGACTTCAAGGCAGCAATGGGTGCAGAGGCTATCAAGGAGCTTCTGCAGGAGATAGACCTGGAGGCGCTTTCTAAGGAGCTTCGTGAGGAGCTTGAGGACGCAACCGGTCAGAAGAAGGTTCGTGTCCAGAAGCGTCTGGAGGTTGTAGAGAGCTTCCGTATGTCCGGCAACCGCCCCGAGTGGATGATTCTGGATGTAGGTCCTGTTATGCCTCCTGATATCCGTCCTATGGTACAGCTTGACGGCGGACGTGTTGCAACATCCGACCTGAACGATCTGTACCGAAGAGTTATCAACAGAAATAACCGTCTTAAGAGACTTCTGGAGCTTGAGGCTCCCGATATTATCATCCGCAACGAGAAACGTATGCTTCAGGAAGCAGTTGACGCACTTATCGACAATGGTCGCCGCGGCAGACCTGTTACAGGTCCTAACAACCGTGCACTCAAGTCCCTGTCTGATATGCTTAAGGGTAAGCAGGGTCGTTTCCGTCAGAACCTTCTTGGTAAGCGTGTTGACTACTCCGGACGTTCTGTTATCGTTGTTGGTCCTGAGCTGAAGATGTACCAGTGCGGTCTCCCCAAGGAGATGGCTCTGGAGCTGTTCAAGCCCTTCGTTATGAAGCGCCTTGTTGAGACAAAGGCAGCTCAGAACATCAAGGCAGCCCGTAAGGCTGTTGAGCGTGCAAAGCCCGAGGTATGGGATGCACTGGAGGTTGTAATCAAGGGTCATCCCGTTCTCCTCAACCGTGCTCCTACACTTCACAGACTGGGTATCCAGGCATTCGAGCCCGTACTGGTAGAGGGAAGAGCTCTGAAGCTTCATCCTCTGGTATGTACAGCTTACAATGCTGACTTCGACGGAGACCAGATGGCTGTTCACGTTCCTCTTTCTGCAGAGGCACAGGCAGAGGCACGTTTCCTCATGCTTGCAGCAGGAAACCTTCTTAAGCCCTCTGACGGACATCCCGTTGTAGTACCTACACAGGACATGGTTCTGGGTTCATATTATCTGACTCTCGACAAGGACGGAGAGCCCGGTGAGGGTAAGGTGTTCAGAGATACCGACGAGGCTATGATGGCATACTCCACAGGAGTCATCAAGCTTCACTCAAAAATCAAGGTTCGCCGTACTGCTGTTGTTGACGGCGTAGAGCGTTCCGCACTGGTTGACACAACAATGGGTAAGATCATCTTCAATGGCCCCGTTCCTCAGGACCTGGGATTTGTTGATCGTTCTGACCCTGATAATTACTTCAAATATGAGATTGACTTCCTGGTTGGCAAGAAGCAGCTGGGCAAGATCATCGACGCATGTATCAGAAAGCACGGCGCAGAGATTACTGCAAACGTTCTGGATGATATCAAGGCACAGGGTTACAAGTATTCAACCCGCGGTGCTATTACTGTTGCTGTATGTGATGCTATCATTCCCGAGCAGAAGAAGAGCATCATTGCACAGGCAGAAAAAGACGTTGACGCTGTTCGTGAGGAGTTCATGATGGGTCTGCGTTCCGAGGAAGACAGATACAACGAGATTATCAAGATATGGGATAAGGCAACAAACGATGTTACTTCTGCTCTGCAGAACGGTCTGGACAGATATAATCCCATCTTTATGATGGCAGACTCAGGAGCTCGAGGCTCTATGAGCCAGATCCGTCAGCTTGCAGGTATGCGAGGCCTGATTGCAAATACATCAGGTAAGACCATCGAAATTCCCATCCGTGCTAACTATCGTGAGGGTCTGAATATTCTGGAATACTTCATTTCCTCCCGTGGTGCTCGTAAGGGTCTTGCTGATACTGCTCTGCGTACTGCTGACTCAGGTTACCTGACAAGACGTCTGGTTGATGTTTCTCAGGAGGTTATTATCCGTGAGGAAGATTGCTGTACTACAGAAGGTCTTGAGATCTTTGACATCAAATCAGGCAAACATGTTATTGAGAAGATGCATGAGCGTCTTATCGGCAGATACCTCCTTGAGGACTTTGTTGACGAAGCAGGAAATGTACTTGTCAGCAAGGATAAGCTCATGGATGCTTCTGATGCAGATATCATCTGCGGTGCAGGTGTGAAGAGCATCAAGATCCGCTCAATGCTTGGCTGTCATGCAAAGCACGGCGTATGTCGCAAGTGCTATGGTGCTAACCTTGCAAACGGTCAGCCTGTAACAGTCGGTGAGGCTGTTGGTATCATCGCTGCTCAGTCTATCGGTGAGCCCGGTACACAGCTCACCATGAGAACCTTCCATACCGGTGGTGTTGCTTCTGCAGAAGATATCACACAGGGTCTTCCCCGTGTTGAGGAGCTCTTCGAGAGCAGAAAGCCCAAGAATCTTGCTATCATCAGTGAGATCGACGGTGAGGTTCGCTTTGATACAATCAAGAACAATCGTCATGCTGTTATCTTTAACAAGGAAACAGGCGACGAGAGACAGTATCTGATTCCCTTTGGATTCAGAGTGCGTGTCAGCGAGGGCGACGTCATCAAGGCTGGTGACAAGATCACCGACGGTGCAGTTAACCCCCACGATATCCTTGCTATTCTGGGAGCTCAGGCTGTTCAGGATTACCTCATCAGCGAGGTACAGAGCACCTACCGTCTCCAGGGTGTTGATATCAACGATAAACACATCGAGGTTATTGTTCGTCAGATGATGAAGAAGGTCCGCGTTGACGAGCCCGGTTCTACCGAGTTCCTTGGTGGTCAGATGTATGACAAGAGCGAGGTCCTCCACGCTAACAAGCAGATTCGTAAGAGAATCGAGGCAGGCGAGGAGGGACTCAAGGAGGCAGAGTGGACACAGCTGCTGCTGGGTATCACAAAGGCTTCACTTGCAACCGACAGCTTCTTGTCAGCTGCATCCTTCCAGGAGACAACAAGAGTTCTCACCGATGCCGCTATCAAGGGCAAGGTTGATCCTCTGCTTGGTCTTAAGGAAAATGTTATCATCGGTAAGCTTGTGCCCGCAGGTACAGGTATGCGCCGCTACACAGGCGTAGAGCTTGAGGAGAACTTCATTCCTCAGGCACCCCAGGCATTTGAAGAAGAATAATTAATAAAGAAACGGCCCTGCGATTTGCTCGCAGAGCCGTTTTTGTTATTAGCTAAATAACTATCACAACTTTCATAATTAATGACCATATGTGCTGTTGTAATTAATTGTATTCAATGATAAAATTAGACCATAATACAAAAAAGGAGTTGTTTTTATGATTCCCTATAAGAAGATAATCTCTTGTTTTCTTGTAATTATAATTCTCATTTGCTCATTGTCCGTAAGCTTTGTGTCTGCGGCGGCTGTTGAGAATGGTCTGGAGTACGAAATTACAGACGGAGAGGCAATCATTACAGGTTACTCCGGTGAGGGTGAGGAAGTTTTGATTCCTGCCACCATTGACAGTGTACCTGTTACCTCTATAGCTGAAAATGCTTTTGAAGAGAACGAAACAATCAAAAGTGTTCAGGTTCCGGATAGTGTTACATCCATCGGTTCATGGGCGTTCTATAATTGTACCAATCTTGAGTCCGTAGATCTTCCCGATGAACTTTCCTATCTTGGTCAGGTTGTATTCTACGGCTGTGAGAATCTGCAGAGCATAGATATTCCCGATGGAATAACATCACTCGACTATAGTCTGTTCTATGGTTGCGATAGCCTTGTTAATGTAGATATTCCCTACGGAGTGAAAACTATCGGAGATAACGCTTTCAAATACTGCTCAAACCTTGCTGATGTATCCATTCCCGATACTGTGACCACAATTGGTGCAAGCGCTTTTGAGGACTGTACTTCTCTTTCTGAGCTGGAAATCCCCAACAGCGTAGAGACAATAGGTTATTATGCTTTTTCTTCCTGCAGTTCACTTGAATCAATCGAGCTGTCAGATAATGTAACAGGTCTGTCCTATGGAGTTTTCAGAGGATGTACAAATCTGAAATCCGTGGATCTGCCTGCAGGTATAACAGCCATCTCAGCACAGATGTTTATGGATTGCACATCACTTGCCAGTATAGATATTCCCGATGGAGTAACCGATATTGGCATGGGTGCTTTCTCAGGATGCGGAGGTCTCACAACTCTCGATATTCCAGAGGGAGTCACAACGCTCGATCATTACAGCATCACAGATTGTGAGAACCTGGAGGCTGTGTATCTTCCTGATTCTCTGGAGGAAATCTACTCCAACGTGTTCAATAACTGTCCCAATGTTGTTCTGCATTGTTATAAAAATTCCTATGCTTATGAGTATGCTCTGAGCAGAAATATGGATTATGTTATCAGAGAGGATAACCATCCTGTGGACCTGACAGGATTCAAGTATGTTATCGAGAATTCACAGGTAACAATCAAGGACTACGTGGGCACAGCAACAGATGTTGTAATTCCTTCTTCACTTGAAGGTTATCCCGTGACTACCATTGGAGAGAGAGCATTTTATAATAATGAATCCATAACCGCTGTTACAATTCCCGACAGCGTAACCGATATAGAGGCAAGTGCATTCTGGTGCTGCACAGCACTTGAGAGTGTGGACTTCCCCGATACACTCAACAGTCTGGGCATCTCAGCTTTCAGTGGTTGTTCAGCTCTGAAGAGCGTTGAGATTCCCGCTGTGGCATCAATCAGCGGCAGCGCATTCAACAACTGTACAAATCTTGAGACAGTTACCGTTACTGAGGGTACAACCTACATCGGAGATCTGGCGTTTGCATATTGCCACAGCCTGAAGGAAGTGTCACTTCCTGAGGGTCTGGAGGAACTGGGTGCATATACATTCTATTATTGTGACAGCCTGGAGACCTTCGATATGCCCGATACTGTCACCACCATCGACAACAGTACATTTGTCCTCTGTGATTCTCTGAAGTCTGTACACCTCTCAACCTCCCTGACAGAGATTCCTGCAGCTACCTTTACATGGTGTGACAGCCTTGCTTCTGTTGAGATTCCCACAAGCGTAAAAACCCTTGGTGAAGATGCTTTTGAGGGTTGCGAACAGCTGACAAGTATTGTTATTCCCGATGGGGTTGAGACCATTGGCTGGGGTTGTTTCAATGGTTGCCGCCAGCTCAAGGATGTAACCATTCCCAAGAGCGTAACCTCTATTGACAAGAATGCATTCAGCTGGTGCAGTAATTCTCTTGTGATTTCCTGTTACAAGGATTCTGTTGCTCATACTTACGCAGTAGAGAACTCTCTGGAATATAAGCTCATCGACGGCGAGGATAATACTGATCCCAATCCTCCCGTTAGCGACAAGTATGTTGTCATCGGAGATGTAGACTTCGATGGAAAGATAAACATAAAGGATGCAACCCTCATCCAGAAGCATCTGGCTGAGCTTGCTGTGCTTGAGACTCCCGCTACCATAGCAGCAGATGCTAACGGAAACGGAGATGTTTCTGTTCAGGATGCAACAATCATCCAGAAACACCTGGCAGGTTTTTCTATGGAGAACAGATATATCGGCGAAACAGTTTACTATTGATCATCAGTATAATTAAGAAGTAAGAATTAACGCCCTGTGAGGACTTTGAATCTCACAGGGCATTTTTTGCGAGGAATGTGCTGAGGATTGTATTAAATTATAGTTTAACAGATAGTATACAGAGGGGTGGTTCTCTATAAATACCTCACTTTTTTGTAAATTTTCTGTTGACAAAACCCTTGACCTTATGATATATTTAGTAATTGTCGGATAATGCGCAAAAATGCGTTTCCGCACTGGTAATATTGGTTACAAAATCCGCTTTTTATCTATGGTTTTTGTGACTATTTCCAACAAATACATATCGCTTGTATTTCGGGCCATAATATCTTAGCCCGTGAACATACAAAATTTTTTGAGAAAGGAGAAATGCGTAAGATGCCTACCTTTAACCAGTTGGTTCGTAAGGGAAGAGAAGTTACCGAGAAGAAGGCTAAGGCTCCCGCACTGCTGAAGGGCTGGAACTCTAAGAAGAACAGAGCTATCAACCAGAACTCCCCTCAGAAGCGTGGTGTTTGCACAGCTGTTAAGACTGCAACACCTAAGAAGCCTAACTCTGCTCTGCGTAAAATCGCCAGAGTAAGACTTTCTAACGGAATCGAGGTTAGTTCCTACATTCCCGGCGTTGGCCACAACCTGCAGGAGCACTCTGTTGTTCTTATCAGAGGCGGTAGAGTTAAGGACCTCCCCGGTGTGCGTTATCACATCATCAGAGGTACACTCGACACACAGGGTGTTGCTAACCGTAATCAGGCACGTTCCAAGTACGGCGCAAAGCGTCCGAAGAAGGGTAAATAAGAAATAGACAACTAAAACGAAAACAAAAGAGATTTTTTCGTTTCTGTATCTGATACAGAAGCTTCCATATATATACGGAGCCTCTGTGTTGGCATACGGGAGTTTGTCGCTTTCGAGTACCAATGATATCTCAAATATTGTGAAGGAGGGAAGTAAAGTGCCAAGAAGAGGTTCAATCGCAAAACGTGATGTTTTGCCGGATCCTATTTACAGATCCAAGTTAGTTACTCGTCTGATCAACAACATCATGCTGGACGGTAAGAAGGGTGTTGCCCAGAAGATCGTGTACGGTGCATTTGATATTATTTCTGAGAAGACAGGTAAAGATCCCCTCGAGACTTTCGAGGCAGCAATGGAGAACATTATGCCTATGCTCGAGGTTAAGGCTCGCCGTGTAGGCGGATCTACCTATCAGGTTCCCATCGAGGTTAGACCTGAGAGACGCCAGACCCTCGGTCTGCGCTGGCTCACAAACTACTCACGTCTTCGTAGTGAGAGAACTATGAAGGAAAAACTTGCCAACGAGATTCTCGACGCAGTTAACGGCACCGGCGGTGCTGCTAAGAAGTGCGAGGACACTCACAAGATGGCAGAGGCAAACAAGGCTTTTGCACATTACAGATGGTAATAATTTTCGACGTTTAAATCATAGGAGGATTTTATGCCTAGGCAAGTATCTCTTGAAATGACAAGAAATATCGGTATCATGGCTCACATCGATGCCGGTAAGACAACTACTACAGAGCGTATTCTGTACTACACCGGTGTTAACCATAAGATTGGTGAGACACATGACGGTGCTGCTACAATGGACTGGATGGCTCAGGAGCAGGAGAGAGGTATCACCATCACTTCCGCTGCTACCACCTGCTATTGGAAGAACCACAGAGTTAACATCATCGATACTCCCGGACACGTTGACTTCACTGTTGAGGTTGAGCGTTCTCTGAGAGTTCTTGACGGTTCTGTTACCGTTCTGTGCGCAAAGGGCGGCGTTGAGCCTCAGTCTGAGACTGTTTGGCGTCAGGCTGACAACTACGGCGTTCCCAGAATGGTATATGTTAACAAGATGGACATCATGGGTGCAGATTTCTACAGAGTTCTGCAGATGATGAAGGACAGACTTAAGTGTAACGCTGTTCCCATCCAGCTTCCTATCGGCGTTGAGGATACCTTCAAGGGTATCGTTGACCTGGTAGAGATGAAGGCTGAGGTTTACTACGACGACCTTGGCAAAGATATGAGAGAGGAAGAGATTCCTGCTGATATGATGGAGCTTGCAGAGGAGTATCGTGAGAAACTCATCGAGTCCGTTGCATCCTTCGACGACACTCTCATGGATAAGTATTTTGGTGGTGAGGAGATCACCGTTGCAGAGATCAAGGACGCTATCCGTCGTGCAACTATCGCAAACGAGATGGTTCCTGTATGCTGCGGTACTTCTTATCGTAACAAGGGCGTTCAGAAGCTTCTGGATGCTATCGTAGATTACATGCCCGCTCCCACAGACGTTCCCGACATCAAGGGTATTGATGTTGACACCGAGGAGGAGGTTACTCGCCGTTCTTCCGATGATGAGCCTTTTGCAGCTCTCGCATTCAAGATCGCAACAGACCCCTTCGTTGGTAAGCTCTGCTTCTTCAGAGTTTACTCCGGTAAGGTTGAGGCAGGTTCCACTGTCTACAACTCTGTAAAGGACAACAGAGAGCGTATGGGCCGTATCCTTCAGATGCACGCTAACGACAGAAAGGATATCGACTGCTGCTACGCAGGTGATATCGCAGCTGCTGTTGGTCTGAAGAATACAACAACAGGTGACACACTCTGTGATGAGAAGGCTCCCGTTATTCTGGAGTCCATGGAGTTCCCCGAGCCTGTTATCCGTGTTGCTATTGAGCCCAAGACCAAGGCTGGTCAGGAGAAGATGGGTATCGCCCTCGCAAAGCTCGCTGAGGAGGATCCCACATTCAGAGCATACACAGATGCTGACACAGGTCAGACAATTATCGCAGGTATGGGTGAGCTTCATCTGGAGATCATCGTTGACCGTCTCCTTCGTGAGTTTAAGGTTGAGGCTAACATCGGTAAGCCCCAGGTTGCTTACAAAGAGACAATCCGCAAGGACGCTCAGGTGGATACCAAGTATGCACGTCAGTCCGGTGGTAAGGGTCAGTATGGTCACGTTAAGCTCAGAGTTTATCCCAACCCCCAGAAGGGCTACGAGTTCGTCAACGCTATCGTTGGTGGTGTAGTTCCCAAGGAGTACATCCCCGCTGTTGACCAGGGTATCCAGGGCGCAATGCTCACAGGTACCGTTGCAGGTTACAATGTAGTTGACGTTAAGGTTGAGCTTTATGATGGTTCATATCATGAGGTTGACTCCTCTGAAATGGCATTTAAGATTGCCGGTTCTATGGCATTCAAGGAGGCTATGAAGAAGGCTGATCCCGTGCTTCTCGAGCCCATCATGAAGGTTGTTGTTATCGTTCCCGATGATTATCTCGGTGACGTTATCGGCGACATCAACTCCCGTCGTGGTACTATCGCAGGCATGGAGGCAGACAACGGTATTCACCGTGTTAATGCTAACGTTCCCCTGTCTGAGATGTTCGGTTATGCTACAGACCTCCGTTCCAAGACACAGGGCCGTGGTCAGTACGTAATGGAGCCCAGCCACTATCTTGAGGTTCCCAAGAGCATCGCTGAGAAGATGATGAAGAAGGACGATCAGTAATTCTTCTAAGTCACTCTACAAAAATTTTATAAATCTATTGCAATTTTCTGTTAAAATTGTTACAATGATTTTGTCTTTATAATTCCAATTAAATTTAAGGAGGAAATTTCAAAATGGCAAGAGAAAAATTTGAAAGAAGTAAGCCCCATATTAACATTGGTACTATCGGTCACGTTGACCATGGTAAGACCACTCTGACAGCTGCTATCACAAAGGTTCTGAACCTGGGCGGCGACGCAGAGTTCGTTGATTACGCAAACATCGATAAGGCTCCTGAGGAGAGAGAGCGTGGTATCACAATCAACACAGCACACGTTGAGTATCAGACAGCTACTCGTCACTATGCACACGTTGACTGCCCCGGCCATGCTGACTATGTTAAGAACATGATCACCGGTGCTGCTCAGATGGACGGTGCTATCCTCGTTGTTTCTGCAGCTGATGGTCCTATGCCCCAGACAAGAGAGCACATCCTTCTCTCCCGTCAGGTTGGCGTTCCCTACATTGTTGTATTCATGAACAAGTGTGATCAGGTTGACGATCCCGAGCTTCTCGAGCTGGTTGAGATGGAGATCCGTGACCTCCTCAACGAGTACGAGTTCCCCGGCGACGACACACCCATCGTCAAGGGTTCTGCATTCCAGGCTCTTGACAGCGCTTCTTCTGATCCTTCTGCTCCCGAGTATGCTTGCATCAAGGAGCTCATGGATGCAGTTGACAGCTTCATCCCCACTCCCGAGCGTAAGGCTGACCTTCCCTTCCTGATGCCCGTTGAGGACGTATTCACAATTACTGGTCGTGGTACTGTTGCAACTGGTAGAGTTGAGAGAGGTACAGTTAAGACTCAGGAGGAAGTTGAGATCGTTGGTCTCACAGACGAGAGACGTAAGGTTGTTGTTACAGGTCTTGAGATGTTCAGAAAGACTCTGGACTTCGCAGAGGCTGGTGAGAACGTTGGTGTTCTTCTCCGTGGTGTTCAGAGAACTGAGATCGAGCGTGGTCAGGTTCTTGCAAAGCCCGGCTCCATCAACCCCCACACAAAGTTCCGTGGTCAGGTTTACGTTCTGACTAAGGACGAGGGTGGCCGTCATACTCCCTTCTTCAACAACTATCGTCCCCAGTTCTACTTCAGAACAACAGACGTTACAGGTACAATCAGCCTCCCCGAGGGCACAGAGATGTGCATGCCTGGCGATAACGTTGAGATGGACGTTGAGCTCATCACTCCTATCGCTATCGAGGTAGGTCTGCGTTTCGCTATCCGTGAGGGTGGTAGAACAGTTGGTTCTGGCGCAGTTATCGCTATCAACGAGTAATTCAGCACCTAAGGTATATCCTTAACTGAAACTCAATATCAAAGCAGTAACAATCGGTCTTCCGTTAATTCGGGAGACCGATTTTTTTGCAATAAATATTGTGTGGTATTATTTATAAATGGCTCAAATCCTGTTATGATGAAAAATTAGGAAGGAAGTTTAGCTGTTTTCAACAATTATGTACGGAGATAATTATTATAAATAATCAAATTTATGCTTGCAATTTATAAAAAGATGTGATAATATATTAAGGTCGTAAAAAACGATATGCGCTGCTAGCTCAGCTGGATAGAGTAACTGGCTACGAACCAGTAGGTCGAGGGTTCGAGTCCCCCGCAGCGCGCCAAAGCACAGTATCCTCGGATGCTGTGCTTTTTCTTTAGAAAAGCCAGAGAATATATGTGTTTTGAAGTATTTGATAAGCCTTTTGGGGGCTCGAACCCTGAGAGGGTGAGTGTCGTTAAGAAAACAGTCCGGGGGACTGTTTTTAGACACGAAGCGTGAGGCGGGTACCGAATGCGAAGCATTGGGTCGCCGAGGGTGACAGAATATGATTCTGTGTCCCCCGCAGCGCGCCAAAGCACAGTATCCTCGGATGCTGTGCTTTTTCTTTAGAAAAGCCAGAGAATATATGTGTTTTGAAGCATTTGATAAGCCTTTTGGGGGCTCGAACCCTGAGAGATGCAAAATAGTGTTTATACTTTTTGGTGATGTTTATGGATTTGGTTGTAAATAACGCAATAGATTATGTGAGAAGCTTTTTTGAGGGTGACTTCACAGGTCATGACTTTTCTCATACCATGAGAGTGTTCTCTCTTGCAACAAAGCTTGCAAAGATTGAGAATGCACAGCTTCAGATTGTTCAGCTTGCTGCCCTGCTTCATGATGTTGACGATAGAAAAGTTTCTCCTCATACTACAGAGGAACTTATTAATGCCAGAACATTTCTAAAAAGTCAGAATCTGGATGAAAGTGTTATTGAGCATATTTGTCATATAATCACTCAGGTCTCCTTTAAAGGCAAGGATTCAGTAACACCTGACACCATAGAAGGACTGTGCGTACAGGATGCTGACAGGCTAGATGCGCTTGGGGCGGTGGGAATAGCCAGGGCCTTTGCTTATGGTGGTGCAAATCATAGGGTTATGTATGATCCCTTGGTGCCGCCTGCTGTCAATATGTCAGAGGAGGAGTATTTTCAGAGTAAATCAACAACCCTCAATCATTTCTATGAGAAGCTATTTCTTCTGAAAGATATGATGAATACTTCAACTGCAAGGTCCATCGCTGAAGAAAGAGAGGAATATATGAAAGGCTTTGTGGAGCGTTTTCTCTTTGAGTGGGAGGGCAAATTCTGATTTGACGGATTTATCCTTGTTTGATATAATAATAACAATTTGTTGAAATCCCCTTGTTTAAGATAGGAAGGTATATATGAAAATTATAGATGTCCATACTCACATATATCCTGATAAAATAGCCGAACGTGCAACGGAGGCCATTGGAAAATTCTATGACCTGCACATGGAAGGAATCGGGTCTGTATCAAAGCTTCTGGAAAGTATGGAGCAAAATGACGTGAGTCACTCAGTTGTATATTCAGTAGCAACCAGCGCTGCTCAGGTACAGAAGATAAATGATTTTATAGTATCAGAGGTTAATGCCCATCCTGATAAGTTTTCAGGTTTTGGTACTATGCATCTTGAATACGAAGATAAGTTTGCTGAGGTAGACCGATGTATTGCCATGGGACTCAAGGGTATCAAGCTTCATCCCGATACTCAGGCGTTTAACGCGGACGATGATCGTATGCTGGAGTTATATGATTATCTTCAGACAAAAGGTCTTCCACTGATGTTACACTGCGGAGATTTTCGTTATGATTACTCCCATCCCCGCCGTATTGCCCGTATATGCAGACTGTTCCCGAAACTCACTCTTATCGGAGCTCATTTTGGTGGCTGGTCAGTATGGGACGAGGTGCTGGATTATCTCAGGGATACGGACTGTATGGTCGATACCTCCAGTTCGTCTTCCTTTATCACCGCAGAAAGATTCTCCGAGCTTATTCATGCATACGGGGCAGACAGGGTTATGTTTGGCACTGATTTCCCTATGTGGGAGCAGAAGCCGGAGCTTGAAAAGATTATGAATGTTCCCATGACAGAGACTGAGCGAGAGAAGATTATGTATAAGAATGCAGAGTCTCTGCTGAAAATCTGATGAATGTATTGAAATTCTGTATTTCTTGCGATATAATGTAGATATCTTATTTTTAAGGAGAATTATTATGAAGAAGATTCTTGCTTTTGTATTAGCAATATTGGTAGTTACTTCTTTATTCGCACTGAGTGGCTGCAAGAAAGCACCCGCACCTGTGCCCGAGTATGCCCGTACTACAAACAATATTCATGAAAACGAATTTGACGATTTTGAGACTCATGTTGATGCTGACTCCGAGATTATAGGAGAGTGGCTCGAGACCTCCACAGGCGACGAGGTTATCTGGACTTTCTTTGCTTCCACCACACTTCACCTTACATACAGATCAAAGGATGCTACAGCTTTCTCAACAATTGGCTGCTATAACTTCGATGACGAATCAGGTGAGCTTCTCATCCGTATCCAGAACGAGAGCGAACACCCCTCACTTGTCAGAGGAGATTATACATACACTGCAAAGCTTGAGGAAGGTTCAATGACTCTGACCTCTGCAGATGGCAAGGATGTCAGGAGCTTTACAAAGCTTGAATCCTGATTTATAGACAAAAAAAGCTCACAGCTTGGTATGCTGTGAGCTTTATTTTTTATGTTTCGTCTTTTACAACCCGACAGGTTTCAATAGAGTAATATTCAAAGCACCTTATAGCGGCGGGGGTGATTCTCTCTCCCGATACAAGAACAGGTACCGCAGGAGGGCATCCGATACAGGTGTCGGCCAGTATCCGTCCCAAAGCTTCAGAAACAGGGATGCTCTCGCTTTGGCTGAATATTGCTTCTCTGACGGTTGTTACTCTCTCAGGAATATCAGGTAGGGGTGGTGCAGAAATAATAGCAGGAAGCGAAGGAATCGACAGTAGAACCTGCTCCAAAGCTAAAAGCTCAGCTTCTGAGGTCATAGGAGTCATCATAAGCACCACAAAGTCAGGATCGGCGAATTCACAAATAATGTTGTTCTTTGCCAGTATTTCTGCAAAGTCAAGTCCTGTATATCCGTAATCTTTTGTCTGCAGGGTAATCTTCAGACTCTCTTCTCCGCAGAGAGTATATCCATGGGACAAAAGACTATCCTTGACTTTTCTGATTTGTGATGAGGTGAGCTTCAGTGCGTCTCTGTATCTTTCCGAAAGGTACTTGTTGGCGGCGTCAAGGGAGCTGAGTATAAGATATGACGGACTTGTGGAACCAAAGAGGGACAAAGCACCTCTCACATAGGAGCCAAGCTTTGTCGAAAGGTTATGGGATATATGCAGATAAGCACCGCCTGTAAGGACGGGGAGGGTCTTGTGAGCAGAGTCACAGCACATATCAGCTCCAAGGTCTGTGGGATGTCCGGATTCTTCTTCAAATCTCAGGTATGCTCCGTGGGCATTATCGACCAGTAGCAGTACTCCGTATTTATGACACACTTGTGCAAGACCCGTTACATCACAGATATTGCCAAGATAGTCAGGACTGGTCAGGTATACCGCCACAGGAAGGTCTGTCATATCCTTGAGGATGGATTCAAGTCTCTTGGGAGAGATATTGCACCTGAGATAATTGTCACCCTCCTCTGGGTATATCCATTCAACCTGCATATCCGTCAGAGCAAGACCGCTGATGAAAGCTCTGTGAGCGTTCCTGCCTGCAAGGATGAGGGGATTCTTGTGATTTGTTTTTGCATAGATATGCATCAGATAAAGCATAGCCTTGATACACTGGGAAGAACCCTCGGTGGAGTAGTAGGTATCACAGCCGAAGAGGAGACTTGCGTTTTGCTCGCTCTCCCTGATAATTCCCGATGCTTCGTACAGGCTGTCTGCCCCCGATATCTCGGTGATATCCAAAGCTTCCGGGCCTGTGAGTGTTGTGCCCTTGTGACCGGGCATATGAAGCCGTATGCTTTCTGACTCTGAATATTTTTTTATGAAATCACATATAGGGGTGTTCATTATTTGTTATCTCCGAAGGCTCTCGCTATTGCTACCATGATGGCACATTCCATACGCTTTCTGAACAGCTCACAGCCATATTTGTATACTCCTGTGATTGAGCCTGTGGAGTGATATGCGTTGGCTGCGCAGCCTCCTGAGCAGTAGAGCTTTGCCCAACAATCGTGACACTCTTCTCTGGCATATACGTTACATTTTGCAAACTCGCTCTGAGTATCGGCGTTTGTGACACCCTGGTAGATATCTCCCAGTCTGAACTTTTCTTCACCTACAAACTGGTGGCAGGGATAAAGGTCTCCCCAGGGAGTAACAGCCATGTACTCGGTTCCCGAGCCACAGCCTGAGATTCGCTTGTAAATGCAGGGGCCCCCTGTCAGGTCTATCATATAGTGATAGAAGGTGAAGGGCTTGCCCTCCTTGTCACGGCGGAGCATAAGCTCAGCCAGCTTCTCATATTGCTCCATAACAATGGGCATATCCTCTGCTGTCAGTTCCTCGGGATCTCCGGGAGCGCTGACTACGGGCTCCATGCTGAGCTCATCAAATCCCAGCTCCAGCATTTTCTCTATATCCTTGAGGAAGTCAGGATTAGCGTGGGTGAAGGTGCCCCTCATATAGTAGTTCTTACCCTGACGCGATTCCACAAGTTTCTGGAATTTAGGGACGATTCTGTCCCAGCTTCCGTTGCCTGCATAGTCAACACGATAGCGGTCGTGAATTTCCTTTCGTCCGTCAAGACTCAGGACCACGTTGCTCATCTCTTTGTTTGCAAAATCGATCACATCATCATCAATAAGCATACCGTTGGTGGTGAGGGTAAAGCGGAAGTTCTTGCCTTTTTCTTTTTCGATGCTTCTGGCATAAGCCACCATCTGCTTAACAACGTCAAAGTTCATCAGGGGCTCTCCGCCAAAGAAGTCAACCTCCAGATTACGTCTTGTGCCTGAGTTTTCAACGAGAAAATCCAGAGCTCTTTTTCCAACCTCAAAGCTCATCATCGCTCTGTCGCCGTGATATTTTCCCTGACTTGCAAAGCAGTAGGAGCAGTTGAGATTACAGGTGTGAGCTATGTGAATACACAGAGCTTTGATAACGCCTGATGTCTTTGCCTTCAACTGACCTGCCATAGGACGGAAGGTATCGGGTGCGAAAAGTTTTCCGCTTTCTTTGAGAGCCAGCACCTGGTCATAACATTCCTCGATGTCATTTGGGGTTATGTCATCTCTGTCTGAGTATTTATCCGTCAGCGTAGCAACAATATCCTCTCTGGGACAGTTCTCAAACATCCCGATTATGTCATAGGCTACCTCGTCAACTGCGTGAACCGAGCCGGAACATATATCCAGAACAATGTTGTAGCCGCCTAATTTGTATTGGTGAATCATATTTCTGTTCCTTTACATATAAGATAAAAATGCCGCCCTCAAGAGGCGGCATTCCGTTTTGCGATTACTTGCTTTCGCTCTGATTCTCGCACTGCTGATTTGCGATACCGCAGCTGGTCTTGCAAGCTGACTGACAGGATGTCTGGCACTCGCCACAGCCGCCGTTCTTTGCGCTCTCGCACAGGTTACGAGTCTCGATAGTCTTAATGTGCTCCATGATAGAAACCTCCATCGAAATATTGTGTAGAAAATTTTAGCATGTTTTTGCCATAAAGTCAATAGATTACCGTGTTATCAGCCGAATTTGTTATTTCTTTTTTCTTCTGAAAATCTGAGCTCGGAAGAGGATGATATTCATAACAGCAAAGAATACCACCAGAATGATCATAATTGGTATGGGTTTAACGGGTGCATAGGGAACAAGCAGCATCAGCGGGAATCCGAAAACAATGGCAGGGAAATTCTGATATACCATATTGTCTGCTGCGGGAGTCTCAAAGTGCTGGTCAATTTCTCTCAGCAGGATTGTGCCTGTGCTTGCTGTGCCTGTCAACATTCCGTACATCATCAGGAACTGCTCATTCTCGTATTCAGGGAACAGCTTTCTGGCTACAAACAGATTGTAGAAATAGGTGGAGAACAAGCCCGCAACGCTGAGAATAAGAACGATACCCCAGTACTTCTCCAGAATGCTCAGACGTATGGCGGCGATTCCTGCAACAACCATCAGGTCAAAGAAGAAGTTACTGACACGTGTCATAAGGAAGTCGTTGATGTACTGTCTGTTGATGAGTTTTTTCTCTCTGGATTTGTTGATGACGGTTTTGACAAGAGTAGCAGAAAGCACACCTATGAGGAAGTTGAATCCGTAGATAGTAGCCTTCATACCGGGCAACAGAAGAGCCAGCAGGTATATGAGTCCATAGGACAGAAGGTACGCAATACATACAAAGGCAATCTGGACAGTGATCTTGTCCATGCTGCCCTGCATTGGGATCTCATTGTCACCTTCGATATTCTGTGCTTTTTCTGTGGAGTCCTCAGCGTTTGCCAGCTTGATCTTGTTCTTCCTTTTCAGAATGTTAAGATGTACAACACCGCCTATGGATGCGCTGAGGAATCCCATAGCTGCTATGGTTAGTCCAAAGGACTTTCCGCCTTCAAAGCCGTTGTTTGCTTCAAAGATGTTGCCGTAGTTCATAGCCTGACCTGTGCCCTGTCCAAATCCAAAGGGAAGCAGGATACCTGAAGCAGCAAAGAAGTTGCTCATAAACAGTGCTGCCACCAGGGTTATTCCGAACCCCAGCACAGCCTGCAACAGATAGGTAGAAACGGTAGTTACACCTGTGTTGAATATCTCGGTGTTGCGCTTTTTGGATAGCTTGCCTCCTGAACTTTTGAAGGTTGAGGCAATGAATCCCAGTGCCAGAGCATGGTATGTGATGGTCTCCAGAACGGCCATTCCGTTGCCGCCAAAGAAAGATGTATCAAAGAAGATCTTTCCTGTTATGAGCTCATAGCAGGAAGAAATCACAAGCAGTATTGCGCCACCCAGCACAGAGGTGGGAATGAGTGAATACTTAAGAAGTTTGATTGAGCGTTTGAGCATATTTGCTATAATCAGACTGATCAGCAGAATTGATAGCAGATTGATAAATCCCCATACATTAGAGTCCCAGAAATTTGACATCAGGGTTGCCCTCCTTCAGATTGATATGACGATGATAGATATTCAGATATTTGAGTCCGTTGAATCTTTTGTCTCCTTTGATCTGATACACCTTGCCGTCAAAGTATATGTTCAGCTTGTTCTTACCAAGAATAACTACTGTGGAGCGGGTTGAGTCAAAGGGAATGTTCATCAGCAATTCGTTGTTGCTGTGTATCTTGATTTTGTCACCATAAAGGGAGAGCTCTGCGCCCTTTGTGAGCAGTGTTTTGTTTTTGTACAGAGTCACCAGAGATATATCAGCAGTATCTTTGTACAGCGGCGTGTCAGTATGTTTCGCTGTGTTGAGGTTATTTATGTAATCACACTGATAGTTGTACCACTGAGTCAGGAATTTGTGAGGAAACTCACAGTCTATTCCCTGAAGCTCCTTAGTAGGCATGTATCGGATTTTGCGGTGGCACTGCTTGCACTCAATAGTATCGCCTGAGCTTTCAAACTCCGAAAGTCCGCACCAGGGACATACATACATGGCTCTCTCCAGGTACTGCGCAGCTTTCTTGTGGCGGAAGATGCCGCCTGAGGTGCCCTCGTTTACATAAAGCTCCTGCTTGATAAGCTCATACAGCTCATCATCGCTCATAGCCTTAAGCTCCTCGGGCTCGACTATGCGGGATACATATCCACGCATTTTGCCCTTTCTCACCACATCACTCCAGCGGGGATGAACTCCGAATCCTCCCTCTATACGGAAGAAGGCCAGGGGTAGCATCAGTTTTTTTGCAAGCTTTGATACTGCAGGATTGATATATACAGTCTCTCCTGAGTAGGTGCGGTTGCCTTCTGGCGCAAGTGCAATTGTTCCTCCCTCTCGGGCAATACGCATACAGTTGAGTATTGCGTGAACATCGGTGGTCTGTTTCTTAATGGGAATGGGGGCCACCAGATAGTCTATGAGTCTGGATATAAATCCGTTGGAGAAGATATCCTCTGAGGCAATGTAATAGACAGCTCCGGGAAATGCCATTCCTAAAAAGAACTGATCAAAAGCCGTCTGATGATTCATAACAATCAGGTAGGGGCGCTTGCGCTTATCTTTGATGGGTTCAATGGTGATTCCGTATTTAATTTTGCAGTAGGGCTTGAGTATGATAAAAGCCAGGTTGCGGACAATTCTGTGACGGAATTTCAGCCATTTTTTCTTTTTATTCTTTTTATTCAAGGCAATCACCGCCTGCTTATGAGAATATAATTATACATATTATATCACAAAAAAAGCTTTATTTCTACAATAAATAAAAAAAATAACGCCGAATAAATTTGTAAATTCGGCGTTTGGCAGATATTAATTAATATGGTTTGAGAGGGAGTCGTCTCGATCTTTGTTTACAACGCGGGAGGTGAGTATTACTATCTGTTTGACGGTATGCTTTGTTCCCTGAATCAGACTAAGCTTTGAAAAGTATTTGTCGCTGCGGTCTCCACTGTCAGAGGCTATGTTAGACAGCTTTCCGTCAAATATTTTGTAGTTCTGCAGGTCATCATCAAGGGATTTTATATCCGGGTAGTCCTTTTTCAGCACTGCCCGCGCAAAGCCAAGACAGGTGTAAGCGTCGGAGATAGAGACTTTCTGTTTTATGGAAGCTGCGATTATATCAAATATATTATATACAAGCTTACTGTCAAGGTCGCCTGCTTTTGAAAACAGCTTATCAAGCTCCAGATACTCTTTTTCTGTGATGTCCAACTTGAAGATACGGACCATAACAGGGTTCTTCTCGTCATCTACGAGATACCGCTCTACAGGCTCCATAATGAAGCCGCCAAATAGGGGAGCGTTGTGGATATAGCGTGCGAAGGATACCCAGGTTCTGAAGGTAGGATCAAGAGTCAAAGCCACATGGTTATATGTGTATCTTGAGAACATTCTGATGGCTTTACCTATACCTGTGTTTGTACAGGAAATCATAACGTAAAGATTTCGCTCTTGTGACATATTCCGCACCTCCTCGACAAAATTATTATATATAACAAAAATAAAAATATCAACTGTATGGAGTAAACTTCCACACAAAAAAATCCCCCGACAAATCCGGGGGATTCTGAGATTATGAATAGGGGATTATTAGCTTATTTTTCCCGAAAGATGCAGAAGCCAGAAAAATGGCTCAACAGGCTGCAAAAAGAAAAGAAGTCTGCGCAGAAGACTCTCTTTTGTTTTGAGAGCGTCTTTTCTGAATTTATAGGGATAAATCTTTTTGTGTTTGATTTCCTTCAGTTGAGTCTTCACAAATGCTGTGTCAGGAGTTATTGCAAGACACACGGTGATGTTCTGCTTCATATGGTGAATCTTTTTAAGGAGCACTTCTTTATTCTTGTAGTCACCTTTTCTGAGATGCTCACAGTACACTTCGTGCATGGTGCGCATGGAGTGGTAGTACTTCTTTGATCTTTCAGGACTTTTGGTGTGCATAACAGAGCTTGATCTCTGGCGGTATATGTAGCAGCATCCATCATATTTGGTAACACTCTCAAGTCTGAGCGAGAATTGATAGTAGAACAGGGTGTCTTCCTGAGCAATCATATTCTCGTTGAATCTGAGGTTGTTTTCTGTCAGGAAATCTCTTTTGAACATACCTGACACACAGGCGCACATACGGATTCCTGTTTCGCTTTCGGGGAGGAATACGTCACCCTCAGCGGGCAGAATCTTGAATGATGTGGGATGATTGCTGCTTGTACAGAAATCCTTTATCACTGCATCCTCAGTACAGGTGATATAGTTGCCGAGGATAACCTTTGAGTCTGATGAGACCGCTTCTGCGTACATCTTGCTTACAGCGTTGGGATACAGCATATCGTCAGGATCAACAAACCAGATATATTTGCCCCTTGCGTTGAGCACAGCCTGATTTCTTGTGTAGCTTACACCGCTGTTTGCTTCGTTTTTCACTATCCTTATCATAGGATAGGTTTTGCTGAGGCCTTCCAGCACAGCGGTTGTATTGTCGGTGGAGCAGTCGTCAACACAGATTATCTCATAGGTGAATGATCCATCATCCTGAGAGACTATGGACTCTATACAAGCTGATAGAAAATTTTCAACATTGTAAACAGGCAGACAAAAGGAAATATCAGGTGCCTTGTTGTTTGGTGCGTTGCTGTGATTCATAATCATCCTCCGACTGTTTTGTATGTGTCAATTATATATTAATTGGCGTTCTACTTCAAGTATCAGTTTCAGGGGGACTTGCATTTGTCGACATAAAATGATATAGTATATGAGAATTTGAAAACTGCCACCGGGTAGAGAAATGCAATCAGCATTCGTCTGCACATCGTTAGGTCTTAGAAGATGTGCATGCGGATGCTTTTTTTGTGAGGTGTATATTATGAAGAGATTGACAGGATATTTTTCGCGGACTGAGCTTATCCTCTGGGTCACATCTGTCCTGATGATACTTATTTCTTTTTTTGTATTTGACAGGGAGAGTTATCTTACCCTGGGGGCATCGCTGATAGGAGTGACCTCCCTCATACTTAATGCCAAAGGGAATCCTCTGGGTCAGGTGCTGATGATTATCTTCAGCATTTTTTACAGCATTATCTCTTTTTCTTTCAGCTATTATGGAGAGATGATAACCTATCTGGGGATGACTTTGCCTATGGCAGTGGTGGCTCTTGTGTCCTGGCTTCGTAATCCTTACAAGGGCAACAGGGCAGAGGTTACCGTAAACCGAATACACAAAAGAGAGTGGTGGCTTATGGTTGTACTGACCATCGTGGTGACTGCTGTGTTTTATTTTATTCTGCAGAAACTGGGCACAAGCAGTCTTATTGCAAGTACCATATCCATCACAACCAGCTTTGTGGCAGCTTATCTCACCTTCAGGCGCAGTCCGTACTTTGCTCTGGCCTATGCTTCCAACGATGTGGTGCTGCTTGTTCTCTGGGTCATAGCAACTCTCGAGGACATTACATATATTTCCGTGGTAGCGTGTTTTGTGTTTTTTCTTATCAACGATCTGTACGGCTTCTTTAACTGGCAGAGAATGGCAAAGCGCCAGGGAGCCTGATAAAACAAAAGAATAAGAAAAAGGACCTGTGACATAATGCACAGGTCCTTTGATTATTTGATTTAGTTCTGCTCTCTGAAGATGATGGAGCCGTTTTCTGCGTCCATTGCATCAACGATGGCGAGGGACTCCAGATGATATCCCATGTTGCGGATAACACGACCGCCAATCTGGAAGCCTTTCTCAATGACTATTCCACAGCCCTCAACAACAGCTCCTGCAGATTCTGCGATAGAGATGAGTCCCTGCAGTGCACAACCATTGGCAAGAAAGTCATCAATAATAAGAACATGCTCTCCCTCGTGGAGGAATCGCTTGGAGACAATAACCTGGTTTTTGTTTTTGTGGGTGAAGGACTCTACCTCGGCCACATACATATCTCCGTCGATGTTGATGGATTTTGATTTTTTGGCAAAAACCAGAGGAACTGAGAATTCTTTTGCCACAAATGCGGCAATACCAATACCTGATGCCTCGATGGTCATAACCTTTGAGACAGGCTTGTGTCCGAAGCGACGCTTGAATTCCCGACCTATTTCTTCCATTAATGCAATATCCATCTGATGGTTGAGAAAGCTGTCAACCTTAAGTACATTTCCTGCTTTGACAACTCCGTCCTTCAGTATTCTTTCTTCTAAGAAGTTCATATGTATTCTCCCTTGATGTCTGTTATTTTGTGATGTCTCTTGCCACGTACACACCGCTGGCGGATGCATGGGACAGAGAGTGGGTGATACCGCTTCCGTCACCGATAATATAAAGTCCGGGATAGCAGGTTTCCAGCTGCTTGTTGACCTTTACTTCCATGTTGTAGAACTTGACCTCTACACCATAGAGCAGGGTGTCATCATTGGCAGTACCCGGAGCAACCTTGTCCAGAGCGTATATCATATCAATGATGGCATCCAGAATACGCTTGGGCAGTACAAGACTCAGGTCACCGGGAGTTGCGTTGAGGGTTGGAGTGATGAAGGCATCGCTCATACGTCCCTCGGTTGAGCGGCGTCCGCGGATCAGATCTCCGAACCGCTGCACAAGCACACCGCCTCCAAGCATATTGCTGAGCCTTGCAATGGATTCTCCGTAGCCGTTGGAATCCTTGAAAGGTTCTGACAGATGCTGGGCAACCAACAAAGCGAAGTTTGTATTCTCTGTTTGCTTTTCGGGGTCTTCATAGCTGTGTCCGTTGACGGTGATGATTCCGTTGGTGTTCTCATTTACGACAGCACCTTTAGGATTCATACAGAAGGTGCGGACCTTGTCTCCGTATTTTTCAGTTCTGTATACGATCTTGCTCTCGTACAGTTCATCTGTCAGGTGTGCGAACACACTAGCGGGCAGCTCAACTCTTACACCAATGTCAACTCGGTTCGAGCTTGTGGGGATATCAAGATCCTTACAAACCTGCTCCATCCATTTGCTGCCGCTTCGACCGACAGAGACAATGCATTTGTAGCATGAATATATTTTATCCTTGCATTTTACTCCGTAGCCACCTGCAATAATCTTGATTGCCTCCACAGGAGTGTCAAAGAAGAAGTCGGCCTTGTCCTTCAGGTAATCGTATATGTTCTCAAGAACAACATAGTTGATGTCAGTACCCAGATGGCGGACCGAAGCATCCAGAAGATGAAGGTCGTGCTGAATACACAGGGTCTTGAATCTGGTCCCAGCGGTGGAGTACAGCTTTGTACCTTCGCCGCCGAACTTCAGGTTGATTTCGTCTACATAATGCATCAGGTCCAGAGCGGGCTTCTTGCCGATGTATTCGTACAGCGTACCTCCGAAGTCGTTGGTAATGTTGTACTTTCCGTCGGAGAAAGCACCTGCACCACCGAAACCGCTCATAATAGAGCAGCTTTTGCATTTGATACAGCTTTTTATTTTGTCACCATCAATGGGACAGCGGCGTTTGCTCAATTCATGTCCCGCTTCAAATACTGCGATTTTCAGATCAGGCCTGTGCTGAATCAACTCGTAGGTAGCAAAGATTCCGCCGGGACCTGCGCCAATAATAATCACATCATAGTTCATCAGATTACCTCCTGTACAGGTGATAAAGATTGTGTCCATAATATAGATTTATTTTATCATATACCCGATAAAAAGTAAATCTATAATGAAGAATCTTTTAGTATTGATTTAACTATGAATTATTAAAGTAAAGAAACGAGCACCGACTAAGTCGATGCTCGTTTCTGGTGGGAGAAGGTGGATTCGAACCACCGAAGTCACTGACAACAGATTTACAGTCTGCCCCCTTTGGCCACTCGGGAATTCTCCCATATGAAAGACCTGCAGAAATGCAGGTCTTTGTTTACTGGAGCTGGTGGACGGACTTGAACCCCCGACCTGCTGATTACAAATCAGCTGCTCTACCAACTGAGCTACACCAGCACGAAAGTGCCTAATTAATATAACACGGTTTAAGTCACTTGTCAACAGTTTTTTATAAATTTTTTTAAATTTTTCTTTTGAGTTTATTCTTTATTCGGTATTGTTTTTCTTTTTTGATTATAGTATGATAGCTTTTGGCGGTTACTGTCTCAAGGACAAAGAAACCGACAAATTACCTAGATGATTATTATATGGAGAAGAGGTGTTTTGTGTGGCGGTACTGAGTGTTCGTGGACTTTCTATGACCTTTGTGGAGAGGACTTTGTTCTCTGATGTGAGCTTTGATATTGAGAAGCGGGACATAATGGGTTTTATCGGCAGAAACGGTACCGGAAAGACCACCCTCTTCAAACTCATCACAGGAGAACTTAGTCCCTCGGGGGGAGATATTTTTATCTCTAAGGATACTAAGGTAGGCTATATGCGACAGCATGCCTGCGAGGATCCTCAGCGGACGGTCTTTGAGGAGCTTCGTTCGGTTTTCAGACCTTTGATGGAGCTGGAGCAGGAGATCGAGCATCTCACCTGTCTTGTAGAGAAGGGTGAGGGGGATATGGATTCTCTCATAGCCCGTCAGACGGCTCTTATTGACAGATTCAACGCAGAGGGCGGACTTACTTATGTTAGCCGTACCCGTTCAGCGCTTCTGGGACTGGGGTTTTCTGCGGAGGACCTTGACCGTGCCGTAGGGACTCTCAGCGGCGGACAGGCCTCAAAGCTTTCTCTTGCAAAGCTGCTTCTTTCGGGAGCCGACCTGCTGTTGCTGGATGAGCCCACAAACCATCTGGACATTAATTCTGTCAGATGGCTGGAAGGGTTTATTAAGGATTTTCAGGGTGCAGCTCTTATAATCAGCCATGACCGATATTTTCTGGATGCTGTCACAAACAAGACCATCGAGCTTAAGCATAGGCGGGTCACCTCTTATGACGGTAACTACACCGTGTTTATGGAGAAAAAGGCCAGAGAGCTTGAGGCGATGAAGAGACTCTATGACAAAGAAGTCAGAGAGATAAAGCGTATTGAGGGAATTGTAGAACAGCAGAAGAGATGGAACCAGGCTCATAATTACGTTACTGCCGCCAGCAAGCAGAAGGAGGCAGATCGAATAAAGGCCCGCCTTGTAAAGCCTGAGGGGGAGGAGAGCTCCATCCACCTGAGCTTTGAGCCGAGGCGTGAGAGCGGAAACGATGTTCTAATCTGTAGGAATATCTCAAAGAGCTTTGATGGAGTTCCTGTTATCAATAATATAGATATGCACATTCGCAAGGGTGAGCGAGTATTCATTGTGGGAGCAAATGGTTGCGGAAAAACCACCCTGTTCAAGATACTCTGCGGAATCTACGATGCACAGTATGACCAGCTTCAGTATGGGGCCAGAGTCGACATGGGCTACTTTGATCAGATGCAGTCCGATCTGACTCCTACAAAGGATGCCGTAACTGAGATAAGCGATGCCTATCCCCGTATGAGCAACACAGAGATACGCACTGCTCTGGGAGCGTTTCTTATTAAGGGCGACGATGTTTTTAAGCCTATATCAGCCCTCAGCGGTGGAGAGCGTGCCCGTATCTCCTTGCTGAAGCTTGTGCTGTCCGGAGCAAACTTTTTTCTGCTTGATGAGCCTACAAATCATCTGGATACTCCCTCCAGAGAGGCGCTGGAGAATACCCTTCTCAATTACGAAGGAACCATGCTCATTATAAGCCATGACCGATATTTCATAAATAAGCTGGCAGACAGAGTTCTGGAGCTGACACCTGCAGGTATAACAGAATATCTGGGTAACTATGATTATTATATAGAAAAATCCTCGGCTATGAATAATACTGATGATAAAGAAAACTCAACGCAGGAGAACGAGCCCAAAAAGCCCAAGGTCAATGAGTATAAGCTGAGAAAAGAGGAACAGGCCAGAGAGCGCAAACGCCTCAATGACCTGAAGAAAACAGAGGAAGCTATTGAAACTGTGGAACAGGAGATAGACAGGGTACAGAATCAGCTCTGCAGTGAAGAGGTAACCGCAGATTATGAGAAGCTTATGGAGCTTACTGAGAAGCTGCAGTCCCTTCAGGAAGAACAATCACAGCTTTATGAGCAGTGGGAACAGCTGGCAGAGTAACCTGTGTTTTCATAAGATCGGTCCAATCGGCAACAGATATATTATTGACAAAATGCCCTGTTTGCATTATCATATTTAAGATGCTAGTTTAACTATGTTTTCAAGTTTCAGGAGGATAAAGATGAAAAAACGTATTTTTGCATTTGTACTCGCTGCTGTACTCGTTATGTGTCTTTTCAGCGGATGTAAAAAAACCGGCAAGATGGACGCTCAGATCGAGCTTATATCTGAGAATATCGAGACCTGGGCAATGAGCACAGAGAACGAAAACGCTACATACAGCTACGGCGTAACAGATATGGATCAGAACGGCAGACTTGAGATTGTTGCCTTCAAAATGTACGGCAAGATGTCTGCTGTTACCGAGATCACCTGCTATGAGGTTTCTCAGGATAAGAAGTCTCTGGAGAAATGTGACTATGCCAAGGCAGGAGATACACATGTTGATATAGAGTCAGAAACAGCTCAGTGCTTCGAGGTTGACGACCAGTTCTACTATGTTTTTGAGGACAGAACCTACGACAGCGCATCTGCTGACTATTATGCAAAGGTTGCAATCACACTTAAAGACGGAAAGATCACTGAGGAGGTTCTCGCAAACAAGGCAAAGCTTGCAGTTGCTATTGATGACGAGAACTACGAGGAGACAATAACCTATACAGACACCCAGGGCAAAGCTATCACCGAGGCACAGTATGAGAACGCAGGTGTTGACAGATTTGATGGCGCCGAGAAGACCATCGCAGCTTTCGGATGGTTCGGATACAGCTCAACAAACCACGCAGACCTTATGTCATACAGCACAGAGAAGAGAAATGAGATTCTCAAGGATTCCTACCTGAAGTTTACTGTTGACAGAGAGTTCTGATTGATAGCTTAACATGTGTTTTTTTCAGCACCTGACTTTTCAGTCGGGTGCTGTTTTTTATGTCAGAAGTTTTTGGGTCTCATAATATATCAGTGAGATGGGAGAGAATATGAGGAGTCATGATGAATTTTTATGAATAAATAGGAATTTATTTATTGACAAAAATAAGATAAGAGAGTATTATTTAGTCGCCCACAAGAGTGTTTGACATAGAACGCATATTGTCAGATGCGATTGTGGGTATTACTACGATTTATTATTTTATGAAATTAGGTGCAAAAAATGGAAGTTTTACTTACTCTTGCGATTGCGCTGTTTGCGGGTCTGATGATGACAAGAGCCTGTAAGCCGCTGGGATTCCCTGCGGTAACAGGATACCTTATTGCAGGTATTCTGATCGGACCTTATTGCTTGGGAATGCTGGGGATCGAAGGCCTCGGTTTTGTTTCTCTTGAGAATGTGGAGCAGTTCACAGTGTTGTCAGAGGCAGCTCTCGGATTTATTGCTTTCACAATCGGAAACGAGTTCAGACTCTCAAGTATAAAGCAGATAGGAAAGCAGGCGTTCGTAATCGCCCTGTTCGGAGCGGTTGGAGCTACTATCCTTGTGGATGGCGCCCTTATTGCCTTGTCATACCTGATGCCCGGAGTTGTAAACCTGCCCATAGCTCTCACTCTTGGAGCTATTGCCTCAGCAACAGCTCCTGCTGCCACACTTATGGTAGTCCGTCAGTATAAGGCAAAGGGTCCCGTGACACAAATGCTTCTTCCCGTTGTTGCTATTGATGATGCAATCGGTCTGATTGTATTTGCGATCTCTCTCGGTCTTGCAAAGGCATTCAACTCCGGAAAGCTTGATGTGCTTTCTATAGCAGTTGAGCCTATGATTGAGATCGTTTTTTCCATTGCAGTGGGTGCTCTTCTGGGTGCGCTGCTGTCATATACCGAGAGACTTTTCCACTCCCGAAGCAAGCGACTGTCCATCACAGTTGCATATGTGCTTCTGGGTGCGGCTATCTCTCAGATCAAGTTCCATATAGGTCCTGTACACTGCGGATTTTCATCGCTGCTTCTTCTGATGATGATGGGTACGGTATTCTGTAATATGTGTGATTTCTCAGAGGAGCTTATGGATAGACTTGATCGCTGGACAGGTCCGCTGTTTGCTCTGTTCTTTGTCATCAGCGGCGCAGAGCTTGAGCTGGGTACCTTTGCACAGCTGTCGATGGTGATTGTTGGCGTTGTATATATTGCATTCAGATGTCTCGGTAAATACTACGGTGCAGCCCTCAGTGCAAAGATTACTCATTGTGAGCCCACTATTCAGAAGTATCTGGGAATCACCCTCTTCCCCCAGGCAGGCGTTGCACTGGGTATGACCATTATTGCTACTGCTGAGCTTGGCGGTGTGCAGGGAAGTACCATACGCAACATCACTCTGTTCTCTGTTATGATTTACGAACTCATAGGTCCTATGCTCACAAAGATAGCTCTCACTAAGGCAGGCGAGATTATCCCCGAGGGCAGAAAGTCCTCTCGTGGTGTTATGCATCATTGATAATTAAACAACTTTTGTTGTCAATATATATAAGAAAAGCCACCGCGAAAAGCCCCTGAGTGGGCAAATCGGAGATTATCTTCAAAAATCTCTCCGAAACCGAAAAAAACTTGACAAAGTCTGCTTGTTTGTAGTATTATAGTTGCAATCTTTTAATTTTTAGAAACAGCAAATGCTGTGATGGAAAATTGTGATTGCAATGCTACCCACAGAGAGCCGATGTTTGCTGAGAATCGGCGTTCAGAGTGATTACATCTCGTTCCTGAGCAGGATGCCTGAAGGTTCGCTGCTGCGATACAGTAGGGTGTCTCGGGTCGCTCCGTTAAAAGCGTAAGAGAGGTTGCAGCGTTGTCTGCGACAATTCGGGTGGTACCGCGGTTTATTATCGTCCTGAAGCATTCGTTGCTTCAGGACGTTTTGTTATTTTTTATATTTCAGAAAAAAGGAGGATGCTGTTATGAAAACAGTAAGAATTGCAGACGTGACACTCAGAGAAGGCACGATAGCAAAGAATGCAACACTCAGCTTCAAGGAGAAGATTGAGATTGCTAAGCTACTTGATCGTATCAGAGTCGACGTGATTGAGATGCCCGTAATCGAGAATGAGGCAACAGATACACTACTCATTAAGACGGTTGCTCCCCTGCTAAAGAACAGCACCCTCAGTGTTGATGCCGGTATGACAGAGGAGTCCGCTGAGAAAGCCTGGAAGGCTGTCTGCGGCGCAAAGAGTGCAAGAATGAGATTCTCTGTGCCTACATCCACAGTACAGATGGAGTACCTCAGCCACTGCAAGCCCAAGCAGATGCTGGCGCTGATTGAGAAGATGGTTTCTGCCTGTGCAAAATACTGCTCCGATGTGGAGTTCTGTGCGCAGGATGCTACCAGAAGCGAGCGTGAGTTCCTTTCTATGGCTGTATCAACTGCATTGAACGCAGGAGCCACCACAATCACAGTTTGTGACTCAGAGAGCCGTATGCTCCCTGATGAATATAAGAAGTTTATTGCTGACCTGTATGAGGATGTCCCCAAGCTCTCAGAGGTTAATCTGGCTGTATCATGCAGCAGTGAGCTGGGAATGTCAGGTGCATGTGCTCTGACAGCTGTATCCTCAGGTGCAACAGAGGTCAAAGCTGCTGTTACCAGAACTCAGCTTCCCACCGTTGAGAACACAGTCCACCTGATTCGCACAAGAGGCGAGAGCATTGATGTAGAGACTTCCGTCAATGTAACAGAGATGTCCCGTACTCTGAAGCAGATCAAGGCTATTGCAAAGGCAAAGCGTTCAGAGACCACTCCCTTTGACAGCAAGATAACTACAGAGTCTGAGGATAGTATCAGACTGGACAGCGGTTCTGATATTTCCACCTTGAGCCAGGCAGTGAAGGCCCTGGGCTATACACTTTCTGATGACGATACCGCCAAGGTGTTCGATGCATTCCTTAACACTGCCAAGAAGAAGCAGGTCGGTGCCAAGGAGCTGGAGGCAATCATTGCATCAGAAGCACTGCAGGTACCTCCCACATACAGACTTGTAAGCTTCGTTGTCAACAGTGGCAATATTATCAGCCCCACAGCAAACATTGTTGTTGAGAAGGAAGGCAAGAACTACACAGGACTCTCCACAGGAGACGGTCCTATTGACGCAGCACTGCTTGCACTTGAGCAGATCGTGGGTCATCACTATGAGCTGGATGACTTCCAGATTCAGTCTGTTACCGAGGGCAGAGAGGCTATGGGCGAGGCGCTCATCAAGCTTCGCTGTGATGGCACACTCTACTCAGGAAGAGGTATCTCCACCGATATCATTGGTGCTACAATCCGTGCTTATCTCAATGCACTGAACAAAATCGTATACGGGGAGAACTGATGATGAAACTGTCTTTTTCGACCAACGGTTGGAATGGTTTTTCCTGGGAGGATTTTTACTCCATGGCGAAGGACCTGGGTTTTTCCGGCGTTGAGATTCATGATGTAAATAAAAACATCTATCACGGAGTGAACGGTCCCCTTCGTGAAGAGAACATTGCAAAGACCGTGCGCAACTTGGCAAATCTTGAGCTGACAATTCCCTGCATCGATGCAGTATGCGATATTGCAGACAATAGCAGAACAACCGAGAATGCAGAGGAGCTCAAGCGTAACATAAAGCTTGCCTATGAGCTTTCCTGTCCCTATGTCAGAGTTCACGCAGGCAAAACTACTGATGAGGATGCAGACAAAACCGCAGAGCGGGTTCTGAGAGAGTGTCTGCCCACAGCAGAGAAATACGGGGTCTCTATGCTGGTAGAGACAGTTGGAATATATGCAGACACACAGCGTCTGCGTGACCTGCTGAATATATTTGCCAGCGATAATGTAGCCGCACTGTGGGATATGAATCACCCCTGTCGCGAGTTCGATGAGAATCCCGAGCAGACCATCACAAACCTGGGCGCATATATCAAGCATGTCCACATCAAGGACTCCGTCAAGGTTGACGGCAAGGTTCAGTATTGTCTGATGGGTGAGGGTGACCTGCCTATTGATAAAATGATGTTTGCTCTGACCTCAATCAACTACGAGGGGTTTGTCTCTTTTGAGTGGTTGCCCCAGTGGATAGAGGAGATAGGGGATGCCGGTATTGTGTTCCCTCACTTCATAAACTATATGAGCAGATACGACCATACAGCATCTCAGGAGACTCAGCTGTATGATAACAAGACAAAGACAGGAAAGTTTATCTGGAAAAAAGAAAGCCTCATAAACCTCACCTGTTCACAGCTTCTGGATAAAGTTTGCGAGTATTTTCCTGATCAGTATGCGTTCAGATACACAACCCTTGACTATACCCGTACATACACACAGTTCAGGGATGACGTTGATGAGTTCGCCCGAGTGCTTATATCCCTGGGTGTCAAGAGCGGCGATAAGGTTGCTATCTGGGCAACCAATGTTCCCCAGTGGTTTGTGACCTTCTGGGCAGCAACCAAGATCGGCGCAGTTCTGGTAACAGTCAACACAGCATATAAAATACACGAGGCGGAATACCTGTTCCGTCAGTCGGATACACATACTCTGGTTATGGTTGAAGGCTCAAAGGATTGCAGCTATCTGGATATTGTCAGAGAGCTTTGTCCTGAGCTTGATACCCATATCCCCGGAGAGCCTCTCCACTCACGCAGACTGCCCTTCCTGCGTAATGTTATCACAGTGGGCTGTGAGATGAAGGGTGCCCTCACATGGGAGGAGTCAATGAAGTTTGCTTCCCGCACTCCTCTGGAGGAGGTTCGTCGCAGAGCTTCTCTGGTTCAGCCTCACGATGTAGGTAATATGCAGTACACCTCAGGAACCACAGGATTCCCCAAGGGTGTTATGCTCACACATTATAACTTCCTGAATAACGGTAAGTGCATTGGTGACAGAATGGATCTGTCCACTGCTGATCGTATGATGATTCAGGTTCCCATGTTCCACTGCTTTGGCATGGTGCTCTCTATGACTGCCGCTATGACTCACGGTGTGACCATGTCGCCCATTCCTTACTTCTCACCAAAGAACTCTCTTGCATGTATCAACAACGAGAAGATAACCTGCTTCCACGGAGTTCCCACCATGTTTATTGCTTTGCTTGAGCATGATGACTTTAAGAAAACAGACTTCTCTCATATGCGTACAGGCATTATGGCAGGTTCACCCTGTCCCATAGCTGTTATGCAGGATGTTGTTGACAAGATGCATATGCCTGAGATCACCATTGTTTACGGACAGACAGAGGCTTCTCCGGGATGTACCATGAGTAGTGCCGATGATCCTCTGGAGGTGAGAGTTTCCACAGTAGGCGGTCCTCTGCCCCAGATAGAGTGCAAAATCGTTGATCCTGAAACCGGCCGTGAGCTTCCTGACGGAGAGAACGGAGAGTTCGTTGCCAGAGGATATAACATAATGAAGGGCTACTACAAGATGCCCCAGGCTACAGATGCAGCCATCGATGCTGATGGCTGGCTCCATACAGGAGACCTTGCATGCAGAACCCCTGAGGGTAACTTCCGTCTTACAGGTCGACTCAAGGATATGATCATCCGTGGTGATGAGAACATCTACCCCAAGGAGATCGAGGAGTTTATATATACTCATCCCAAGGTAAGCGACGTACAGGTTATCGGCGTACCTGATGAGCAGTACGGTGAAGAGATCATGGCCTGTGTCATCCTCAAAGAAAACGAAGAGATGACTGAGGATGAACTCAAAAAATATGTTCTTGACCATATGGCACGCCATAAGGTTCCCAGATACATTGATTTCGTTGACGGCTTCCCCATGAATGCCGCCGGCAAGATCCTCAAGTACAAGATGCGTGAGGATGCAGTCAAGAAATACGGTCTCTCAAAGGCTGCAGAGATCGAAACAGCGTAATTACGAAAAAGGAGTGTTTCAGATGCTTGATATTAAAATTACAAAGACAACTTCCCCCAAGGAGAAGCCCCAGGACGAGTCAAAGCTGGGCTTCGGTAAGATTTTCACTGACCATATGTTTGTTATGAACTACACAGAGGGTCAGGGATGGCATGACGCAAGAATCGTACCCTATGAGAATATTTCTCTTTCTCCTGCAGCAATGGTATTCCACTATGGCCAGGAGATGTTCGAGGGCCTTAAGGCATATCGCGGTACTAACGGCGAACCCAGACTTTTCCGCCCTGATATGAACGCAAAGCGTACAAACGCTACCAATGATCGTCTGTGTATCCCTCAGCTTCCCGAGGAGGATTTCGTTGAGGCTGTGAAGGCACTGGTTAAGGTTGATCAGGATTGGATCCCCAAGGCAGCAGGCACTTCCCTGTATATCCGTCCTTTCATTATTGCAACTGACGACTTCCTGGGTGTTGCTCCCAGCAAGACTTATATGTTCATAGTTATCCTTTCACCCTCAGGAGCTTATTACTCCAGCGGTCTGGCACCTGTTGGTATCTGGATCGAGGATGACTATGTCCGTGCTGTCCGCGGCGGTATCGGATTTGCAAAGACAGGCGGCAACTACGCTGCTTCTCTTGCAGCTCAGGTCAAGGCTCATGACGGCGGTTACAGCCAGGTTCTGTGGCTTGATGGTGTTGAGAGAAAGTACATCGAAGAAGTAGGCGCTATGAACATCTTCTTCAAGATTGACGGCAAGGTAGTTACTCCTGCTCTCTCAGGTTCCATTCTTCCCGGTATCACCCGTAATTCCGTAATCACTCTGTGCAAGAACTGGGGTTACGATGTAGAGGAGAGAAAGATCTCTGTAGATGAGCTTATTGAGGCTCAGAACACAGGCAAGCTGGAAGAAGTATTCGGTACAGGTACTGCTGCTGTTATCTCTCCTGTTGGCACACTCCGCTACAAGGATGACGTTATGACCATCGGTGACGGTTCCATCGGTGAGCTTTCACAGAAGCTGTATGACACAGTTACAGGTATCCAGAACGGCACCGTAGAGGATGAGTTCGGTTGGGTTACTCTGGTATGATAAAAGATCCTAAACGAATCACAATCTTCGCAGGACACTATGGCTCAGGAAAAACAAACATAGCCGTAAACTACGCTGCTATGATTAAGGAGCAGACCCAAAAAGCCGTGGCTCTTGCAGATCTTGACATAGTGAATCCTTACTACAGAGCAAAGGACAGCACCGATATTCTTGAGCAGAAGGGCATCAGGATGATCTCCTCACCTTTTGCAAATTCCAACGTGGACCTGCCTGCACTTCCTGCTGAGGCTTATGCGGTGATTCACGATGAGGATACATACGCTGTGTGTGATGTAGGCGGAGACGACAGAGGGGCATACGCTCTGGGCAGATACCGTGACGGTATTCTTTCTCAGGACTATGAGATGCTGATGATAGTCAACCAGTATCGTCCTCTGACCCGAACTTTGGAGGATGTTCTCCAGATGAAGGAAGAGATAGAATCAGCCGCAGGAATTCCCTTTACAGGCATAGTGAACAATTCAAATATAGGTCAGCTAACCACACCTGAAGATGTGGTTAGCTCCTTCGGCTTTATAGAGGAAATCGTGAGGGAGACAGGTTTGCCCTTGCGTTTTACGACAGTATGGGATAAAATATATCCGAAGCTCGCAAGTGAGTATGAGAATATAATACCTCTGACCCTGCAGGAGAGGGTTTGGTAACTAAGGAGGAAATGAATATGGCAAAGGTAACATTCAACAAGAATCTTTGTAAGGGTTGTGCGCTCTGCGTGGGTGCTTGTCCCAAGGGTATCGTTGCACTTTCTGATGAGCTTAATCAGAAGGGCTACCATCCCGCAATGGTAACAGACCAGGAGAAGTGCATCGGTTGTGCATTCTGTGCAACAATGTGTCCTGACTGTGTAATCACAGTTGAGAAGTAAGGAGGAGAAGAGTATATGAGTGAAAAAGTATTGATGAAGGGTAACGAGGCTCTGGCTGAGGCTGCTATTATGGCAGGCTGCCGTCACTATCTCGGCTACCCCATTACACCTCAGACAGAGATCGCCGCATATATGGCAAAGCGTATGCCCAAGGTAGGCGGCACATTCCTGCAGGCAGAGAGTGAGATCGCCGCAATCAATATGGTTATCGGTGTTTCTGCAGCAGGCAAGCGCGCAATGACATCCAGCTCCAGCCCCGGAATCTCTCTGAAGGGCGAGGGTCTTTCGTATCTTGCAGGTTGCGACCTGCCCGCATTCGTAGTAAACGTTCAGCGTGGCGGCCCCGGTCTGGGCGGTATTCAGCCTTCACAGTCTGATTACTTCCAGGCAACAAAGGGTACATCCCACGGTGACTATCATATGCTGGTACTTGCTCCCGATTCTGTTCAGGAGATGGTATCAATGACATTCAAGGGCTTTGACCTGGCAGATAAGTACAGAATGACCGTTATGCTTCTGGCTGATGGTACAATGGGCCAGATGATGGAGCCTGTATCCCTGGATATGGGTGAGGTCAAGGAATATGACAAGCCCTGGGCAGTAACAGGTACAAAGTGTGAGCGAGAGCACAATGTTGTAAACTCCCTGTTCCTTAAGCCCGAGCAGCTTGAGGTTAAGAACTTCGAGCGCTTTGAGAAGTACAACTACATCGAGGAGAACGAGGTAATGTACGAGGAGTACCTGATGGACGATGCAGATATCTGTATTGTAGCCTTTGGTATTGCTGCCCGTGTCTCCAAGACAGCTATTGATATGGCAAGAGCAAAGGGTATCAAGGTTGGTATGATTCGTCCTATCACCCTGTGGCCCTTCCCCAAGAAGGCTCTCAGAGCTGCAGCAGACAAGGTTAAGTCCTTCATCAGCGTTGAGATGTCCATGGGTCAGATGATTGAGGATGTTCGTCTTGCTACCGAGTGTACCAAGCCCGTCCTCCTTTGCAACCGTGTCGGTGGTATGATCATGACTCCCGACGAGGTTCTCGCAAAGATTGAAGAAGCACAGAAGACAGGAGGTAACAACTAATGGCAGTAGTATTTGAAAAGCCCAAGGCACTCACAGACGCAGTGCTCCACTATTGTCCCGGATGTACTCACGGTATCGTTCACCGTCTGGTTGCAGAGGTAATCGATGAGCTGGGTATTCAGGGCAAAACCGTAGGTATAGCTTCTGTTGGTTGCTCCGTTATGTCCTACGATTATTTTGATGTTGATATGGTTCAGGCTGCACACGGCAGAGCTCCTGCTGTTGCAACAGGTGTAAAGCGTGCCAACCCCGAGAACATCGTATTCACCTATCAGGGTGACGGTGACCTTGCTGCTATCGGTACTGCAGAGACTGTTCACTCCGCAGCAAGAGGCGAGAACATCACCATCATCTTTGTAAACAACGCAATCTATGGTATGACAGGTGGCCAGATGGCTCCCACAACTCTTCCCGGTCAGGTCACACAGACCTCTCCCTACGGCAGAGATACCCAGACAGTAGGTTTCCCCCTGAAGGTCTGCGAGCTGCTGTCCAATGTTGACGGTGCTACATATCTTGAGCGTGTTGCTGTTAATAACGTAAAGAACGTAAAAGCTGCCAAGAAGGCAATCAAGAAGGCTTTCACATACCAGACCGAGGGCAAGGGCTTCTCTCTTATTGAGGTTGTATCAACCTGTCCCACAAACTGGGGTATGACTCCTCAGAATGCTCTCAAGTGGCTGGAAGAAAACATGATTCCTTATTATCCTCTGGGTGTATATAAGGATAAGTACGCAGAGGAGGCTTAAGACTATGACAACAAATATGCTTATTGCCGGATTCGGCGGACAGGGAATCCTCTTCTCAGGAAAGTTCCTGGCTTATGAGGGCCTTCTGGAAGAAAAGTCAGTCAGCTGGCTTCCCTCCTATGGTCCTGAGATGCGTGGCGGTACTGCTAACTGCTCCGTCATCATTTCTGACACACCCGTAGGTTCACCCATCGTATCAACACCCGATATCCTTATCGCTATGAATATGCCTTCTCTCGACAAGTACGAGAACGAGACTGTTGCAGGCGGCAAGGTGTTCGTTGACAGCGCTCTGATTGACAGAAAGCTTCAGCGTACTGATGTAGAAGCATACTACATCCCCGCAACAAAGCTTGCTAACGATGAGGGACTCACAGGACTTGCAAATATGATTATGCTGGGCTATGTTATTGCCAAGACAGGAATTATCCCCTTTGAGAACGTAGACAGAGCACTGCTCAAGGTTGTTCCTGCTTCCAAACAGCATCTTATCGAGTCCAACAAGAAAGCTCTGGAACTGGGCTACAACTACGCAGAGTGATAATGGCTTGAAAAGCCTGTACTGTTTGTGTTATAATAATTAGAAAGCTTCATTATTATCATATAAAGGAGACGTTATCATGACTGAACAATTAAGAGAAATCGGCACAAGACTGGAAGAACTCCGTGAGATCTGCGATATCACAGCAGAGGATATGGCAAAGCAGATGGATATGTCTGTGGAGGAGTATCGTGCATATGAGGAAGGTCAGCTTGACTATTCCTTCAGCTTCCTTTACAATGCGGCTAATATTCTCGGTGTGGAAGTCGTGGATATTATGAGCGGCGACTCACCCAAACTCTCCACCTGTGTTGTCACAAAGAAGGGCCAGGGCATCGAGGTCAGCCGTAACGACTCCTATGATTACTCTCACCTTGCGTTCACATTCCGAGGCAAGCGCGCAGAGCCTATGATTGTTACCACAGAGCCTTCCAAGAAGACTCCCGTGATGCATGAGCATGACGGACAGGAGTTTGACTATATCCTGTCAGGTACAATGAAGTTTTACATCGGGGATATTTCCTACGAACTTTCAAAGGGCGACAGCATATACTTTGACTCGGGAAAGCCCCACTCCTTCAAAGCTATCGGCGAAAAACCCCTGAAGTTTCTTGCAATAGTTATTAAGTAACCCATACAAAAGGGAGATTAAGGAATGACAATTTACGAAAAGTATATCGGCAGGGACAGAGAATCATTTACTTCTCTTGAGGACTGTCGTAAAAATTACAAAGTAACCTGGAACGACGATTTCAACTTTGCCTATGATGTAATTGACGAGCTGGGACGCACAAAGCCTGATAAGCTGGCTATGCTGTATATCTCAGCTAATGATGAGGAGAAGCGTTTTACCTTCCGTGATATGATGCTTCTTTCCAACAAAGCCGCCAATTACCTTAAGTCTCTTGGTATCAAAAAGGGAGACAGGGTTCTTCTCATTCTTAGACGCAGCTATCTTTTCTGGGTGGTTCTGCTGGGACTGCACAAGATTGGCGCTGTTGTTGTTCAGGCTAACGATATGCTCAAGACAGGTGAGTACATATACCGCTGTAACGTAGGACGCATTAATGCTATCCTGCTGACAGGTCACGGCAAGTGTACCGAGAATTATGACGCAGGCGAGGGACAGTATGAGACAGTCCGTCTGAAGATGGTCACCGAGCACAAGGATGCAGGCGAAGGCTGGATAGATTTTGAGGCAGGTCTTGAGGCTGCATCTGACGAGTGGACAAGACCCACAGGCAGAGCTGCAACCAAGGCAACTGATCCCATGATGATGTGCTTCTCTTCAGGCACAACAGGATATCCCAAGATGATCATTCATGACTTCTCCTATCCTCTGGGTCACATTATGACAGGCGTGTTCTGGCACAGAGTTGTTGATGGCGGAATGCACTTCACCATCTCTGATACAGGATGGATGAAGTCTGTATGGGGCAAGCTCTACGGACAGTGGTTCGGAGAGACTGCTATTATGGTCTATGACTTTGAGCGCTTTGTGGCAAAGGATATTCTTGAGAAGCTTGAGAAGTATCAGGTTACAACCTTCTGTGTTCCTCCTACCATGTACCGCTTTATCCTTCAGGAGGATGTCCGCAAGTATGACTTGTCCTCCATACAGCATTGCTGTACAGCAGGAGAGGCGCTTCCTGCAGATGTGTTTGAGTCTTGGAAGGAACTGACAGGACTGGAGATTCACGAAGGCTTTGGTCAGAGTGAGACTCCCATCTGTGTTGGTACGCTGTACCCCTGGAGCAAGCCTGTTCCCGGTTCTATGGGCAGACCTGTTCCCGGATATGATATAAAGATTCTGGATGCAGACGGAGAGGAGTGCCGACAGGGTATCTCAGGCGAAATCTGTATCAAGGCTCCCACTATGGCTACCCGTCCCCGCGGACTTCTGTGCAGCTATAACTGGAGCAAAGAGGATACCAAGGAGAAATGGTACGGAGGCTATTATCACACAGGTGATGTAGCATATATGGATGAGGACGGTCTCTTTCACTATGTTGGTAGAAACGACGATGTTATCAAGTCCTCAGGCTATCGTATCGGACCCTTTGAGGTTGAGTCTGTACTGCTTGAGCATCCTGCGGTTCTGGAGTGTGCGGTTACTGCATATCCCCACGAGACCAGAGGCCAGATCGTCAAGGCCAATCTGGTGCTTCGTCCCGGATATACACCTTCAGAGGAGCTCTCTGCTGAGCTGAAGGAGCACGTAAAGCAGAACACTGCTCCCTACAAGTATCCCAGAATGATTGAGTACTTTGATTCTCTGCCCAAGACTTTCTCAGGCAAGATCCGCCGAATCGAGATTCGTGATAAGGATATGGAAAAATACAGAGCTGAGAAGCTTGCGGCTGAGAAAAACAGCTAATAATAGATTTTAGATGAGGGTCTGTGTACAGGCCCTCATTTTGAAATTAAAGATAAGTCATTCAGAAAAAATAGAGGATATTATGAAGTTTTCAAAAGAAAAAATGAAGAGATGCCTTGAGTTGTTCCTTATTTTCTTCAAGATAGGAGCCTTTACATTTGGCGGTGGCATGGCAATGATACCTTTCTTTGAGAGAGAAGTGGTCGAGAAGAAAAAGTGGATCGACAAGGACGTGCTGCTGGATATAGTTGTGGTTTCCGAGTCTACTCCCGGACCTATTGCCATCAATGCGGCAACCTTCATAGGCTACAGGACAGCAGGGATAATGGGCTCGGTGTGTGCAACCTTAGGGGTTGTGCTTCCCTCATTTATCATTATTCTTGCACTTTCATCAGTGCTGCTGTATGTCAGAGATGTTCCTGTGGTGAATTATGCTCTGAGAGGTATACGTGCAGGAGTTCTTGCTCTGGTTGTGAAGGCGCTGTGGGGACTTTTCAAACAAAGCCCCAAGAATGCTTTTTCCTGTGTGCTGATGTTTCTGAGTTTTGTTGCGGTAGCGATCTTTGATGCAAAGGTACTGATAGTGATTATTTCAGGTGCACTTCTGGGACTTGCTTCACTTTTATTCTCGCGGAAAGCAGGTGAGAAGAAATGATCTATCTGAAACTGTTTCTGATATTTCTGAAGCTGGGTGCCTTCACTTTTGGCGGAGGTGCGGCTATGATGCCATTCCTTCAGGATGAGGTAGTGGACAGAGGATGGCTGACTGTGGAGCAGTTCGTTGATTTTGTTGCTATCAGTGAGAGTACCCCCGGTCCCTTCGCAGTGAATATTGCCACCTACGTCGGTTCACAGATGGCTGGTTTTTTCGGTGCCGTGTGTGCAACCTTTGGTCTGGTGCTTCCGTCTTTTGTCATAATTCTTGTTATTGCCAGATTCTATGCGAAGTTTAAGTCCAGCAAAATTGTGTCAGGAGCTATGGACGGACTCAAACCCGTATCCATCGGTCTTGTGGCTGCAGCGGTGGTATCTATCGGATGGGTCGTTTTCTTTCCCAACGGATTCTCCCTGTCGGTTTTTATAAGCTATAACTTTATTACATCTCTGATTATTTTTATTGGTATGACTGTGCTATGTTTCAAGAAGCTCCATCCCATATTGATAATCTGTTTCTCTGCTGTGCTGGGTATAGGGTTCGGATATCTCGAACCTTTGCTTGGAATAACAGCATGATAAGTGATAATTAAAAAAATCGGGCCCGCATCAAAAGCAGATGCGGGTCCTTTTGCTGTCGTCGTCAGTATTTAGCAGCCACAGCCACAGCCGTTGTTGCAATCGTTGCCGTTGTTGCCACAGCAGCACCACAGAATCACGAGCAGGATGATGATCCAGCAGCAGTTTCCGCCGCCGAACATGCCGTTATTGCACATTGTGTTTCCTCCTTTCGCGGTTACAGTACATACTATTACAGGGGGACTGATTTGGTTACTGATTTTTGTGGCAAGAGCAGTATGTATAAAGGATAATTTTTGCAAATAGATTATTAAAATTTTTAACTTATTGTGTTTTATCCGTTGAAATTATATATGTATAGGTGTATAATTAAATAAATATAGCATTTATTGCTAAAAAATATTAAAGGAGGACCCCCTAATGACCAAGGCAAAGAGAATTCTGTCAATCCTCTTAGTTGTTCTGATGCTCTTCTCTATGTCCATTGTCGCAACATCTGCATACACAGTTCCTGACGGCTATGCGGTTGCTGACAAAGAGGGCAACGACGAGACCGGCATTGACGGCGAGGTGTATGGCCTTATCGGCGATACTGACATGAATGACAAGGTGAACGTTCGTGATGCAACGCTCATCCAGAAGTACGCAGCACTTCTTGAGAACCTGAACGATATGCAGAAGGTTCTCGCAGATGTAAACTTTGACGGAAAGACAAACGTTAAGGATGCAACTGCTATTCAGAAGTGGGTAGCTTATATGGAAGTAGATGCACCCATTAATCATCTGATCTACATTCCCACAGCAACAGAGCCCACTCCCACACAGACAGAGCCCGCTCCCACACAGACAGAGCCTGCTCCTACACAGACAGAGCCCGCTCCTACACAGACAGAGCCTGCTCCCACACAGACAGAGCCCGCTCCTACACAGACAGAGCCTACTCCCACACAGACAGCTCCTGTTGTTAAGGACGTTGTTATCACAGTAGTTGACAAGACAACCGACGGTTGGCTTGAGAATGGTGCAGCTGACGGCAGCCGTGCCCTGAGACTTGTTGACAATGCAACAGGTACAGAGTATGCGCTCACATCCACAGACGGCTACAATACATTC
>JAFTHZ010000026.1 GCA_017457155.1 Ruminococcus sp.
GGTAGGTATGATCAAGCCTTACCAGAAGTTCGAGGCTTCTATCTACGTACTTAAGAAGGATGAGGGTGGTCGTCATACTCCATTCCACAACCACTACCGTCCACAGTTCTTCATCCGTACTCTCGATATCACTGGTGAGATTTCACTCCCAGAGGGCGTAGAGATGGTAATGCCTGGTGACAACGTTCACATCACTGTAGATCTCATCTACCCAGTAGCTATCAACGAGGGTCTCCAGTTCGCAATCCGCGAGGGTGGTAGAACAGTAGGTGCTGGTCAGGTAACTAAGCTTATTGACTAATCACTGTCAACAATATCAGGTGGGTGCCTGAAAGCACCCACTTTCATAGGGGAATAGTATAAGGGTAGTACAGCGGTCTCCAAAACCGTTAGTCTGGGTTCGAATCCTGGTTCCCCTGCCAGAAAATATCAAAGGTTACGATTTGGTAATGTTTAACAGACGTTGCAACCCGCTTCCAATCTGCAATGTCCATTAAATGTAAAGATGAGAAAGTTTATCAACTATCTGAAAGAGTCATATGTTGAGATGACCAAGAAGGTAACTTGGCCAACTTGGGACAAATTGCAAAGTTCCGCTATCGTTGTGATGGTGGCTTCAGCTATTTTTGCCCTTGTGATCTTCGCGATTGACTTTGTTATTGAGGCCGCAATGAAATTTATCTATACTCTCTAATATACCACGATTATGAGCGAAAGCAGCAAGAAATGGTATGTGTTGAGGGCAGCAGGCGGCAAAGAGAAAAAAGCCAAAGAGTATCTCGAAAAGGAAATTGAGAGATGTGGCCTTCAGGACCTGGTTTCACAGGTTCTTGTTCCAACCGAAAAAGTCTATAGGATCCGTGATGGAAAGCGTATCTGTACAGAGCGTCTTTTCTATCCTGGTTATGTGCTTATCGAAGCAGAACTTACAGGTGAGCTTCAGTACATCATCCGAAATGAAGTCCCTCACATGTCAGGCTTCCTCACAGAGAAGCGTGACGTGAAGAGAGGGGACGGAAAGTCTCAGGAAGAGAAGCTTCCTATTCCACTCAGAGATGACGAGGTGAAGAGGATTCTCGGCGAGCAGGACGAAATGGCCGGAACAGAGGCAGAAACTGTCGTTGATTACATCCCTGGTGATGCAGTAAAGATCACAGACGGTCCTTTCAATGGATTTGACGGTACTGTAGAGGAGATCGTGGAAGACAGAAGCAAGCTTAAAGTCATGGTCATGATCTTCGGCAGAAAGACAATTTTGGAACTCAACTTTACACAGGTAACTAAAGAATAATCAGAATTATGGCAAAAGAAGTAGCTGGATTTATTAAACTCCAGATCAAAGGTGGCGCAGCTAATCCATCACCACCAGTTGGTCCAGCCCTCGGTTCGAAGGGTCTGAACATCATGGATTTCTGCAAGCAGTTCAATGCCCGTACGCAGGAAAGCGCAGGTAAGGTATTGCCAGTAGTGATCACTGTTTACAGCGACAAGTCTTTCTCATTTGAAGTAAAGCAGCCGCCTGTAGCAGTACAGCTCAAAGAGGCTGCAAAGATCTCTGCAGGATCTGCTGAGCCAAACAGAAAGAAAGTCGGTACAATCACTTGGGATCAGGTGAAGGCTATTGCTGAGAGCAAGATGCCGGATATGAACTGCTTCACCCTCAAGTCAGCGATGACAATGGTGGCAGGTACCGCAAGAAGCATGGGTATCAAGGTAGAGGGAGAATTTCCTGAACTCTAAAAATCACACGCAACAATGGGTAAACTTACTAAAAATCAGAAGGCTGTAATCGCCAAGTACGATGCAGCAAAAGAGTATAAGCTTGCTGAGGCATGTGAACTTGTAAAGGAAATCACCTATACTAAGTTTGATGCATCTGTAGAGCTTCATGTAAACCTCGGTGTTGACCCACGTAAGGCTAACCAGATGGTTCGTGGCGTCGTTACTCTTCCACACGGAACAGGTAAGACTACACGCGTTCTCGTACTCTGTACTCCAGACAAGGAGAACGAGGCTAAGGAAGCTGGTGCTGACTTTGTAGGTCTCGACGAGTATATCGAGAAGATCAAGGGCGGTTGGACAGACGTTGACGTCATCATCTGTACACCATCGGTAATGGCTAAGGTGGGTATCATCGGTAGAATCCTCGGTCCAAGAGGTCTCATGCCAAACCCTAAGACCGGTACCGTTACAATGGAGATCGGAAAGGCTGTCAAGGAAGTAAAGGCTGGTAAGATCGACTTCAAGGTTGACAAGACCGGTATTGTTCACGCAGCTATCGGAAAGGTATCTTTCACAGGTGCTCAGATCTATGATAACGCAAAGGAGCTCCTTTCCGCTATCATCAAGCTTAAGCCACAGGCTCTCAAAGGTACATATATGAAGGGCGTAGCAATATGCTCTACAATGAGCCCTGGTATCACTGTAGATGTTAAATCAGTTGAGTAATAATGTGCTGTAAAATTTGAACGTTATGAGAAAAGAAGAAAAACTCGATATTATCAACGCGATTTCAGCACAGTTGGAGGAGACTCCTAACTTCTACATCACTGACATCGCAGGACTCAATGCTGAGAAGACACACGCTCTTCGCAAGGCTTGTTTCGAAGCTGGCGTAAAGCTCGTTGTCACTAAGAACACTCTCGTTACAAAGGTTCTCGAGGCTTCTGATAACGAGGAGATGAAGAAGCTCACTGAGGTGCTTGCAGGTCCTACTGCAATCATGTACACAGTAGCTCCTAACGCTCCTGCAAAGGTAATCAAGAAGTTCAGAGAGACAGGAAGCGAGAAGCCTGCTCTCAAGGGAGCATTCGTACAGGATTGGCCGGCATTCATCGGCGCAGACCAGCTTGATAACCTCTTCGCTATCAAGTCACGTGAGGAAATGATCGCAGACATCATCGGTCTCCTCCAGTCACCAATCCGCAACGTCATGTCAGCTCTTGAGCACAAGGATGACGACAAGGCTGAAGCAGCAGAATAATTTAAAGAAAACAAAAACAATTTAAAAAATATACAATTATGGCAGACATTAAAGCACTTGCAGAAGAGTTGGTAAACCTTACTGTAAAAGATGTACAGGAGCTTGCACAGATCCTCAAAGATGAGTACGGAATCGAGCCAGCAGCTGCAGCAGTAGTTGCAGTAGCAGGTCCAGCAGCAGCCGCTGAGGCTGAGCAGACAGAGTTCGACGTTATGCTTGTATCTCCAGGCGCAGCTAAGCTCGGCGTAGTTAAGGCTGTTAAGGAGGCTACAGGTCTCGGACTTAAGGAGGCTAAGGAGATCGTTGACAAGGCTCCGGTAGCTGTTAAGGAGAAAGTTTCTAAGGCAGAGGCTGAAGCACTTAAGGCTGCCCTCGAAGAGGCAGGAGCTGAAGTTGAGATTAAATAACTTCACCCCTTCCCCGAGATGGGAAAAAAGTCAGGTTTAGGGCCAAATAGGCCCTAAA
>JAFTHZ010000027.1 GCA_017457155.1 Ruminococcus sp.
ACCACCGTCATCGAGGAGAGTGATTTCAATTGCTTCTGCCTCCTCTCCCTGATCAGGAGATCCCCAGTTACCGTTATCCCAGTTATCCGCGCCAGTAAGCTTCCAGCCACCTGCAGCACCATCTGTATAATAGATCATTCCGGTGTATGTGTTGCCATCACCTTTATAATTGTACAGATACTGGAATACATTGCCATGGCTCCAAGCACCCACTGACTCTGCTGCTCCGATAACGTAGATATGCTCATACTTATCAACATCAAGTATGGTAGTGCTGTAAGGAACAAACACAGCAGTTACAACGTTTGAGTACTTTACATACGACTCATCATCTGTAATGGCAGCACCTTTATCGTTGGCGAGAGAGGCTACGAGCTGAAAATCTACAGAGAATTCAGCACCAGCCGTTGCTTCCATATTTAAAAGGGCAGAGTTCAGATCTTTCTGTTTAATCGAGATATTACCATCAGCGATTGTACAAGTAAGTTTGGTATCAATAGTTTCTGCACCAGTCTTGGCAATGTTCAAAACATATACAACAGGGACAGAGACACCAAAATCAACGGCATTATATGTTGTCGTCAAGTCACTGCCGTCTGCAGACAGAGCAACTCCGGAGATTTCTCCGAGAGTCTGGACTGTGCCGGCATCTGGATTAAAGACTGTAATCTCCTCCTCAACGCAAGAAGACAAAGCAATCGCTCCAGCCAGAACAGCTCCTAAATATTTAAAAAACTTTTTCATATAAGTATCAATCTATTAATAACCTGGATTCTGCTTGAGCTTTGAATTTGCATTCACGTCACTTGAGCAGAGCGGATAAAGATTATATTTTTCATCAACTGATGTTCCTTCCGCTTTACCACCCTTGTAATCCCAGAGATAATCTGCGGAAGTAAACTGTCCGAAACGGACAAGGTCCTGACGGCGGACAAGCTCATGATACAATTCACGCGCACGCTCATCAAGTACCGCCTGGAGAGAAAGGTCAGATGACTCTGCAAGACCGGCACGTACTCTTACTGCGTTGAGAGCAGCAAGTCCCTCAGTCTTGTCAGCAGCGTTACGAGCTGCACATTCTGCCAGCATAAGATATGCATCAGCTGTACGGAAGATCGGGAAGTCTGTATCAACAAAACCATCTGCCTGCGCAGCTGAACCATCAGCATTGATGTTGCGATACTTCATAGACTTATATCCACCTGAAGTATAGCTCATAATATCCGGAATCTCTTTACCGTAATCTGTAAAGAAGTTAGCTCTTGCATCAGCAGACTCATCAAACTTGTCTACAAATGCCTTTGTAAGAGTAAGACCGCCCCAGCCAGAAGAGATACCCATCTGGCCTGCTGCATCCATACCGTCACCTGTACAAGCGAAGATGATATAATTGGTTGCTCCATAAGAACAGATATTGATACCATCCTGAGGAACAGCAAAGAAAATCTCCTTACCTGAATATGTGCTGCTGATAACGCACTTGTGGTTGTCTGCAGAGAACAGGTCAAGATAATTTTCATGGAGTGCAGGATACTTTGCCTTGAGGTCCTTACAGATCTTTGCACAATCCTCATAATGGTTCTCTCCTTTCCAGATTTCCGCATTGAGGTAAAGCTTGGCGAGGATCATCTGTACTGACTCCCTGTTGATGCGGCCATACTCAGTGGCTGGAGCATCCTTGAGGTCTGTACCATTGATAAGTTCCTGGCACTCTCCTACCATCCAATCCCAAAGATCTGCACGAGAGATCTGGTCAGGTCCCTGAGAGCCTACTGAATTGTCTTCAGTGAAGAAAGGGACATTACCGAAGAGGTCGATAGCATGATAGTAGCTCAAAAGACGA
>JAFTHZ010000028.1 GCA_017457155.1 Ruminococcus sp.
TCTGAATTCTGCATTCACCTGTTGTCGTTACCGATTCATCCTGCCCTCGGTCAGGTCTCGGTTGGATTCATCGACGACTGCCACACCTTACCTCTCCCTTTTTCACCCACCGGGTGCGGTCGAGGACGGTTCATTCTGCACTCTGAATTCTGCATTCTGCATTCACATAGATTCTGCATTTTGAAATATTTTGACACGGTCAAAATGTTTCAATCTTTATTACGGTATCAATTTCATCAAAGGTATTAAAGGGAGGAACATGGATAAACAGTAAATCCTCTCCTTCGTAGGAATCTCTGTTCCAGGGGTCCTCTGTACTGATTAGGCTTCCGTCATCGAGCCTTGTTACTGCCTTTACCTTGTATCTGAAGTTTTCCACAACGAGGGTGTCGGTATTGCAGTCCATAATATGAAGATAAAAGAATTTTCCGTTTCTTGTAATGCGTCCCCACTCGGGCTTATCAAGACCGGATATGGTGCATCCGTAAATGCTCTCACCGTTTTTATCCATCCATTTACCGACCTCGGAAAGGATTTTAACACTTTTTTCGGGAATTACACCACGGGCATCGGGACCTACATTGAGAATAAGGTTGCCACCCTTACTTGCACATTCCACAAGCATATGTATTACATTCTTTGCACTTTTGTAATTGGTGTCCATTGAGCTGTAGCCCCAGTTGTCGTTGAGGGTCATACAGGTCTCCCAGGGAATAGAATTACCCTCATAGTCGCAAACACCACGGGCAGGAATCATCTGCTCGGGGGAGCCGAAGTCACCTGCGTAGTAAACAGGCTCCTTAACCTTAATATCTCCACCGATTCTGTCATCAATAATAACATCGGGATTTATCTCACGCACCATTTTAATAAGCTTGGTGGCCTCCCATTTTTCCCCTGTCATTTCATCATAATGAAAGTCAAACCAAAGGATATCTATTTTGCCGTAATTAGTCATAAGCTCCCTGACCTGACCGTGCATATATTCAATATATCTCTCGAAATGCTCGCCCTGATGCTTATAAGCCTCATTACCTCTCATAGGATGGTGGGCATCGTTATAGGCAGGGTAGTCGGGATGGTGCCAATCAAGTAAAGAATAGTAAAGCCCCACCATAATTCCCTCAGCACGGAACGCCTCCACATATTCCTTAACAAGGTCCTTGCCGATAGGGGTATTTGTTGCCTTATAATCGGTGAGCTTACTGTCAAACAGGCAAAAGCCGTCGTGATGCTTTGTGGTAAGCACGGCATATTTCATTCCTGCTTCCTTTGCAAGCTTAGCCCATTTTTTAGGGTCATAGTCCGTAGGGTTGAATATATCGAAATAAAGCTGATACTCCTCATCTGACACCTTGTCAACGGAACGGATCCACTCACTTCTTGATGCTCTCGCAGGGATGGCATAGAGCCCCCAATGTATAAACATACCAAACCGTCTTTCCATCATGGGAGCAACTCGTTTTTTTCTTATTTCATCCATTTTTATGTACCTCACATAAGTTTTCTACAAGCTAAGTATAATATAATTTGTACTACGGTGTCAAGGGACAGTGTAAAAATGTAAAAACAGAAATTGGTAATAAATGAAAATCCCCTCCACAGAATAGCTCTGCGGAGGGGATTGATTTATAAATTCAACTATGTCGGATTACTTATTCTTGATAGCAGCCTGAGCAGCAGCAAGTCTTGCAATCGGAACTCTGAAGGGAGAGCAGGATACATAGGAGAGACCGATTCTATGGCAGAATTCGATAGATGTGGGGTCTCCACCGTGCTCACCGCAGATACCGAGGTGCATGTTGGGACGAGCTTCACGACCTGCGTCAGCAGCCATCTTCATGAGCTTACCAACACCGTTCTGGTCGATTCTTGCAAAGGGATCGTTCTCGTAGATCTTGCTTTCATAGTAAGCTGTGAGGAACTTACCTGCGTCATCACGGCTGAAGCCGAATGTCATCTGTGTAAGGTCATTTGTACCGAAGCAGAAGAACTCAGCCTCCTTGATAATCTCATCAGCTGTGAGACAAGCACGAGGAATCTCGATCATTGTACCAACCTCGTACTTAAGGTCGGAGCCGGCAGCAGCGATTTCCTTATCAGCTGTAGCAACAACAATCTTCTTAACGAATGCAAGCTCCTTAACCTCACCTACGAGAGGAATCATGATTTCGGGAACGATGTTCCAGTCGGGATGAGCCTTCTGAACATTGATAGCTGCACGGATAACAGCAGCAGTCTGCATCTTAGCGATTTCGGGATATGTTACTGTAAGACGGCATCCACGGTGACCCATCATGGGGTTGAACTCATGGAGAGATGCGATGATGTTCTTGATGTCTACAACTGTCTTGCCCTGTGTCTGAGCAAGGAGAGCAATGTCCTCCTCAGTTGTGGGAACAAACTCATGAAGCGGGGGATCAAGGAAACGGATTGTTACAGGGTTGCCCTCGAGAGCCTCGTAAAGCTTCTCAAAGTCACTCTGCTGCATAGGAAGAATCTTATCGAGAGCAGCCTCTCTCTCTTCAACTGTATCTGCACAGATCATTTCACGGAATGCGGAAATTCTGTCAGGCTCGAAGAACATGTGCTCAGTACGGCAAAGACCGATACCCTCAGCACCGAATGCTCTTGCCTGGAGTGCATCCTTAGGTGTGTCTGCATTTGTTCTGATCTTAAGTGTTCTGTATTCGTCAGCCCAAGCCATGATTGTACCGAACTCACCACCGATAGTAGCGGGAACAGTAGGAATAGCCTCGCCGTAGATGTTACCTGTAGAACCGTCAAGAGAGATGTAATCGCCCTCAACATATGTTCTGCCTGCGAGAGTAAACTTCTTGTTCTCCTCGTCCATCTTGATATCGCCACAGCCGGATACACAGCAAGTACCCATACCACGTGCAACAACCGCTGCGTGAGATGTCATACCGCCACGTACTGTAAGGATACCCTGGGAGTAGTGCATACCCTCAATATCCTCGGGAGATGTTTCAAGTCTTACAAGAACAACCTTTTCACCCTTCTTACCCTGTTCAACAGCGTCCTCA
>JAFTHZ010000029.1 GCA_017457155.1 Ruminococcus sp.
CCTCTACTACTGGGACGAGGAGACCGTATCAGGCGTTGATGAGCTCACCGCAGAAAACGCAAGCGGAGTGCTCACAATGGTCAGAAACGACAACGGCACATACACCGCACAGATAGACGGAATCTCTGCAAAGGATATGAGTGATACAATCTATGTATCCGCTGTTTATTCTTCAAACGGAGCTGCATGCTGCACAGGCGTAACCGCCTACAGCGTTGCAGAGCTGTGCAAGCTCCACGCTGAGAAGGATTCCTCCTCTATGCAGGATCTGGCACAGGCCGCCATCGTTTTCGGTTACTATGCAAATGCCTGCTTCAACAACTGATTCCTGAGTCAGACTTAACCTTAACTATTTTTCTAAGAAGGGAGAGTACTGTGTATCCTTTGCGAAACGGATGCACAGTACACAAAGTAATATGAAGCTACTGAAAAAAAGCTTTTGTCTGGTCCTGATATTGACGCTGATGCTCTCAAGCCTCGGCATTGGTCACGTCCATGCTCTGACAGTTGATGAAGTAATCTCTGCAAGCTATGCTTCTCATCTGAGCGTCAAGACCACCCAGTCAACAAGCCTGTATTCTCACCCCACCACCGCAAGCGGCTCCTCGGCAAAATACACTTTGTCGGCAGGCACTATGCTTTCGGTCAAAGAACTCCATAAGAACACCTCAGGGGAATATTGGTACGAGGTTCTTTACTACAATATGACCCTCTATGTCAAGGCTGCCGATACAACTCTGGTAGACCACCTGACAGGTGATATTGTCGCTACTGATATAGAATCCCCCACAAACCTGGCTATCAACGAGGGATTCCCTATCAAGGGCACCATCACCACCACCATCAACGACCTGGGCAAGATTGAAGCCTCTATGCACAGCGGCTCCAACATCACCACCGCCCCTGTCCTCACCTCATCTGACACCATCACAGGCAAGGCCTACACCCTGTACAACAGCACAGTGGACAAGAACCTCATCTTCAGCGATCTGGCAGCAGGAGTCTACACCTATGTTCTCACCGCAGAAGCCGTCAGCTACTATATAGATGACAACGATGCCTTCGCTACCTCAAAGAAAACCGTGGTCCTGGATACTACAATGTGTCCCGTTATCAACTCCAGCTCCCCTCTGCCCAGTCTCCACGAAGGAATCGACGTCTCCGTCTGGAACGGAGATATCGACTGGGCCAAGGTCGCAACACAGACAGAGTTCGCTATCCTGCGAGCATCATGGGAAGAAACCGCTGACGAAAAGTTCCATGTAAATGCACAGGGATGTACAGACAACAACATCCCCTTCGGCGTCTATGTTTATTCATACGCAGAGACCGTCAGCGAGGCCATCGGCGAAGCAGAGTATGTACTCAGCCTCGTGGACGGATACGACCTGACCCTGCCCATCTACTTTGACTGGGAGGACGAGGTCTGTGTCGGACTTGACTACTCCCTGCAGGCAAGCATCGTGCGAGCTTTCTGCGACACTATCCTGGAGGCAGGATATCAGCCCGGACTGTATTCCTACACATGGCTGGTTCCCAGCGCGTTCAGCGACAGCTACTTTAACTCCATCCCTCTGTGGGTTGCACACTACGGTGTCAGCTACCACGGATACAACGGCGGAGTACATATGTGGCAGCACTCCTGCGAGGGCACTATCGACGGTATCTCAGGTAATGTTGACATGAACCACATGTACGTTGAGCTTCCCGACACAGGAAGCAGCGACACCAGCTACCGCTCAAGATGTACATACTATCCCTCAAACGCAATTATCACCTCCAATGTTTCAACCAGCATATATCAGTATCCCGCATCGGACTATACCATCCTGTCCACAATCTCTGCAGGCACAGACCTGAGGGTAACAGGCCTCTATAAGAACGCCTACGGAAACCTCTGGTATGAGATAATCCAGAACGGAGTCACAGGCTATGTATATGCCGAGTCCTTCGATGTCAAGGAGTTTCTCTACGATGACGTTGCGGTTATTGACCCTGCTATGGCAACCAACCTGACCTCAGGCAATGGCTACTACATCAGCGGTGAGCTTGTAAGCAAATATAACGAGCTTGCCACCGTTCATACCAGAGTATACTCAGGAGAGGACACCCTGGCAGACCCTGTACTCAAGAGCAGCTACAGCCCCTCCTCCAAGTACTATGACCTGTACAAGAGCGAGGTTGATACAGGGCTATGGTTTGGCACCCAGAGCACAGGATACTATACCTATGAAATATCTGCAGACATAACCTCCTATTACTATGGTGACGGAGGCCTTCAGAGCACCACCGAAAATGTGGTTCTCTGGACAGCACCCTACACAGTAAACAACGCAACCATCACACCTCCCGCATCAGGTACTGTCTGCACTCACAACACAACCACCCTTCCTGCAGTTGCTCCTACCTGTACCGAGACAGGTCTGACAGAAGGATCATATTGTTCAAAGTGCGGCGAGGTCTTCTCAGAGCAGACCGTGGTTCCTGCCACAGGACACTCCTACTCCTCAAAGGTGATCCCCGCCAACTGCAAAGAATATGAACAGACACAGTACACCTGTACTCTGTGCGGAGATTCATACAAACAATCCGTACAGACTCACTCCGAGTGGTCAGAGACCAAACCCGAGGGAATCGAGGAAAGCCTGATTGAGACAAAGACCCAGTACCGCTACTCTGACTACAGCACCATCACCTCCCCCGAGCCCTCTGTGGACGGATACACCCTCATAAACTCCGAGTGGATAAAGAACTCTGACGGTACGGTTTACTATGTACCCTCCTGGCCCTCGGGCTTTGACAAAACAAGCTCAATATACAACGAGTACAACGGTACCAAGAAAACTGCATCCCAGAACTACTATACAAAAACAGTCATTGACTCTGATGCAGTCTGCGGATATCTGTACTATCACTGGTGTGCTCCTAATTCCTACTACTCCTACGCATCAAGCACAGGCAGCTACACCACCTTCCACGCATATTACGCAACAGCAAACCCCAGCACCTACGAGTGTGACACTTCGGATATGAGTTACAAAACCAGCAACACCGCTTGCTGTACCAACTCCAACTGGTATTTTGTTGCAACCGTATATGCTCAGAAGTACTCAACCTACACCGCACAGTACACCCACTCCATCTGGAGCGAGTTCTCCGAGTGGAGCGACACCCCCGCCACCGCAGCATGGAACAAACAGGTAGAAACCCGTACCCTGTACCGCTACCAGATGGCACAGCTGGGAGACCACGTCTTTGTAAACGGCACCTGCTCTGTCTGCGGAGAGACCTGTGAGCACAGCTTCACAGACAGCAAATGTACAATCTGCGGTTTTGAGTGTACAACTCACAACTTCCAGAACGGAAAATGTACAGTCTGCTCTCTGACCTGCAAGCCCCACAGCTTCACAAACGGAGTCTGTACAATCTGCGGTACAGTTTGTACCCATACATCATGGCATAACAGCAAGTGTGACACCTGCGGAACAACCTGTAGCCATAACAGCTTCACCGACGGCAAGTGCGACACCTGTGGAATGGTCTGCGACCACAACTTCACAAACAGCATCTGCTCTGTCTGCGGAGCTCATTGTTCACACCCTGCCTACACCAACGGCAAATGTGACACCTGCGGCACAGCCTGCACCCACAACTCATGGACAGACAGCAGATGTGACACCTGCTCAAAGATCTGCTCTCACGTAAACTGGGTTCAGGGAGAATGTAGTGTATGCCAAAAGGTCTGCGCTCATCCCTCATACACCGACAGCAAATGTGATGTATGTAAGCTCATCTGTACTCACCCCTCATATACAAACAGCAAGTGCGACACATGTAAAACTGTTTGTACACATCCTGAATGGACCGACGGCCAGTGCGACACCTGCCACACAGTCTGTGGTCACAACACATGGACCGAGGGCAAATGTGATACTTGTCAGACAGTGTGTACACATCCTGCATGGACCGACGGCCAGTGCAACACCTGCCACACAATCTGTAATCACGACAGTTACACAAACGGCAAGTGTGATACTTGTGAGACCATCTGCCAGCACAACTGGGTTGAAGGCTCCTGTATCGTCTGCGGAACCGACTGTGATCACACAAGCTGGACAGATGACAAGTGTGATGTCTGCCACACCTCCTGCGACCACAACTGGAGCAACAGCTCCTGCACAGTCTGCGGAAAGGTCTGCTCGGAGCATCACTACATCGACAACATCTGCTCTGTATGTAACAAAGTAAAACCCGATTATTACCTTTTCGGATACATAGACGGCGTTGACTATGGTTGCGGAGCAGATTCTGACAATATCGGCGAGTATAAATTCATCGACGGAAAGCTCACCGTAACCTTTACTCAGAACAGCTACGTAGCTGTCAAGACAAGTGACAACCTTAACCTATATATGACCAACGGATATCAGGGCGACAATATGAGTCTGGCAATTCTGTACAACTCCACCCTCCTTGGCTCAAATGCAGACAAGCTCTTCGTACCCAAGGGACGAGAGGTCACCTTCACCCTCACAGAAAACGCCGATGGCACCTTGATTCTCTCCTACACTGCTGCCGCCTGCAAGCACAGCTTACATGGTACAAACGGCATCTGTACAGCCTGCGGTGCTGTTGTAAAACACACCTACTCAAACGGTAGCTGTACGATATGCGGACTTTCCTGTCAGCATGACTACACAAACGGAATCTGCACAATATGCAAATACAGATGTACTCACAGCTTCAGCGATGATACCTGTACAATCTGCGGCATAGTCTGCACCCACAAAGCATGGACAGACGGAAAGTGTGACACCTGTCAGACAGAATGTGACCACACAAGCTACGCAAACGGCAAGTGCGGAACCTGTCAGCTCCCCTGCTCACACCCCTCCTACACAGAAGGCAAATGTGACAAATGTTCCTCTCTCTGTGAGCACAACTTCTCTCAGGGAGTCTGCTCCGACTGTTCGCTTCACTCCTTCTACCTGATCGGCACAATCAACGGCACCGATATCGGCTACAACGGAGACTACAAAAACATTGGTCCTTACGGATTCAACAACGGCTCTGTCACCCTTGCCTTCACCGAGGACAGCAAGGTGTTCGTAAAGAACACCGACAGCTCCGCCTGGTATATGGCATCAGAGAAATCAACAGGTCAGACAGCGACTCTGTATAACATCAGCTCTGCCGACGCAGAGGAGATGCTCCTCGTCCCCGCAGGCACACAGGTAACTTTCACCCTCGCTGAGAACACAGACGGCACCCTGACCCTCACTTATGTCATTGACAGCTGCAGCCACAAGCTCCACACCACAAACGGCATCTGCGTCGCCTGCAAAGAAACCGTCTCTCACTCCTATATAGATGGTGTGTGCAGCATCTGCGCAGATACTCAGGTAAAGGATATGTACCTCTTCGGCGAAATTAACGGCACTGATTATGCATACAATGCGGACGCTGACAACCTGGGTGAATACAAGTTTAATGACGGAACTCTGACTGTCATCTTCACCAAGGACAGCTATGTAGGTATCAAAACAAGCGATAACCTGAACTGGTACATGACCGACGGCAACCTTGGCAAGGTTACTTCCGCAACCCTGTATAACACCGCTGTCCACGATATCTCTGCACAGCTGCTGTTTATTCCCGGAAATACAGAGGTTACCCTCACCCTTGTCACAAACAGCGACGGCACCATTAATATCAGTTACACAACAAAGGAGCTTCCTGCTCCCGCCCCTGTGCTGAAGCCCCAGTACACAGTTCTTAACTGTGAGAACGAACTGAGATACGACGTATACTTCACAGTATCAAACCTCGGCTCACTCTCCTGTGAGGATATGGGTCTCATCATCCTCAATGAGGGGGACACCCTTGGCACCATCGATACAGCCAAGGAAGTCATCTCAGGCGTCACAGCAGAGGGCAAGTACTTCTATGCAAGTACAGGCTCCATTCATCCCATGTATATGGGCGACAATGTTTACTACAAGCTTTACATAAAGCAGCCCGACGGCTCCTACATCTACAGCAACCTCATGAGCTACAATGCAGTCACCTATGCAAACTCTGTTCTTACAAGCAAGCATAGCACAGACGCTGAGAAAGCTCTCATGCTGGCACTTCTTAACTACGGCGCCGAAGCACAGCTTTACTACGGCTACAAAACCGATTCACTTGTTAACTCCCACCTGACAATGGGTCAGATGTCAAAGCTTGAGGACTACCGTGCAGATATGGCACAGGGAGTCACAAACCTTGACAGCACAAAAACAGGCGACTTCACAAAGACCGCCACAGGCACCATCCTATATCCCACCGCCGACTTCAGTCACGACCTGTTCACACTGAACATCAACTGTATGACAGCAAAGAAGATAGACGGGGACATCACCCTCTACTACTGGGACGAGGAGACCGTATCAGGCGTTGATGAGCTCACCGCAGAAAACGCAAGCGGAGTGCTCACAATGGTCAGAAACGACA
>JAFTHZ010000030.1 GCA_017457155.1 Ruminococcus sp.
GTAATCTTTGAGAAGCTCTTGTCCCAGCCTGAGAAAGTATAACTATACTGAGCTGTAGCAGGCCTTGTGGGGGTAGCAGGTGCAGTAGCCGCCGAACCATAAGCTACACTCTGGGTTGAGAGCACTGTGCCGTCCCAGTTCTCAAAGGTGACGGTGTACTTGTTGACAGAGGAAGTGTAGGTTGCTGTTACAGTAAGGTCGCCTGTAATATTAGAGAAACTCTTGTCCCAACCTGCGAAGGTATAGCTATACTGAGCTGTAGCAGGTCTTGTGGGAGTAGTAGGTGCAGTAGCCGCTGAACCATAAGCTACACTCTGGGTAGAAAGCACTGTGCCGTCCCAGTTCTCAAAGGTAACAGTGTACTTGTTGACAGAGGAAGTATAGGTTGCAGTTACAGTAAGGTCGCCTGTAATATTAGAGAAACTCTTGTCCCAACCTGCGAAGGTATAGGTATACTGAGCTGTAGCAGGTCTTGTGGGAGTAGCAGGTGCAGTAGCCGCTGAACCATAAGCAACACTCTGGGTAGAAAGCACTGTGCCGTCCCAGTTCTCAAAGGTGACGGTGTACTTGTTGACAGAGGAAGTGTAGGTTGCTGTTACAGTAAGGTCGCCTGTAATATTGGAGAAACTCTTGTCCCAACCTGCGAAGGTATAGCTGTACTGAGCTGTAGCAGGTTTGGAGGGAGTTGCAGGAGCTGTAGCTGCAGAGCCGTATGCTACGCTCTGGGTAGATATTACAGAACCATCCCAATTCTTGAAGGTTACAGTATATTTGTTTGTAGTCTGTGTGAATTTTGCTGTAACGTCTGTTGTTGCCTGAATGTTGGTGTAGGACTTATCCCAGCCCGAGAAGGTGTAGCTGTACTGAGCGTCACCGGGTCTGGTGGGATTTGCAGGCGGTGTGGCAGATGAGCCCTTCATAACAACATCCGACTTGAGAACAGTACCATCCCAGTTAAAGAAGGTTACTGTGAATCGGTCAGGTGTATAAAGAACCTCCAGCATTCTTGTAGAGGTATTATACTTGAAGGTATATGTTCCGCCGAAGGCAGACAGAACACAGTCATTGGCACCGTTCACCATCTCCCAGCCGATGCTGGATGTGGTTGTGGTGGTGTCTACAATGGTGCCGTTGTTACCGTACCATACGTCACGGGTCAGAATCTTGAAGCCATAGCTACCGGGTTCAAGATGTATGCTGACTGTTGCAACACCATTTGATTCTGACATAATGGTGTTTGTTGCCCAGTTGTTAAAGTCACCCACAAGGTATACCTGAATATCCTTGTATGTAGCAGTAACAGTCAGCGTTCCTGTGATATTGGAGTAGTTTGTATCCCAACCTGTGAATTCGTATCCGGTTCTGGTGGGATTGCTTGGAGCTGTAGCTGCAGAGCCGTATGCTACACTCTGGCTGCTAAGGACTGTTCCGTCCCAATCAACAAAAGTAACTGTGTACTTGTTGGTTGTTGTGGTGTACTGAGCAGTTACAATCAGATCTCCTGTAACGCTGTCAAACTTCTTATCCCAGCCGGAGAAGGTATAGGTATACTGAGCTGTTGCGGCTCTCGAGGGATTAGAAGGAGCTGTGGCCGCACTGCCGTGAGAGACGGCCTGAGTCTTCAGCACTGTGCCGTCCCAGTTCTTGAATGTTACAGTATACTCGTTGATTGCAAAGGTTGCCTTTGCAGTAGTCTGATCCTGAACTGTGATCGATGTGGATGCAGAAGTCGGAGATGGTGAACCTGCATATGTACCACCAAAGGTCCAACCGGTAAAATGATAGCCTGTGTTGGGGGTTGCGGTGATGTTTACAGAAGTATTGTAGTTATACAGATTCTTTCCGCTTGGAGTGACAGTACCACCCGAGCCGGCAGATACAGTCAATCCTGCATAGAAGTTAGCCTGTGCAGTGATATTAGAGGTAGGCTTGATCGTGATTGAGGTTGATGTAGCCGAACCTGAAGTGTATGTAAATGTGCCCGAAGGGAATGTCCACTTGTTAAAGCCGTTGCCGCTGTCTGCATTGGCTGTGAGTGTGACAGTACTTCCGGGAGTTACATAGGTGGTACTCTTTGTGACAGAGCCGAGCACGCCCCAGTTCTGCTGGGTTGTGATCTTGTACTGAGTACCGAATGTAGCCTTACAGGTAATGGTTGCTCCCTGTGTGATAGGCTGAATAGTAATAGATGTACTGGAGGTTGATCCCGAAGTAATCTTATAGTCCGTATTCAGCGTACCGCCGGAGATAGACCATCCCGTAAAGTAATAGCCTGTATTTGCAGTAGCAGTTGATGCTCTGGTTCCCGAGTAGGTTGTAGTGCCACCGGTGCTGGAAACCGCGCCCCCTGTACCTGCAGAGAAAGTTACCTTACCTGTATTAGCCGCAAAAGTAGCCTTAGCTGTAACCTTACCGTATACAGTAAGGGTAGGCTTGAGAGCGGTGGTGCTTGAAAAGCTGCCCGATCCGCTTGTGATAGACCAGCTTGACAGATGATATCCTGTCTTGGGGCTAGCGGTAAGAGTAGTTGTCTTGCCATAGTACACAGACGAGGAGGCTGTTGATACTGTACCATAGGAAGTGTTACTTGAGGTAACAGATACAGTATAAGGTCCGTTGAGCTGGAACTTTGCGTACAGACTCTTTGCGGAGCCGTCGTTTGTGTAAGTATAGCTTGTGCTTGTACTTACAGCACTTGAGGCTGTGGTTGATGTAAACCATCCCTTAAATGTGTAACCATCTTTGACTGTTGCTTTCATGGTTACAGATGTACCCTTGGCTGAGCTGATACCTGTTCCTGAGGTACTGCTGCTCTTAGCACTGGCAGTCACTCCGGAAACCTGGTATCCGCTTACAGATACAGTACCGCCGGTAGTACCGGTTGAATAGGAACCGCCGCCGGTTGCCTGATAGCAAGCGTACGCAGTCTGGGTGGTGTTAAGGGTCGTGGATTTTGTGATGTTGGAACTGCCTGTTGATGAGAACACCTGTGTTCCACTCAGATCACCACTTACGGAATACACGCCTGTCGAGTAGGTCGCCCATCCTTTACGTGCAGAGACAGACTCGGTTGTGCTCTCTCCCCAGTTACCGTCTGCGGAGATAATGGCGATTTCCGTACAATTTTCCCACGTTGGCATATTTACGTAGTAAAGATTGTCTCGGACGAGAGTCATCTCGTAGGTGGTTGAGTAGGAAGAATGTCCTATCATAACCTGTGTGACAGCACCGCCCATGGCATTGTTTGTGTCGTCATAGTAGAACGCGGTTCCGTTGGCCACGTTTCCGCCTACCCCTGCCAGATCCACATTGGCAGAAGTATCCGACAAATCAACGGATGCACCGGTGCCGGCTGTATCAACATTTGCAGCGCCGACAGCAGGCATTGTAAACATAGATAACAGCATACACAGAATCATCACCATACTGGTGATTTTCTTCCAGGTCATAATCTCACTCCTTTTCTCGAAATTTATGTTTTAGCCACACTAAAACATATATATACAAACTAATAATACCAAAAGTAATTAATATTTGCAAGAAATTATTAGTATTTTTGTACAGGAAAAACCGCATTTTACCTTCTTTTTCAGGATAAAAAATGACCCTCACACAACATCTTGTATGAGGGTCCTGAGGTATATCCACTATATTTATTGTTCAGCAACTATTCTGAAAATTATGTGAATGTTTCTCATTATCATATTCAATTGTCAGAAGCGTTGCCATTATCTGTCTTTTTCTCTGATTCAGCCTCTTCTGCCAGCTTCTCTGCCTGCAACCTGTCTATGATATCATTGATACTCTCCTGCTCCTCTGAATATCCCATCAGGGTCTTCACAAAAAGAATCAGTTCATCAATAAACACCACAACAATAAGTCCCACAATGGCCAGTAGTCCCCAGGGAGAGAAAAAGAAATTATAGAAGGGAATCAGAAACGAAACCTCGCACACCATCACAGACACCACCGTATCTGCCTCAATAGGCGCATCAGGATCATCGTTGGCGATACCCTTTGTCTGAAGCATAAGTCTTCCTTCCTCCTCTGTGGGAGGGATAATTACCTCATGAGTAATGAGCATACCTGCAAGGTCATCCTTACCCTCATAGGTAACTATATCGCCTACCTCAATAGTACCCGGGTCGGTCACAGCTTTACCGAGGATAACATCCCCTACCATAAGCTGCGGTTCCATGCTGGCACTTGACACACGATACACCGAGTATCCGAATAGAGATGGAGAATCTCCCTTCATTCTGGCACCGACTGCTATTATCATAGTCAGGGCAATAACCGCCACCAGAATCCAACAGAAAACATCAACTATTTTCTTTATCACTTTGACTGCTTTTTTCATACTCTTAAACTTCAATCTGATTAATTCTCGTATTTGCCTGTAAATCATTCGTAAAAAAGGACAGCAGAATCTTATTCTGCTGTCCTTTGAACTTGATTTGATCGATTGATTTATTAACTTAGAACTCAGCCTGCTCTTTGGAGGTTATATCCTCTTCTGATTCGGCTGCTTCTTCATCAGGGATATCCTCTGAGGCTTCAGATTCCGAAGAATCAGAACAATCCGAAAACTCGTCATTCTCCGTGTCCGGACTGTCCTCCACAGAACTATCTTCTTCCTGCGAGGTCTCCTCTTCCTCTTTATCCCCATCGCTCTCCCGATTCTCTTTCACAAGAGCTTTCAGGGTGAACAACTCGTTGATAAACATAACTGCCAGAAGTCCCAACACTCCCACCAGACCCCAAGGAGTCATAAAGAAAGAGTACATAGCACTCAGCAGAGGCATTGTGCGTACCATAACGCCAATCACCTGGTCATCGGTGATAAGCGGATCAGAATAGCTGTTGGCAATTCCCTTGGTCTGCAGAAGTGTCACCCCATTTGACACAAACGGTTCACACACTACTTCGTGAGTGATGGTCTTGCCTGCGTAGTTTCCCTCTTCGCCACGATATGTGATAACATCACCAACCTTGATGTCACTCACATCATCCACGCATTTCGAGATAATGATATCCCCAACCTGAAGTGTGGGCGACATACTGGGAGTTGAAACACGAAACAGCTGATATCCTAAGAATCGTGGAGTCTCTCCCTGAATCCTGGTGAAGATAAGTACTATCAGAAGCACAAAGGTCACTATAAGCAATAGGGTTGATAAAACGTTCTTAATCTTCTGCAAAAGAATTATTACCTCTCGTTACTGAAATATGTCAGTTATAAACTACATAAAGGTTATTCGGGTCAATGGTGAGGGCAGCGTCGGACTTAATAAACCAGTAAACCGAGGAGGATGCATCATTCTCAACAGGAATGTTGTCCTCAATACAGATATAGTAGTTTCCGCCTGAGCTGATTCCTGTGAAAGGTTTGTAGGTTTTCTCAAGCTCTCTGACTCCGATATAAGCAGCATAGCTCTGTGCACTGCTCTTCAGGTACAAAGAAACCGATGCTGCACCATTGTTGCCACTGTTTGTGACAACAGTCTCAAAGTGAACAGTACTTCCTGCGGCCACAGTGACAGCCTCTGTCTGCTCGGTGTCACTATAGTCAACCACGCCGTTGTCATTGGTGCCCAGGAAGGTCTGGAGTGTACATCCTGTACCATTGACCTTTCCTGTCTGCTCATAGCTGAGTATTGCACCGGTCTGACTACTATTCTGAGTGCGGTTATACCATGAGGAAGTTGTACCTATACCCATAATAACCACCAACACAAGGATAATTATCTGAGATATAAGTCTGAAAGTTCGCTTTTCTTTTTTCATGGTATCACCGCCTTTCGTTATAATTCTTAGCTGTATGTGCTCCATGTACCACTTGCACCTGTCCATCCACTACCAAGTGTAAGCATATTCTTGCCATCGGTAGGAATGGTAAGGTCTGCTGACTGGTTCCAGTCAGTATCAAAGCTGTATGTTGTTACATTGGGATCAAATCTACTAAAGATAATGCTTGTATAAGTCTTATCGATAGTAACAGAATAAACGCCATCACCCACTGAAGTCATAGGTACCCATTTAGCAGTATTGCCACCACCCCAGACATAACAAGCAAACTTCGCATTTGCGGATGCCCAGTCTGATGTGGGCTTGAAGTAGATGGTTCGGGTTGTATCCTCAACCTCAAACTTTGCATAGTAGGTCACTGTGGAACCCTCAGTACCTGTGTATGTTATTGTCTGATTTGCTGTTTTATAATTTGATCCGATATTAGTTGTGCATGCTGAGTTGGTATACCAACCGGCAAACGTATATCCTGAGTTGGGAGTTGCCGCCAGTGTTACGCTGTCACCCGAGAGGATTTTCACGGAGGATGCGCCGTTAACTGTGGCTGTACCGTTGGTTGCAGACACATTGAAGGTGATCATATCTGCTGGATCAAACTCAACAAGCGCAGTGGGACTTCCTGATTTGAACAGATATGTTCCGCCCAGTGTTCCTTCCAGACCTAACTGACCCGAACCGGGATACTGAGTTCCGTTGTTATTGTTGACAATAGCGTTGAAAGTACCGCTATCGGTGGTCTTGAAGGTTATCTTATAATATCCTGTGGTGCTGTCAAGAGTTGCTGCTGTTCCGGGCCAAGCACTTGTATAGTGGGTAGTGTCGCTGTCGGTTTCATGATAAGCATAGAGATAGTAAGTAGAGAAACCGGAGCGTGGCTGGATATATATTGTGGTAGTTGTCTCGGCATTGAACTTAGCGTAGTAAGTCTTGGCTGCAGATATTGTAACTGTCACAGATTCTGACTCACTGTAAAGAGTATTCAGGGTGGAGTCTGTATACCAGCCTGCAAATCCATATCCTGTCTTGGGTGTTGCCTTGAGGGTTACTGTTGAATCCTTATATCCTGTGTAGGATGTTGAGGAACCTCCTGCAGTAACCGTACCACCTGCTGTGGGGCTTGCCACAACCTTAATGGTGTACTTAGGCTTTTCCACAAACTTTGCGTAGTATGTAACATCTGCTGTGGGAGTTACCTCCAGCTGAGCAGCTGTTCCGGCGCTGTTTGTACAGGTTGAGTCTGTGTACCATCCGTCGAATGTATAGTGCGTGTTTGCTGTTGCCTTGGCGATGATGGTATCACCCAGGTTGTATGCATTAGTAACCTTTGACGAATATGTGGTGCTGCCCACAGTAATCTTACCGCCTGTGAAGCCGTTTGTGACCTTTGAGCCTGCGTTGTTGTATGTAACAGCATCATAGGTTACGTTGACCTTCTCCTGGTCAACAATAAGCTCCATATCAATGGATATATCACAGCCCACAAGACCGCTGTAATCAGAGCCGCTGTCCAGCCATACAGATACAGTGATAGTACCTGTGCCACCCTGCTCATAGTCAAACAAATGAGATTTGTTCGAGCCATTCAGATAGTCACTAAACAGCTTGGTAGTCAGTGTGGAGGTTGCACCTGCTGTGCTTGTAACAACAGTAGTAGTCTGAGCTGTGGTTGCTGTGGAGAAGATGTGGCTTGTGGCACCGTTGCTTATCATCACTCTGAAAGCAGAGGTGTCGGCCACAGCTGTCCCGCTCTGAGTTGCAGTAATAGTTGGCATTGTATTGAATGCAAGATAGCATTTCTTTGTTGCTTTGACGCTGAAGTCATAGCTTATGAGCTTTGTACCGATATCGTTGGTATTTGATGCTCTGTATGCAATTGCCTTGCCTGTAGAATCATAGGCAACGGGGAAGAAGAAATTCTTTCCGTCCTTGCTGGACACAGGAGAGAAGTACAGATCGGTGTAGTTATGTGAAGTTTCGTCGTAGTCGCTGAGGTCGATGGTGTTGATATCCGCTGTGGGATCAAGAATCACTCCACCGGCATACTTCACAGAATCAGGTACAGTACCTGTCTTTACATCATCAGGATTCTCTGTTGCTACTGAGTACGTTGTACCGCCCTCGATCCAGCAATAGGTAAAACCTACTGCAACAAGCAGAATCATAAGAAGTGCCACCGAAGAAAGCATTATCTGTCTTATGTTTGAAATTTTACTGTTCATAGGTAGCACCTCCTTTGTAGTTTAGTCGTAAGAATTAATCAGTCTGTTATTCTGATCAGGGTGTGGGGTCGTTTACAGGGTAGATCAGGCTGTTTGCCTCTTCTGTATAAAGCCACTTACCATTACTGGATCCGCTCTCGTACCAGGTAATGAATCCGTTGAAGAAGAACTGTGTATCAGTGATTTCATACTGCTGGGAATTAACGCTGTTGTTGAACTGCAGACCGGCAAGCTCACTGCCTCTTGTAAGGTCTATATAATAAACAGGTTTATTGTCTCCGTTATTGTGGGAGTATGTCATCTCATCTCCCGGCCAGGATGCCGTTGCTCTTGAACCATCCTGACGCCAGGCATAGCACTTGGTGTTATTCCAATCGGTCTGAAGCTGGAAGTATACTCTGATAGTATCATCCTTGTCCTGCCAATATCCGTAACATCCGTCAAGTTCAACACCTGAACCTACTGTGTTACCGCAGATTGCGATATATGTATACTCGCCGTCGGGGTCTGTCACCATATCCTCGCCCATATTAGGCTCCCATTCGTTCCACCACTGGTCAATATCAATGGAATAACGGCGGAAGTAGAAGTTGGTGATGGTCTTGGGTACGTATGCAGTCCACTCGGTACCATCGTCGTTCTTCTCCATAGCGTAATAACGCTGAGAGGTAACATCATAGATGTACATCATGGTTTCATACTTTGTACCTGCAAGTTCGTCTGTCTTGTCAATCCAGCCTTCATAGAGTGCATCACCATAACCGTGAGTGTTATCCTTGAAGTTGTACTTAACAAGATCGTCAACAGTAGTTGTAAAGTCAACATAAATATTGAGACTCTGACCTGCAACGGTATCCCCTGTGAAGGCAGTACCCTCAAGCCAGATAGAAAGGGTGATCTTCTTTGTCTCGTCCTTACCAAGTGAGAAGATAGGAGTACTGTCGTCTCCGCTGTAGTAATAGTCACCGTAAGAATCGGTGGATGTAGTTGTTGTCGTTGCCTTTCCAGCGGCGCTGATTGATGTGATGGGAGAGTAAGTCATATTGACACCGGGCATCTGGTTGGGCTTGAACACAACAGGAGCGCTTCCGTCGTTCAGATTAAAGGACATTCTCAGTGCATTCATCACCTGCTGATTCTCACACTGAACAATAGTGCCTGCACCAAGATAAACATCTGTTGCGCTGTCTCCTGCCTCAAGCTCAAAATCAACGCTGACATATCTGCTGTTTTCATCAGCAGGGATGCCCTCGCGGAAGGTCATTGTGTCTGTCTGATTAGAGGTACAGTCGCCCATGGGGAAAAAGTAGTTTCTGCCGTCAGCGCTTGAAACCTCCTCAAGTGTACATGAAGGGATGACAATGGAAGAAGTGGTCTTTCCGTCCTGGCGCATTGTCAGGTTACTGCCTGAGCTGATAACAATGTCGCCGCCGTTGACATAGCCTTTGTTTCCGCCTTCCATCCAGCTGAATGTAACACCTGCAGCTATGAACAGGACCATAACAAGTGCTGTTACGGATAATATTATGTTTTTCTTATTATTGATTCTCATAACAGCACCTCCTTTGTCCTGAAGAATTTTTAGTTATTTACAGCAAATGTATCAAGTACCAGAGAAAGGTTGAACTTTCCGTCTACCAGAGCTCTTCTTGCCTCTGTGTCACAACCCTCGATCCATACCTGGAACTTTGCAGAACCTGTGTAGTATCCGTTTGCGTCCTTGGTTGTCAGGGAAGCTAGCTTTGTCTGTCCGCCTGTGGGAACTGTTGTAACAGTGTCGGGCAAGCCGGTCAGGGTGTATGATGCATTCCATGTGGTCAGTGTCTTGTTGTTGTAGAAATAATGCTTATAAGGATTGTTCCAATAGAAATCGCTACCCTCTGTAAAGTTGCTGCTGCCGTTTCCATAGGTTGTGGACGCAGCATTTGTAACCATTTCGTAGGTAGAGGATCCGATCTTATTGTTCAGATGATACTCGGGATTTGTAATCCAGATGTATCTGGTGCCTGTGGAACTCTGGAAAGAAACTCTCAGAGCGCCTACAACACAGTCCTTGGAGAATGTTTTGTCTCCGCTGGAGTATGTGCTGGGATTTCCGCTTGTTGCACCTGTCACAACAGAAGAAACAGGGGAAGCCTCAGAGTCTGAGCTGAGGAATACATCCAGAGAATCCTTTGAGCGCATATATACTGTAAACTCCAGATAATCCTGATTAGCTTTTGCGGTAGTCCATGTGCCGCTTGTGTTAACGATTGCGTAGTTATTCTTCTGAGTCAGCTGAGGAATAGAGAAGCTGGCACCGTTACCTGTAACCTCAACGAACTTCATTGTATCCAGAACCTTTTCGCCGTCTGTATTCTCAAGGTCCGCAAGGTTCAGGGTACCGCCCCAGGTCTCCCCGTCAAAGGAAAGCTCCAGAGCATTGTCAGATTCAACCGTAATATCATAGGCGTCAACTCTGTTCTCAACATGTGACGCAAACCAGGCATACACAGATGCCGTCATTAAAACAGCAATGAGGAATAAGTTGATGATTATGAGCTGTTTGCTTCTGAGTTTTACTTTTTTATTTTTCAACCTAATCCCTCCTTACTGTGATACAAAATGGAATGATGCATCAAAGATACCGTCAGCCAGAGGAGTCTTTGCTTCTCTGTCAGTACCCTCAACCCATATGCGCATTACAATATGCGCTGTGTAGTACTCATCACTCGCATTTGCTTTTGTCAGTGTTGCGATTGGTGTGTTTCCAATCTTTACTGTCGCCTCTGTACCATTAAAAGAGCTAAACAAAGGCGGGGTAGTAAATGTTTCAAGGTTATCAAGTGTTCCTTTTTGATAATTATAAAACTGATATGGCTGGATGTCTGAGTTAAGTCCTGTGTTAAGCTTATAGCTGCTACCTGTATAGATTGTGATAACATCAGCAAACTCCAGCTCGCCTGCCTTAACTGCACAGACCTGACCATTCTTCAGCACAAGGTAATAGTCCCCTGCCTTGAGTATAGGTCCTGTGTGCTCGGTTGAGTAATACAGGGAGAAGGACGTGCCGCTTCCGCTGAAGCTCACCGAGCCGTTTGAAACGGTCAGATAAGTGTTTGTCTTGGCATTTTTGAACTTATATGTTGCACTATACCCATCACCAGTCTTCACAGCAGTAAACTGTTCTGCAGTAGTAATGCTGATGGGTTTTACGTTAGTCTTGTTCGCATTTGTGAAGTTGACTGCCTTCTTATAGTTTTCTCCTGATGAAACTGCCGCACTGTCTGCGGGATTCACCAGAGCACAGTTAACATTGTTGTTAAGAGGGAAATATGTCTGAGAGATTGTAATATCAGATTCCTGTCCTCCCAGATCGAAGGATCCGCCGCCTTCAACCGTGTATGACAGAACTACCAAAAGTTTGTTTACAGGGTCATATCCCAGTTCGAAATCTATTTTTGATCCCATAGTAAAATCGCCGGGTCGGAGAAGGTACATAGCATTGGAGCAGTTAGAACTACCAACATTAAAGCTGGTGTTTGTTACACCAAAAAACTGTCCCTGTGCTTCTTTATTCAGATTCTTACTGGCTGCACCGTCAATATACTGATTATACTGATTGATATTGGATGCTGCTGCACTGCTGGTTTCATTTATAAATACAGGAATACTGGGGTTATTGCTGTAAGTGGGGAGATACATTGTTACATCTGTAACAAAATATCTGCGCTCTGAGTCATACTCAAACTGACGAGCCTCAAACTTGCTCAGATCACTGGGGTATTCTGAGACTACCGAATTATCCCAGTATGTCCAGAAATAGTAGGTTTTTCCGTCGTCCACTACTCCGCCGTCTATGTTGGTTGTACCTCCACCGGAGATAGTAACATCCTCGGTTCTGGTTGTATTATAAATTGAATATCCTGCGTTGTTCTCAACTAGCTCTACATCCGCATTAGGTGCCCATATAAAGCTCACATTCTTCTTATCTGCATCCATAAAAGCTACTCTGGATGCAGCAGCAATATAGTCCTTTGAGAACGGGCCGAAATCACTGTATCTTGTGGTATCGGTCGTTTTGGGAGAAACAACGCTGTCACCTGCAAGGTAGATATTTCTGGCAGTATTTCCTCTGAAATACAAATCCACATCCACATATCTTCCATGACTGTTTTCGTCTGTAATCTCTATACCCTGCCAGGTGCCGTCAGAATTCAGGATAACATCGCCTGTTCTGCGGTTAAGGTAGGGCTCAAAAAAGCTCAGTCCGTTACCTGTGATGAGTTTGAGAGGCAAGGGACCTTCCTCGCTACCGTTAACATTCAAAGCCGGTCCCACCTCTTCGGGAACAAGCTTGGACTTATCCAGTTCTGTCAGGTTGTCATAGAAGTTCTTGCCGTCCCAAGAAACCTGCACGCCGTCAGCATTTGCTCTGAGCTCTATTCCATTTGCGAAAGCAGTCTGCCCCATGGTAAACCAAGCCCAGATGGAGAGCACTACAGCTGCAACCAGAACAAGCATAACTATTATATTTTTTGTGATTAGTCTGCCCGTTTTCTTCTTATCGGGGGTTGCAGTTTTCTCCATAACGGCTCCTTTCCGGAAGATTAGTCTTCGGAGTCAAGCTCCATAAGTTCTTCCTTTGTAAAGAGGTTCTTTCTTGCCTTTTTCTTGGCGAGTCTGACCTCAGCCTTTGCCTGGCGTCTTGTGATTGCAGATTCTTCTTTGGCCTTAGCCTTTGCAATCCTGATTTCTTCTCTTGCTTTATGTTTAAGCTCCGCAAACTGCTTCTCATACTGAGACTCAAGAGCCCGGATCTTGTCATAATATTCTTTTTCTGCCTGCTTTCTGGCAGCCTCAACACGCTTGTCAACAGACTTCTGAACACGTCTTACCTCTGAAGCGTGCTTCAGGTCTACCGCTGCAGCAGCATCGGCGTTAGCTTTGTTTACCTGCTGAAGCTGCATATCAAACTGTGCCTGCTTGTCAGCCAGGTCACGCAGGTGCTTCTGCTCGGTCTTGCTTGCCTTGTCTGCAAACTCAGCGTTGATTTTTGCAACATACTGCTTATGTGCAACCTCAGAGTCATCCATAGTCTGACGAAGCTTCTTGACCTCAGCGGCGTGCTTATCAGCAGCATCCTTGGTCTTTCTTTCGAAGTCCTCGTTCATCTTGGCAACCTGTGCGCTATGCTGCTCACGCTCAGAAGCAAGTGTATTTGTAAGATTTGTGTTCTCGTTTGTGAGATCAAAAATCTTCTGATTCTTCTCTGCAAGCTCTGCACGACAGCTTTCAAGCTGAGCGGTCAGCTCGTTTATGCGGGCAATCTGGTCTGCTACCTGCTGCTCAAGCTCTGCAATACGCGCAGCCTGTGTAGCAATAACAGCCTGCTGCTCTGCAATAACCTGATTCTGGCGCTCAACCTCTGCCTCCAACTGACGGATCTTCTCGTTAAGAGAATCTATCTGTGCATTGAGCTGTTCGATAATGCCGTTGAGTCTCTCGACTTCTGCCTCCAGCTCAGCAATGCGGGCCTTCTGCTGAGCGATGAGCTCTTCCTGCTCTTTGATTATCTGCTTCTGACGCTCGACCTCTGCCTCCAGCTCCTGCACACGTGCAGTCAGTGCGGCAACGGTAGCGGTCAGCTCGTCAATCTTCTGATTGAGTTCTTCGATAGTCTGCTTGAGCTGGGCGATCTCTGCCTTGAGAGCGGCGTTCTCTTCCTTGAGTCTCTCGATCTCTTTCTCTGCTTCCAGAAGCTTCAGCTTTGTGATCTTCAGCTCTTCCTTCAGCTCGTTGATCTCATCCTCAAGGGCTGATATCTGACCCTTCAGAGAGAGGATCTGCTGTTCCTTCTGCTCCAGGGTAACCTTAAGGTTTCTGACTTCGTTGGTCAGGTCGAGGATCTTCTTCTCTCTCTCACGGATCTCCCTGAGTCGGATCTCCATTTCCTCTTTTCTGACCTCGTCGATTCTTGCCTGCATAGCTGCCTGGCGGAGCTTCTCAGGCTTTGCTGTTTCCTCGGCGATTCTTGCATTTTCTTCCTCATACTTCTCGTGGAGGATGCGCTTGAGACCGGGGTTTGTAGCGATAGACATCATAAAATGCTGGAAGCCCATAGAGAAATATATGTGCTGCTTGACGTCGTCGCTCATTGTGCCTTCGTATTCTTCGCCGACAATCTCAAATCCAGGACGCTTGTAGCTGTCCAGGAAGGTCCACAGCTCCATAGCCTTCTTGAAGTTAGGGTTCTTCTTCAGAAGGTTGGTCTGTGTAATGGGAGGATGAACCTCGGGCTCCTTGGCAATTTCCTTCATAAGCTGTGTCTGAAGGAACTCATTTAGGGTACTTCTTATTCTTCTGATTCGGTCGAAATCCGAAAGCTCGGATACATCCAGAACATCCAGATCGTCAGCCAGTGTCTCGTGGCTCTCGTTAACATAGTTGAACGCAAGGTCAACCTCTTTGTCAGAGAACTTTGCACGGCGAACCATCTTGATATTTGTATAGGTGTCATTGGGGACACCCTTCATCTTTGAGTACTTATCCTCAACAAAGTAAAGCGCTCTGCGGATAAGCGTCATAAGAACTCGGTTCTCGTAGATAGCAAAGGATTCCTCCTGCTCAGTAACGAGAATCTTGTTGGGGGTAACCATATCACCCTCAACCTTGGCTATGAAATTAGTATGCTGAGAGAGATGCTTTACAGAATCAGGACCTGTCTTTCTGGCAAGCTCGATTCTGACAACGTTTTCAATCTGTTTGATAAATCGTCTCTGCTCATCAATTGCTTTCTGAATATAAGGAAGTACCTCTTCAATGGCTTCAACCCAGTCCATATCGATGACTTTCTCATTGGTCTTACCGTTCAGAGAATCTTTGCCTTCGTCTCCGTCCTTAAAGCTTTCGTTTATGTAATTGTAGGTAAAGTCGTTCTGCAGGAGTTCCTGCATATACATATAAGCTCTGTAATATTTACCAAAGTCAGCCATGAGTAATGTACTCCTCACTTATTTTTATTATCAGCGCAATAAAATACCAACATAAGGGCGAACGGTGTTCGCCCTTATTAACGCTATTTTATACAAGCTTCTTGAGCATACGCAGATAACTTTTACACTCGTTCATGTTCTCCTCGCCAAAGAGCTCGTCAATATAAGCGCAAAGACCGTCAATCTCGTCACGGATGTAGGAAAGGTTCAGGGACTCAAACTTTCTGAACACCTTTCTTGCCAGAACATAGTCAAGACCGTCGATTTCAGTACCACCGCAGCCAACGTAAGCGGGAACGAAGTCACGCAGCTGCTTAACAATACGGTTACCGAAAGCTATACGGAAATGCTCGATAACATAATCATCCAGAAGATTGAGCTTCTTCAGGTTCTCATCAGAAACAATGTATCTAGCCTTAGCGTCATTGAGCAGGTTCTCAAAGTGCTTGTAGTTGATGTTGATGGACTCTGTGTAAGGAGCATCAAAAGCAACACCCTTTGTATCAATGTTGATGGGCATAGCACGGTCGTAAACCTTATCTGTGATAGCAAATGTAGAGTCGTCGTTGTTAGCTGTACCGATGTACCACATATTGCCGGGGATCTGAATCTGTCCATTGACAATATGCTTGGGGTCGGACTTCCATGAGTTGGGGACAACGTCTACTACCCACTCATCGCGGGAGGGCATCTCAAGGATGGAGAGCATCTCTGCAAAGTAGTACTCAACACGGGCGATGTTCATCTCGTCCAGGATTACTGCATAGACGTTCTCGTTGTATGATGCCTCGTACATAGCACGAAGAAGCTCGGTTTCGTTGAACTTCTTTGTAAATTCGTTGAAGTAGCCGAACAGCTCACTTCTGTCACGCCATGAAGGCTGAACGGAAGCGATAACCGCAGGGTTGTTTACAAACTTACCGAAAGCATAGGGAAGTGATGTTTTACCTGTACCGGAAATACCCTGCAGGATGATAAGTCTTGTTGATGCAAAGGATGCAACAAACAGACGGATGATCTTGATATCATAGTAAAGACCAAGCTGTGAGCAAGCAAACAGACGGAAACGATCACAGAACTCAGGCAGAGTAATGTTGTTGTCGTATACGGGGGGCTGATAATTTGCCCAGAGCTCGTCGATCTCTGACAGCTTGTAGAATCTCTTGTCGCCCTGGTCTGTTTCCTCTTCGCCCTTGTTGAGCATCTCCATCTCCTCGCCTGTAAGCTCGGAAAGCTCGTTGGGATTGAGACCGATCTGAGAAACCTTCATGGAGAGAATCTTGTCCTTCTCCAGATTCAGGCGCATAACCTCTTTGTTGAGGGCCTGAACCTCCTTAACAAGGGAGTCGGTATCCTGTCTTCTGCGACGTGAACGGATAGACTTTTTTATAGCGACGACAGCAAGCCAGACGATGAGTCCCAGCACAGCTACCAGAAGCACAATAGCAAGAATTGCAACAAACCATGCAAGTCCACCCAGCTCGGTTGTGTAACCGTAAATGATGTTGACGTATGCAGGAATGTTGAATGCCTCTCCTATTCCGATAAATGCGCCAGAAATTATTGACCAAATAGAGCCAAAAAACTGACCGAGAAACTCAAATAGAAATTTAAATATTGTATCCACGGTACTTCGTCTCCTTAAAAAAATCTACCTGTCTATAACAACTGTTATATCTGAGAAGAGCAAAGCACGCTCTGTCTCGGGATGACAGCTTGCACCCCCGGGTGTAACATCATATTTCTTTTCCGCCATGCGGCGGAAAAGAAATATATCCGTTACAATTTTTAGCACCCTAGTGCTTTTAGGGACAAAATAATTTGTTTTGAAGCTTATTCTTCAGACTCGGATGTTTCGTCCTGTGCAGGTGTTTGTACACAGTCCTCATTTCCTGCGTCCGGCTTCTGCCCGATAGAGGCCAGATATTCCTCAATAGCCCTTTGCTTCTGCTCTTCGGTGAGTTCAGCATTCTGAACCGCCTCCTGAGCCTCGGCAAGTGCCTTCTCCTTGTTATAGGCCACGATGTTCATAACAACACGAACAGCCTCATAAGCAAAGAAGAGGATCATCGGAAGCAGTACGCAGAGGAAAAATCCTTTCTGGCTTCTGAAAAAGTCAAGGAAATCTCCCATACCCGAAACTTTCTTTCCAGTCCATATAGCAAGGATAGTAGAGGAGGTCTGATACTCCTCGTCGGGCTGGGATTCGTTATCTCCCTGAGTCTGGTAATAGGTGATGCCATCATCCTCAATAACATCCACGATTCGGTGGGTATTGAGCGCATTTTTATCTCCTATCTTTATGGGGAAGGTAACAACGTCACCTTCCTTGTACTCATAGCTTGGATCGTTGGTCACCTTGCTGAATATCAAATCGCCCTCATAAAAAGCATCGTCGCTGTTCATGGAGTCGGTCTGTACACTAAGCGGTGCGATTCCAAAGAGATGAGAGACCCCTGATGATTTAGAGGTAAGTGACAGCATAACAACAAGTATTGATACTATCAAAACCAAAACAACAAGTACATCCACTGTTATATTCAATATTTTTCTTAACGTCTTCTTCATTAGGGGTCCTCGATTTCTATGAGAAAATTACACAAAAATTATGTAAGCAGTTAATTACTCAACTACTGTGTCACCTGTTACTGTGAACTCGATGTCAGAAACTGTTACACCAGCGTTAGCATCGTAGCACTGTGCATCCTGACCCTCGAACCATACGTAGAGGTTGTAGTAAACAACGTCCTCAGCCTCAAGTGTACCAACATCGATTGTGTAGTCAGTCTTGGGAGTGATCTGTGTGCCTGTGCCGTCTGTAGCTGTGAGACCTGTGTAAGCATCAGCAGCATCAGCATAAACACAATTTGTGAATGTGCCTGTGATAGTTGCACCGGGGCCGCCTGCAGCAGCAGGAACGAGAGCTACACGGAGGTAGTTGTTGGGAACGGAGAACTTAATCTCAACGTTCTCTACAGAAGCCTCACCAGCGTTGTGGATGTTGAGCTGGTCAGCGATTACATAGTTGCCCAGATCAGAAGCAGCAATTGTGGAAACTGTGCCGCTCTTCAGTGTGGAAGCAGAAGCGTCTGCAGCATCAGCCTTGAACCAGGAAGTACCTGTAGCTGTAGATGCGGGAAGCAGAAGCTTGTTGTCTACGTTGTAGTCAACCAGTGTGCCCCATGCCAGATCGCTCTTGGAGATCTCGAGCTTGGAAGCCTTAGCTGTTCTAACGTTGATGCCGTTAGCTGTTGCAACTGTGCTGGATGTGAACCATGCAAATGTTGCTGTTCCCAGAGCTACGAGAGCGATGAGAAGCATAGCAACGGAAGAGAGCAGTACTCTTCTTCTAGATGATGTTTTCATAGAGAAATTCCTCCTAAAAATAATTTTTTGTCCCTAAAACACCATAGGGATTTTTGATTATATCAGTGCTTTCGCACATAATACCGTATGTAGTCTGTGGGTTATTCCCCCAGGTTATCAATGGAAAACGCCTTCCATAAATCCGGGCTCTGCGTCGTCGTCAAGAACATCGAAGAGCATTCTCATACGCACGTGACCATTTCTGATGTCATCAAGACACTCAGGGTCATTTCCCTCAACCCAGATAACGATGGTGTACTTGTCAACCTCGTCCACCTCAAATTCCTCGGTGGTGGTTATCATAACAGTCTCGTCATCCTCAAACATTGTGCAGTCTGTCTCTGCAACCCTGCGGTCATCATAGGAAGCCTTGCCGTAGATAGCGGGCTCGCCGTTTTTATAGACCATAACACGGATTGCCTCATCGGCAGACTTCGCAACTCCGATAATCTCAAGAGTCGCCTCGTAATCGAGAGTCTCCTGACCGTTGTTCTTGCAGTAGAAGGTGTATGCCACATAATCCTCGCCGTTGTGCTCGCCATTCTCGCTTGTATCAAGGTCGGTGGGAAGCCAGGAGTAGGTAATGTTGGTAACATCCTTAATCTGCTCTGCAGAGAGAGATACCGAGTGGTCCTCAAACTCCGGGTCCTCGCTGAGGATGATACCCTTCTTGACGCCTACAGAATCAACGCTGATGATAAGGTCGCCCCACTGGGTAACAAGCATTGACACAATAAACAGGATGATAAGAATCAGAAGTGCGATTCCCAGGATGATGCTGAGGATGCGCTTACGTTTCTTATACTTTACTATATACTCAGAATCCGCACTTACATGAAACCGCTCTATCTGAGCATCAGCAATCTTTTTGTCATTATATCGACTGAGCTCCTCCGGAGTCATAGGCTGTTCAATTTTGGTTTTCTTTTTTCCAAACAAGTTAATCACTCCGTAGGTTAGTTTTTTACATTAGCGGTAACTTTCAGATTAAGAGATGGGAACGTTGTTGTCATCACAACCAATAAAGCTCAGCTGCACACCAAGATGTGAATCCTGAACATCGTCGTCACACTGAGGATCCTCGCCGTCAATCCAGAGTCGGATTGTTACCATTGTGGGCTCCATAGCGTTCAGGTGGAAAAGTCTGGTGCTGTTGGAGTAGACCATTGTGCCCGAAGGCAGATCAAAGGTTGACTGACCGCTGACCGGTGTGCCGCGGTTAGGCTCATATATAGCGGATTGGGTATCATTCTCTGACTGGAATCCTACACGAGTACAGTTAACAACGTCTGCCTGTATGCCTGTGGACTCGGTCCACACTTTTGTACCATCATCATTACCCGCCTCGGTGCTCTCAGTAGTCAGGTGAACCCACATATCCTCAGTAGCAATAAAAAAGCAGTCAAACTCAAGATATGAGCGGTTGTTGGGCTCTCTTGCAGAGCCACGCTGATTCACAAACCTCACCCCGTCAGATGTGGTGACGGGATCCAGAATGATCTCCTCAAGATTTGTGTCATACTTTGTCAGGTATCCATCAATCATTTCATTGGTAATGACTTTGCCGTACTTTTCAAGGTCGGTTCCAAAGTCTTCCATGGACACCTTCAGCTGTGCGCTGACGCTTATATGCAGATCCAGAGTGTCTACTCCGGAGAAAGTGTTGATTCTGAACCATGCAACCGTTGAAGTTGTCATTGAGAGAAGTGTCAGAAGAGCAATTAAGATAATCAGTCTTTTGCGCTTTTTTCTCGGAACTTTTTCATTGACCATATCATCAACTACTTTGTTGAAAAAGCTCATGGGTAACACTCCTTTTTTGGTAAATTTGTCATTGAGACAGTTATTTTTTGTAAAAATGTTATAGTGACAGCCATAACATTACTGATAAATTTTACACTTTTTCGTAGATAAAATCAACATTTTTGGGACAAACAAAAAAATTTCAGTATAAATGCCCAAATAACTGCACTGACCTTTGGGCAATAATACTGAACAAATCTTAAGGTCAATCAATATATAGATATAAAAATACAATCAAACACAAGCGCTTTGCCCTCTTGATACTATCAATATGCAGCAAATCAGCATGTCTGAACAATAAATAAAAAAATTAAATCCCCCGACCTGCATCGGGGGATTTTGTCAGTTTTTACGTGTAATGGTAATTACCATATCTGCCTGAATCTTGGTTTCAGGCACGGGAGAGACTGTGTCGTTATCGTCCAAATAAATATTCTGCTCTACGATAAACTCCTCTACGGTAGCAGCATAGGTGTTGCATGCTGTCTTCTGTCCGTTATCCTTGAGGGTAACAGGGGTGGCCTTTGTAAGATTTATCACCATTCCGTCCTGAGGCAGAGCATCTCTGTCTGCATCAGGTTTATAACTGTCATCCAGAGGGAAACCTGCGTAAGAAATTGCATCGGCTACTGTGCCCCCCACAACTTCTACCTCTACCTCTTCGCCTTCACAGACTATGGTTACCTTGCAACATCTGGTGATCTCAATGTATATTGTATCCTCCAGCATCTTGCTCACCGCGGGGACAACCGCGTCCTTCTCGCTGACAGCAATACCTGCAGCTGACAGTGCTTCTCCGACGGTCATGTTTGTTTTTGCCTCTATCTGGCTGACCTTCCCGTAATCATTGACGGTTATGGTAACCTTCTTTGCGCATCCTGTCATGCACAGGGCAGACAGAACAATCAATACTAACAAAATAATAGCTGAAACCTGTTTTTTCTTCATATTTTTTCTCCTGTTCTTCGGAACATTATATCGTATATTATACATAATCTCCGCCTCATAAGTCAACAGCAAAGCCTAAACTTTCCCAACACAGACACATTCCGCTCCTTTGTCGCGGTTTTTCGGCTGTTCTCCTACACAATATGCTGTGTTTTTTCTTGTGCAAACCACAATTTGTATAAAGTGTTAAAAAAATATAATATATATTGAAAAATAATATACATAATTTACCGATTTTTCTTGATTTATAGAACAATGTGTAGTACCATTATATTTGTATAGAAACGTGTGTTGGTAACACACAAAAACGTTTTTCAACAGGAGGATTTTTATGAAGAACAAACTCTTCAAGCGTATCGTGTCACTAGTCATCACGATATGCCTACTACTCACGGTAATGCCCCTGAGCTTTCCTGTTGATGTAGAGGCTGTGACAGGCATCAATTCACTGACCTGTTCGGGATTTATCTCCAACGCCACAGCCCGCAGCTACATCGACACAATGATGCGGTATTACATCAACAGCAGCACAACCCTTCAGAACACGCTGAACAACGGCAGGTCCGTTGTCTTTATGTTCGAGGGCGGCTCCGACAACTACTGGGGCGGCAGCGACTACACCAACAGTGCCTATGACACCCGTAACCAAGCTGTGTGTATCGTTGTACGCATGGACTCCAGCGGTGCAGCAAAAATCGTATTCTACTGCGAAAACTGTACCTCTGTTCCCGGTATGCCCACCGACTGTACAAACGGTGTAGCATACTCAGGCTCCACAACCCTGATGGACGGAACCTACTCTTTCTTCACCCATAACCATACAGGTCCCTATGCTGCTTTCCAGATCAACCTGACAAACAGCAACGGATACTGCTACTACACCCCCTCGGACAACCTTAACGGTTATCAGGCAGGTGCCAGCGGCATCAACATTCACACCCGTTCCACAAACATCGCAGGCGGATCTCCTCTGACCTGGGCATGGTCTGAGGGCTGCCAGGTTATCGGCAACGGCGGCGATGTGAGCAACGAGTTCAATGCTTTTATGAAGGCAACCTGTGACATCACATGGAATCCCTGGATTAACTGGACCAACAAGACCCTCAACACCTGGTCCTCCGCTAATCTGGGTATATACAAGGGCTACTATGTTCTGGACCGACAGCTTGCACTCACAAATGCCAGCGGTACAGAGTACGGCTCCGGCTCACTCATTAACCTTTACAACAAGACCGCTCTGACCAATATCACCGCAAAGTCCACCGCAGCCCGAGAGGCCGCAGGTGCCACCACAACAGGTGACTATGTGTCAAAGTGCACATACTACCCCTGCTATGGTACAATCAGTGCCAACGCTGACTCCACCTGGTCAATGTCTCTCCCCTGCTACAGCGGTGTTGACTCAACTACTGCGTACATCTCTGTTTACTCGGCGGGAGAAAACATAACCGCCACGGGACTGTATAAGAACACCATTGGCGAATATTGGTACCGAACGATAAACCGAGCGGGAGGTATCGCGTACATACGAGCGGACAACGTGACCTTTGTGGACGACATCACTACAGACATAACCATAAAAGACCACACTCCGCCCAACGGCCACGTGCAAGGCAACGGATCTGTGATAGACGGTGTTGTCTCCACAACTTACAACCAGCTCACCGCTGTGTCCGCCTATGTCTACACAGGATTCGGCACATACGGCACACAAGTAACAGGTACCCGCGACACCTCATCAAATAACTCCTATACTCTGTCAGGAAGCACTGTGGACAATGGTGTATGGATGAATGTTATGGACACAGGTAACCACACCCTGGCTATTACCGCAGAGTATAAGAACTGCTACATAACCAACGGTTCCACCCTGAACACCAACACAGGCTCCATAGTCGTTGCAGAGGATTACTTCATGGTAATTCCCTCCTCTGTCAGCCAGAGCTCCTGTAGCCATACATACCAGACCTATCCTGTCGGCAGCTCAGGAGGAGACTGCACCTCCACTGTTAAGACCCTCAAGGCTTGTACAATCTGCGGTCTGACAGGCACTGTCACTACCAGCTCCGGAAGCCACTCCTACGGAGATTGGGTCACAACCCCCGGCACCTGTACCACCGAAGGCACAAAAACCCGTACCTGTACCGTCTGTGGAGCAAAGGAAACCACAAGCACAGGTATCACAGGTCATAAATACTCCTCCGTTACCATACCTGCCACATGTCAGGACTACGAAAAAATAACCTACACCTGCTCTGTGTGTAACGACACATACACCGAGTACAAGGATGCCCCCACAGAATGGTCAGAGACCAAACCCGAGGGAGTCGAAGAAAGCCGCATTGAGACAAAGACTCAGTACCGCTACTCAGACTACAGCACCATCACCTCCCCCGAGCCCTCTGTGGACGGATACACCCTCATAAACTCCGAGTGGATAAAGAATTCTGATGGTACAGTTTACTACGTACCCTCATGGCCCTCGGGCTTTGACAAAACAAGCTCAATCTACAACGAGTACAACGGCACCAAGAAAACTGCATCCCAGAACTACTATACAAAAACAGAGATCAACTCCGATGCAGTCTGCGGATACCTGTACTATCACTGGTGTGCTCCTAATTCTTACTACTCCTACGCATCAAGCACAGGCAGCTACACCACCTTCCATGCATATTACGCAACTGCAAACCCCAGCAACTACGAGTGTGACACTTCGGATATGAGTTACAAAACCAGCAACACCGCTTGCTGTACCAACTCCAACTGGTATTTTGTCGCAACCGTATATGCTCAGAATTACTCAACCTACACTGCACAGTACACCCACTCCATATGGAGCGAGTTCTCCGAGTGGAGTGACACCCCCGCCACCGCAGCATGGAACAAGAAAGTAGAAACCCGCACCCTGTACCGCATCAAGTCCACCGGCGAGCTGGGAGACCACGTCTATGTTGACGGTGTATGCTCCCTGTGCGGAAAGGCAAAGCCCGACTATCATCTGTTCGGCTTTATCAACGGCGCAAACTACGCCTGCGAAGAGGACTCCTCAAACATCGGAACCTACAAATTCACAGACGGCAAACTGTCTGCAAAGTTCACCGAAGACAGCTACGTTGCCGTCAAGACCAGCGATAATGAAAAGTGGTTCATGACCGACGGCTATCCCGGTAACGATGCCACCTCTGCCACACTTTACAACACATCTCTGGGAATAAACGCCGAGAAACTGTTTGTCCCCAAGGGCAGAGTAGCAAACTTCAGCCTCACAGAAAACTCTGACGGCACTCTGACCCTCAGCTATACTCTGGACGATTGTACACACGATAACCACAATACAGATGGAATATGTACTATCTGTAACGAAAAGGTTTCTCATAACTACGTCAATGACGTATGTACCATATGCGGAAAGAACGTTCCTACCTATTATCTGGCAGGATTCATCAACGGAGCTGACTATGGCATCGGAGACGACTCCCAGACCATAGGCACCTATAAGTTCACAGACGGCACCCTGAAAACCACCTTCACCCATGACAGCTATGTTATGCTGAAGACAGGCGACAACTCCATCTGGTACAACTGTGACGGATATCCCGGTGAGGATGCAACCTCTGCACTGTTCTACAACAGTGCTCTCCTGGGTGACAACGCCGACAAGCTGTTTGTTCCCAAGGGCAGAGAGATAACCTTCACCCTCACCGATAACGGTGACGAAACCTTCACTCTCAGCTACACTGCCGCTGAATGTACACATCCCTCTCACGATACAAACGGTATCTGTACCACCTGCTCAGAGGAGGTTGGCCACACAAGCATTGACGGCATCTGTACGATCTGCGGATATAACTGTGACCACAACTATGTGGGAGACACCTGTACCATCTGCGGAAAGGAAAGACCTCAGTACTATCTCTTCGGCTTTATCAACGGCGCCGACTATGATGCTCTGGATTACCGATTCACAGACGGCACCCTGAAGGTCACCTTCACTCACGACAGCTACATCGCCCTCAGAACAGGCGACGGCTCAAAGCGATATATGACAAACGGATATCTGGGTCAGGTTACTACAGCTACCCTGTATAACGCAGACGACATCACATCCGATGACAAGTTGTTTGTGCCCAAGGGACGAGAGATAACCTTCACCCTCGTGGACAACGGCGACGACTCCTTTACCCTCAGCTACACCGCCGCTGATTGCACACATCCCTCCCATGACATAAACGGTATCTGTACCACCTGCTCAGAGGAGGTTGGTCACACAAACGTTGACGGTGTTTGTACAATCTGCGGATACAACTGCCCCCACAACTATGTGGATGACATCTGTACAATCTGCGGAAAAGAGAAGCCCGTCTTCTATCTCTTCGGATATATCAACGGTGCCGACTACGATGCCTATGATTACAAAATCACCGACGGCACCCTCAGCACCTCCTTCTCAGAAGACAGCTACATCGCTGTCAAATCCTCTGACGGAACCATCCGCTACATGACCGACGGATATCAGGAGGGCGCCACAACCGTCACCCTCTACAATGCAGAGGACATCACCACCGAGGACAAGCTTTTTGTTCCCAAGGACAGAGACATAACCTTTACACTTATTGACAACAAAGACGGCACCCTGACACTCAGCTACGCTCTGGGAGCCTGCGAACATATCTCTCATGACACAGATGGCATCTGCTCCTCCTGCGGCTCACAGGTTCCCCACACCTACAAGGACGGAAGCTGTACGATCTGCGGACTTGTCTGCCAGCATAACTATCAGGGCGGCTACTGCACAATCTGCTCTTATAAGGATCCCGGATACTATCTTGTAGGCTACATCAACGGTTCCAACTACGGCATAGAGCAGAACTCCTCAAATCTCGGCATCTACAAATTCACAGGCGAATCTCTGGTTGCAGTGTTCAACCAGAACAGCTATGTGGTAGTCAAGAGCGGAGACAACCAGAACCTTTACATGGCAGAGACCTACCCCGGTAATGAGGCCACCTCTGCCACACTCTACAACACAAAGACAGGCAACTACACCGAGAAGCTCTTTGTTCCCAAGGGTCGACTCATAACCTTTACTCTCACAAAGAATACCGACGGCACCCTGACACTCAGCTATGTTGCCGCTCCCTGCAGTCATACAACCCACACCGCAGACGGAATCTGCACAACCTGCGGCGAAGAAGTTAATCACAGCTACCAGAACGGTTCATGCACAATCTGCCAGCACACCTGTCCTCACTACTGGGCAGAGGGCACCTGCACAGTATGCGGAATCAGCTGTACCGACCACATATGGGTACAGGGCGAATGCTGTCTCTGCGGAATATCCTGTAACCACTCCTTCTCAGACGACGAGTGTACTGTCTGCGGGCTCATCTGTACTCACAGCTCCTACACAGAGGGCAAGTGCGACACCTGTCACGCTTCCTGCAACCACACATGGAGCGACAGCAAGTGTACCACCTGCGGCACAGTGTGTACTCACAACTTCACAGAAGGCACCTGTCAGACCTGTGGCAAGGTATGTGTCCACAGCTTCGCAAATGGAGTCTGTCAGCTCTGCCGATACAGCTGCAAGCACTCCTTCAACGACGGAGAATGTACAATCTGCGGAGTCATCTGTGACCACAACTTCTCTGACTGTACCTGCACAGATTGTGGTCTGCGCTGTACTCACAGCTTCAGCAACAACGCCTGCACAATCTGCGGACACTCTATGCAGTTCTATCTTGTGGGCAATATCAACGGCACACAAATTGGCTACGATGCAAACTATGCAGAAACAGGAATCTACAAATTCACAGACGGAAAGCTGACCCTCACCCTGACAGAAGCCTCACAGGTATTCGTTAAGGCATCTGACAATCTGGATTGGTTCATGACCGATTCAACTGCCGTCAGCAACTCTGTGACTCTCTACAACACAAGAACAGGCAAGGGCGACTCCATGCTCCTCCTCCCTGCAGGAGTAGACGTAACCCTGAGCCTTACAGAAAACTCCGACGGTACCCTGACACTCAGCTACACCACCGCCAACTGTCAGCATCTTGTTCATAACAGAAACGGAATCTGTACAATCTGCGCCGCAGAAACAGACCACACCTACGAAGACGAGACCTGTACAGTCTGCGGAAAGGTTCAGCTTGTCTACTACCTGATCGGTAACATAAACGGCACAAACTGCGGATACAACGAAAATGCATCCCTCAGCGGCGGCTATAAATTCACAGACGGAAAGCTGACCGTCACCTTCACCAAGGACAGCTACGTAGCAGTCAAGACAGGTGACAACCTGAACTGGTACATGACCGACGGAGAGCAGGGTACTGTTCCCACAGCAACCCTGTACAACACAATGATATATGATATCGATGCCGGTCTGCTGTTTGTTCCCGCAAACACAAGAGTAACCTTCAGCCTTTCTGATAATAAAGATGAGACATTGACAATCTCCTATGAGACTGCCGCTCCCGCCCCTGTGCTGAAGCCCCAGTACACAGTTCTTAACTGTGAGAACGAACTGAGATACGACGTATACTTCACAGTATCAAACCCCGGCTCACTCTCCTGTGAGGATATAGGTCTCATCATCCTCAACGAGGGAGACACCGATGGTACGGTTGCTGATGCAATAGAGATAATCTCAGGCGTCACAGCAGAGGGCAAGTACTTCTATGCAAGCACTGGCTCCATTCATCCCATGTATATGGGCGACAATGTTTACTACAAGCTCTACATAAAGCAGCCCGACGGCTCCTACATCTACAGCAACCTCATGAGCTACAATGCAGTCACCTATGCAAACTCTGTTCTCGCAAACAAGCATAGCACAGACTCTGAGAAAGCTCTTATGCTGGCACTTCTCAACTACGGCGCCGAAGCACAGCTTTACTACGGCTACAAGACCGATTCACTTGTAAACTCCCACCTGACAATGGGTCAGATGTCAAAGCTTGAGGACTACCGTGCAGATATGGCACAGGATGTCACAAACCTTGACAGCACAAAAACAGGCGACTTCACAAAGACCGCCACAGGCACCATCCTCTATCCCACAGCTGACTTCAGTCACGACCTGTTCGCACTGAACATCAACTGTATGACAGCAAAGAAGATAGACGGGGACATCACCCTCTACTACTGGGACGAGGAGACCGTATCAGGCGTTGATGAGCTCACCGCAGAAAACGCAAGCGGAGTGCTCACAATGGTCAGAAACGACA
>JAFTHZ010000001.1 GCA_017457155.1 Ruminococcus sp.
AATCTTGTCATAGACTGCTCTGATGATGAGATTCTCTGTTACTGAATCAAATGCTGTATCCCACTCCTTGAATGTGTAGGTGTACTGTGCATCTGCTGCCATTGTGGGAGCCTCGGGAGCTGTTGCAGCCTTGCCCTCTGCCACAGTCTGTAGAGTGAGCAGGGTACCATCTGCGTTCACAAAAGCCACACTGTAGTATGTAACCGCAGGCTCAACAGGGTCTGTCACACCATAGGAGCTCCACTGTCCGCTTTCTCCTGTCTCATCAAGAGTAAAGTAGTCACTGTCATCGGGAATTGTCAGCTGCTCTGTGCTGAACCATACATCCTCAGGAGTAACGGAGAAGCTTGCTCCAAAGTATATGCTGTCTGCATCAACGGGAACATCCGCTACATAAACAGAATCCTCTGCGTCAGTCAGCCACACCCAGCTGCCCTCTCCGGTCTCGCTGTTCCATGCGTATGCTGAGAACGCTCCAGAGTTATCTGTCACAGCCTGTGACCACGAATCATTGGGAGTAAAGTATATTTTCTTTGTCTCTACAGGATCGGTCACGTTACCGGAATCTTCTGTAGGCTCCTGTGAGGGAGTTGTTACAGTAGGAGTTGCAGTTGTGGGCTGAGGAGCCTCGGTAGCCGAGGGAATATACAAACTCCACTGACCTGTTGTCTCATCCTCGCCGTCCTGAGTGAAGAGATTCTCCTGTGCAGGAACTGCCTGTGCATCTGTTGTACCATACACAGCGAACTCGCCCTGAGAAGATGTCAGCTGCACTCGGGAAAACTCCACGATGTTATATGCAGCAGGAAGCTGAGCGCTCCACACCGTGGGATAAGCACCATACTCACCCTCGGCCAGAGTCATTAGAACCCATGTGCCTTCAGCGTCATCGGCGCTGTATGCGTGCACAGCAAACTCGTGATATGCTGTGCCCTGTATGTTCATCCAATCCTCATTGGGAGCAAAGTACAGTGTTCTGTCCCCTGTAATCTCCTCGTCGGGCTGTGTGGGAGTATCAACCCCGGAATCAGGCTGAGTGCTGTAATAGTCCCAGACAGAGGTTGTCTCACTAGTCAGGGTCAGTCTGTTGCTGCCTGCAGGAATTGTCATCTTCTCGGTCTGATACACCACCGCATCCCAGGAGAACACGGGGATATTTCTCGAGGCAAACACCACTCCTGTGTCTTCTGCAGGAATCTCTGCACAATACAGTCCCTCAACCCCGTCCACCGCACTCAGCGCTGTCCAGTCGCCCTCATCAAAGAGGTCTCCCTCCCAGGAGTATACAACCAACAGGCTCTTGCAGTAGCCGTTAGGAGCGAAGTATACGGTTTTTGTTGCGTCAGTGTCTGCTGCTGATACGTATCCTGTTGCCACAGACATCAGGGACAACAGCATAAGCACCGACAGCAAGGCCGAAAGAAATCTCTTTCCTGCCAAACGTCTTCTGTGAGTCATATTCATTCCTCCTGTATAAATAAAAAGCAGGATTTAATTAATCGTGAGAAGTAGTTAATACCGTTCGACATTTCCTGTCGCACCGCCACAATATATCAATAAACATATTGTACAGCACATACTTCTCCTTTTTAATTATTTGTATAATTATACTACTTTTTTTCTATCTTTTCAATAATTATTATATGCAACTGATAGTTTTTCCATTTATTTGTATACTCTCACATAAACCGACACCTTTTCTTGTCTATAGTGTATAGGCTTCTCTTTGGAACTTCTCCTTTCTGAGCATTTATCCCAACAAAAAAACAGCCCCCGACCCTGATAGTCGGGGGCTGTCATCAAGTTATCCTAACTTTGTTTTTTTGAAACTTACGGTTTATTATGCATTCTTGCTGTAGCAAACATCAGAGTATGCAACTCTCAGGATACCGTTAGCATCTCTGTACTGTACAAATGCCATTGCTACCCAATCGGTTGTTCCCATCTTAGTAACTGAGTAGTTACCTGAAGGTGTCTGATTATTTGCAGCAGGAACATAAACCAGCACATTATCATCATCTGCCTCCAGAGAGAAGGTTGAGCTGTCGTACTTGGACTCATCAACCATAAGAACACCAGCGTTTACGAATGTAAAGTCAGAGTTCTCGGGAACATTCCAGGATACGATAACAGACTCTCTGTCTGCATACTTGTTGGGATCGATCACTGCGTTCACAATTACACTCTTCTCAACTGTTGCTGAGGTGTCTGCAAACACTGCAACGATCTTCATATCCTCATAGGGATAAATCTTGAGTGTCTCGTCAAAGCTGAGGATTCTATCAGCTGCACCGTCGGAGCCTTCCAGCTTCCAGTATGCAAACTGCTTGCCACTGGGCACAGTCGCCTTAATGGTCATTCCTCTGTATGCAAGGTACTCGCCGTCCTCATTCATCTCGGTGTAACCTGTTACGGAACCTCCTGTAACATCAACACCAAAGTACAGCTGCTGTACTCTGAACTTAGCATGAACATTGACGTTCTCGCCTGTTGCAATAATTGCATTGATCTGATCCTCAGTCATTGTCCAACCAATGAATTCATATCCCAGACAAGAGGGATCCTCAGGCATTACAACTGACTGACCGGGTGTGTAGTTCTGAATCTCAATGACCTGATTTGTTTTGTCATTGATAAATGTAACTACGCTGATGTCTTTCAGATCTGTGTCATACAGAGCAACGATTGCATCGCTGCCTGTTGTATAGAAGGTAAACTCCTCATCCTTGGAGAGGATGTTACCTGTTGTTGTATCGATCCATCCGATGAATCTGTTGCCGCTTGTAGACTCTGCTTCAACAGTCACCTTAGAGCCGCGAGCTACGTAGTTGTTCACATAGTGAGAACCAATAGCTCTCTTGTCGCGGTCGTTGATCTGTACAAAGATGTTGGTACCACCTGTCATCTTCAGCTCCAGGTAGCCTACATCTGTTGTCTCAACAGCCTCGAACTCTGCTGTGATAACAGTGTCTCCTGTGATGTTCTCATAGCTGGTATCCCAACCGCTGAATACATAAGCAACGTCGCCGACAGCTCCTCTCTCAGGTACCTCGGGAGGAACTGCTGAGTTGCCCTCGATGATAGTCTGAGTTGCAAGTACGCTGCCATCCCAGTTCTTGAATACTACTGTGTACTCAGGAGCCAGAGGACCGGTTGCCTCTACAACCTCGGGCAGCAGATCCTCAACGGAACAGCCGTTAAGCTCGCCATACATATTCATGGAGGTCTTGTTAAGACCGGGGAAGTCGCCCAGCTTATCACGCAGTCCCTCGTATGTTGCGAAGGATGGTACGGTGCTGTTTACATCCCAGTTCCACATCTTGATGATGTTGGACCACATACGTTCACGGAGGCTGTAGAAGTTGTTAGATGTACCGCTTACACCGGTCTCATCATATACACCGTTCCACATTTCTACCTCGGTATTCAGACCTGCGTAGTCGTTCCATACCATAAAGTAGCCACCTGCAAGGTTTTCACCGGAGTAGGTATAACTACTGTTATAAGTATAAGCTGAAAGTCTTGTGGGGTTCCACTCATCGTAGATTAGATCCTCGCTGTTTCTGTAGAAGCTCCACCATGTGCACAGAGGATCTCGGGCATCTCGTCCTGTACCACCGGAGGTATTGTTCAGACGGAGTACGTAGTATGTCCAGAAGTTGATACCACTGTAAACCTTTCTGTTACTTACCCAGTGAGATGCAGGCTGAAGATCGGAGGATGAACTCTCGGGTGCTGCCCAATATACAATCTCAATGTTAGATGCCAGATCAGGAACTGCTACGGGACAATCGTCGATGTAATCCTGACGATCAATAAAGTCGTTGTACATACGAGTAGTATAACCCATATCATTGAGTACACCATTCAGTGTGTTGACATAGTTAACAAAGTCTGCGTAGTTCCATGTATCTGTGCTCGTGAGGCTTACCTCGTCACCGCAGATACAGATTTCTGATGAACCTGCATAGTACTTGAAGAATGCTGCGATGTCTGTATACATTGCGTATGCAAACTTACGGATAGTCTCATCACCCAGATTCAGACATCCCCATCTGCTGTTACTTGATGATGTTGTTCTGTGGTTGATATATGTGGGAAGAGTGTAGTTAGTTCCCTGATATCTGAAGTTCTTGATAGCAGTGTTACCGCTGGATGAGAGGTTGTAGTACTGCTTTGTCAGGAAGTCTACGTGCTGAGGAGTATCGAAGGAAGGAATAACATCCAGGTGATATTCCTTAGCTGTCTGGAGAATCTCTATCATCTCAGCAGTTGTCAGATACTTACCCTTGTCGGGGTCAGGACAGTCAACTACCCAGTGCTGCTCCTCACTACCGCAAGCCCAGCTGAAGTCGTTGCCTGTTACGCCGGGAACCTCGTTGTAGTAGACGCTATCCCACAGGTCTGCACGGAATCCGCCGTCCTCTGAGAAGTGGAGCTCGATTGCATTGTAACCCATCCAGGAGAGCTCCTTAATGTAGTTACATACCCAATCCTTGGTCAGATACTTTCTTGCGATATCAAGGTGTACTGTACGTTCCTTGGTATCGGGAGTATCCTTCATTGTAAATCCTACAATTGCGTTTGTGCCTGCAGCACGGAAGTGTTTCTGGAGAGTATTCAGACCATAGAGAACACCATCCGTATCGGAGGCCTTAACCTTTGCATAGTCGGTTACGGTAATCTCGTAGCCTTCTGCTGCAATATTTGATGCGCTGTCAAGGTATACTGCGATGTCGCCCTTCTCAATTCTGGACTCATCACCGTATACGATATCCATCGTGTATCCGTCGTATGCATACTGTGTCTGTGCAAGCTGAACAGTCTGCATCAGGTCTACAGAGGGATTCTGTCCGACAATAAAGATTCGGCTTGTATCTGTAAGCTGAAGCACGCTGGAGTTTGCTGCGAAGGAATCATACAGCACGCCGAGAGAGCTTGTGCTTGTGCCTGTAACTGTCTCGTCGGGAGTCTCGTCAGGTGTCTCAACCTCCTCAGATTTCATCTGGTCAACAAGCTTGATAAAGCTTACAAACTTAGATGCAGAGAGGGTGTTGCCGGATGCGTCAACAAGCTCGTTGCCAAGCTCATCTGTATAAATCACGTCAGGAATCTCATCTGTATTCAGTTCACAGAATGAAATGCCGTTGTACTTAGCTGTTGTGAAGGATGCCAGACCGGTGATATTGGTATCAGCAACTCTAAGAACGACCTGATATCTGTCGTTAACCTCGTCGTAGGGACAATCCATTACAGGAATTGAGTAATACTGCTCTGTGCCGCTGACAAGTGTTGCAACGTCTCTCCAGATGTACTTACCATCCTGATATACACCATACTGAACCTGTGCATTGATTCCGCTTGCATCCTGACCTGTGAACTGGCCATAGTCAAGGCCTCTCATTGCGATCTGGAGCTCGTGAACATCCACAGTCTTGTCAATCTGTACATAGAAGGCCAGAGCAGAGCTCTCGTCGCTACCGGACTCCTTCATATAAAGCTCGTTGTTAGGACCTGCCAGCAGGTAATCCTCAACACTAGCAACTGTGTTGCTGCTCCATGCTGCAGTTCTGTCGCTGGGAAGAACCTCGTTACGGTTCTCGATCCAGGTTGTTGTACCACCCAGCAGGCTCATGCCATTCAGGTCGTCATACTTGACGGAGAAGCTCTTGCTCTCGGAGATCAGGTCTCTGATCTCTACGAACTCTGCGCCACTCTCGCCGTCATTGTAGTATCCACTCTCGCCGGGTGTACCTACTTCCTTACCATAAACCTCGATCTCGTCTACAAATGCCCAGTAAAGGTTGTTGCAGGGAGGACCGAACTTAACGCGGACATAGCGACCCTCCTTGCCGGACAGAGCTGACAGCTTAGCCCAGTAGGATGCGTCGGTTACTGTTGTGGCAACATCAAGGTTACCTGCGTACTTGAACTGTGAGTTCAGGTCATTGGAATAGTAAACCTCAACATAGGTGGGATTACCAATGCTTGCGTCTACATTTGTGGAATAGATGTGTGCCTGTACCTTCTCAAGGTTGTATACAGCACCCAGGTCGATGGTTACAACACCCTGACCATGAGAGTCTACGTTAACAGCCTTGTTGAAACCGATCCAGGAACCTGACTCCCAGTTACCTGTTGCGGCGACACCATCTGTAAGATTAGCTGAGTTGTGAGTTGTGGAATATGTGCCTGTGTCAATAGTATAGGATTTGTTTGCAGACAACAGGGTAGCATCCAGAGTCTCATTACCCTTGTAGGGCTGGAATATACGGATACCATCAATATAGAGGTAAGAAGGCTTGACGATAAGTGAATCCAGCGAACCGTTGAAGTTGCTGAAGTCGTAGATGGGAACACCTGCGATCTTCACTGTATACTCATCATAAGGCAGATCTGTAATGCGAATAACAGGAACCTGCTTGATTGACTCTTTGCCGCCGTCTGCTCCGTTATCAAACTCGGTGATAACAGGAACTTCTGTGACGTAGTTGCCTGCGGAGTCATATACAGTTACCATCATAGTACCTGCCTCAACAGCCTTTGTATGGCCGATAATCTCGAAACCTGTACCTCTGAAAGTAAAGCTTGCAAATTCAGAATGCTCGTTAACCTGAACCTCTGTCAGGGAATCTGCACTGTACTCATCATTGAATCCTGCCTCGTAGATATTATCCTGACCATATTCCTCGCTCTGATCAATATCCTGCGACAGGCTTCCTGAACCCTTACCGATATAGGTGAATACGTTTGCTGTATTAGATGTATTATACTTGATACCTGCGAAGTCATCCTCGTAGTAAACTACATTTGCAGGAACAACGGTGATCTTCTTAAACATCTGTACTTCCTTGCCGATGTTTACAAGACGCTTGTTTGTGGTATTCTCGCCGCAAACATTAGCAGGGCCACCCTCCAGGTCTGTCTCATGAACGGCAATTGCCATCCACAGCTCATACTCACTCTCCATAAAGTCAGTGGGAGTGAAGGTAAAGCCTGCATCCATTGCGTCACCGCCGTATGTGATGTCTGCTTTATTCTTTGTGGGGATAGTCACAGGAGTATTTACTGTGTATCCGCCATCCTTATATACATTGACGATGTTCTCTGCACCATTATAGAATTTCTCAATGTTGCCTGTCTGGTGCATTCCCAAACCTGCGTTAACAATAAACTTTGTTCTGTCGCCGGGAATCTCAAAAACATAAGCTCCACTGTCATCCTTTGTGGTTACCTGCTCGCCGGGCCATCCTGTAGATGCACCTGAGTTGTTCCAGTGGTGAACGTATACTGTGTCACCCCAGTCATCGGAGGGATATATCTTCAGCTTTGTTGTAGTTGGAGTTGTAGCCTCTCCGTTGCTCTGGATATTATAGCTGTTCACCTTATTGGGTGTGAGTATAAGATCCTGAGACTGAACACCGTTGTTATTGTTGTTTACGATGAACTTTGTTGCACCTGTAGGTACAGACGCTGTATATACACCATCTCCGTCATCGTCGGTGACAACCTGACCGGGCCATTCGCCGTTGCTGTAACCGTTGTCGTTGAAGAAGTAGAATGCTACCTCGCCGTAACCATCAGGAATCTTTGCTTCTACGGTAGTATTGATGACAATAGGCTCTACCTCGAACCATGTCTCCAGACCGGGAGTCATAAGCAGATCCTCTGTCTGGCATCCGCCTACATCTCCTGCGTTAACAGTAGGATCACCATTGTTGATGATGATGTTTGTAACGTCGTTGGGAATACCCTCAACAGTATAGATGCCTGTCTCGGAATTCTTTGTCATCTTCAGACCGGGCCATGTAACGCCTGTGGGGCTTCCGTTACTGTTCCAGTAGTACAGGTAGATAGTGTCTCCCCAGTTCTCGGGAACTGTTGCGTGCATCTTAACGGTTTCATGTGAACGGGATGCAGTTGCACCATAGTAGTCAACGCCCATCTCCTCGTTGCGGCTTGAGGGGGTATCGTTTACTGTGATCCAAGTTTCCTTACCTGCATAAACAATAAGGTCGTTGGTCTGTTTGCCGTTGCCTTCGCCGTTGTTGACGATAACATTTGTATACTGGCCGGGAATTGTCAGTGTGTAGAAGCCGTTCTCATCAGCCTCTCCTGTGAACTGCTCACCGGGCCATATGGACATTTCCTTACCTGCTGTATCCCAGCAGTACAGGTAAATATCTCCCCATCCCTCGGGAACCTTTGCATGGATACCTGCATCCTGAGTATCATACTCAACTGTTGCCAGAAGCTTACCCTCAGAGTTCACGTCTCCGCTGATTCTGACCCAGGCCTCCTCACCGGGGTTAACATGCAGGTCGATGGTCTGATTCTCAACTATTGCTCCTGTAGCATTATCCATCTTTGTGATGATAATGTGGGGAACGTCGCCGGGAACCGCCTGTGTAAAGCTACCTGCTCTGGTTCTGTTCATAGCCTGACCGGGCCATGTGTTGTTGACACCGCTGTCATACCAGTAGTACAGATTCAAGTTCTGCCAGGAGTAGGGACAGGTTACGTGAATACGTGTAGTACCGGACTCGGTGATTGTATAGTCGCCGGTATAGGCATCGTAGGCGATATCCTTACCGCCCTCGGGGATAGCCATGTTAAAGGTAAAGTAGCCATCCTCTTCGCCGTCAAATCCTTGTGCTGAAATCTCGTTATTTGCTGTGAGGGCCATAACATCAAAGTTGATGCGGTTGTAGTCCTTAAGGCCATCACATACATTTCTGTAGTAGGGCTCCTTGGTACTGATACCCATCATCTTTGCTGCTGTTCTGCTCTGTCCGCCAAGGAGCTCGTCGTTCTTGAAGAGCTCACCGTTTCTGTCCAGATCCTCAGAAGAGAGACCATAATCCAGAACATAGGTACTATCCTCAACGTCAGTTACAAAGATGAGAACTCGGACAATAGCGTACTGACCATGAGTCATGGTAGACACATCACCCGAAGCACCCTCAAGGTACATCAGCAGGAAGAACTCATAGGTACCTGCCTCCTGATAGTCACTCTTGAAGCCCCATACTCCGTTGGGATCACAATGCAGCACAACATCCTTGTATGTTGTCGGGTCACCGTCTCTCTCTGCGAGAACGGTTCTTACGTTATTAGCCTTTCCGTCTGCAGCCATAAAGAAGTCGTGGTAATCATGGAGCATACTGCCCTCGTTACCGGATTCTTTTGTAGCATCATCCAGAATAATCTGCTCTGTCATAAACAGGTCATTGCCTGCCCACTGATAGTAGGAAGGAATAGCTGTCAGATAAACTCTGTGTGTGTCACTGCTTCGGAGGGTTTCAATATCAGGAGCTGAGAGGACAGATCTGTTTGTGGCAGTAACATCAACAGTGTTGTTGAATACGCCTGACAGAAGGTCTGTATCCTTCAGGTTATAATAAATACCTCTGATAGTACATGTTGCGTCAACCCAAAGACCGGAGCCGCTCTGTGTCAGCTCATCGTCAATGGTACCGTCGTCAAGACCATCACCCTCCAGGGTCTTGAGGAACACCTTCAGGTCGTCGTTATTTCTGAAGGCTATATCAATAGATACATAGTTATGAGAACCCGAACCATCGGTTACTCTGATGTACTCATGTCCCTCTTGTTTATATTCACCGCCGGAGTCAACAGGCATATAACCTGTTACTCGCGCCGTCAGGTCCTGTGCCTCCAGAGGACCGCCTCGGGCATCCGTAACAATGGAGCCGTTCAGGTCGTCATCTGCAGACGGTGTATCCATACCGGTAACAAACAGACCGTTTGACGGGTCAAGTTTTACACCAATGTCATTATCCTCGAATGTCAGGTTGTAGAGCTTTATATTACCTCCGTTTGTTGCGGAGAAAGAGTACTCAACAGGATAATCGCCGTCGATAATTCCGCCGTACTCGATTTCCTTGCCCTGATATGCCTTTTTGTCAACGCTCAGAGAGGGGTCTGTAATGTGCATGTTTGTAACAATACGCATGTTAGCACCGTAGCCGTGGCGCTCCATGTAGTAGAAGTCAAAAGATGCAACCTCACCATTCTCCAGATACAGAGCTCCTGCACGCTCAACATCCTCTGCGGAATATTCAGAAGGATTGTCAAGAACAGTTTTTGCCCATTCTACGTAGTCGTTAACCTCAAAGGAAACGTTACTGATGGAGTGAGCACCGCCGATATCAAGTACCAGCTGATCGTTAATAAACAGGTAAACGTCGTCGTCTCCTTCGAATTCGAAGAACAGACCGTCTTCCTCGTGATAAACGAACTCACCGTTTGATGCAAGAACGTAGTTAAAGTTTCTGTTTGCGTATGTACCAAAGTCCTTGGTTACGGAACGAAAACCATCCTCCAGCCAGTAGTATGACTGTGTCTCACCTGCATATACACCCTCTGCATCGGTTACAGGCAGGAAGGGGAATCTGGTTGTACGTGCACTACCGCTGTAGTAATACAGGTCCTTTGCCTGAACAGGTCCCAGAGAGATGGAACCGTCTCCACCCAGCTTCTGAGAGCTGAACTGTACAGCAGACTGTGATGCAGCCTTATACTGATCCTGTGTAAGAGCTGTACTTGTTCCGTCATCCAGCTTAGCGGGATCCGCACCATTTGCAAAACCAGCGTCAAATACGTATGCCTCTGTGCCGTCAGACAGAGTTGCATTGCTCAGAGTCAGGTACTTGTAGTCATCCTGAAGCTGGTTGTATGAGTTATCTACAAACAGGTTGTTAAGCAGATAGTAGGCAGCGTCCATACATGTGTTGATATAATCATCACAATCAAGGTACGCACCTATGAGGTTGCTGCCCTTTGCTGCGGTCTCGGCATAAGTTCCGAAGGTGGGGGCAGAACCCTTGTCGGATCCTGATGTGAAGGTAATGCCCAGGCGGTTACGCAATGCCTGTGCAAGGTCAAGAGCCTCACCGTTAGCCGTACCATACTGGCTGTTCTCCACACCCTTAACAAAGTTGTAGTTATATTTTCCTGTTGAGGAAACCTGAGGAATAACAAGAGACTTCTCCAGCATTTCTGCAATGTATGTTACAGCTTCCTCTCGGTATACAGGACGGCCATTCTGAAGCTCACCCTCAAGCAGACCTACAGTCATAAGTCCCTGAGTAGCATGACCTAACAGGGTGTATCCGTCCAGATCCAGGTCGGACATATTGTAGCCCTCCTTTGGATCATTGGGGAATTTTGCCTTATATGCATCCTGATTAGCGTATGTACTGGTGACAAAGTAAATCTGATTGTCATCTTCCAGAAGCGTGCCGTTTCGGTCAATACGCGTATCATTAAACACAGAGGAGTACGTACCCGTACCGTAGGGGTATACTGTGTATCCTATACGATAAGTATCGTATCCGTTCTGTGATGTGCTGGTACCGCCGCCAAGTGCCCATGTGCCGCCTGACGAAGGAAGCAGCATACCGAAGCCCAGGTTGTTACCTGTGTTCCAGCCGCCGTTGGATGTAGTCTTGGTTGTGGTAGCAGTGGTCAGTCTTTTTCCGGGGTTTTTGTCAAAAGCAACAGCCTTCTTACCATATCTCTCAGCCTCAAATGTGTTGTCAAAGAACGCAACGTGGGTAAGATCAAGGTATCCGCCGCTGGAGTAAGTAGGACGTATATACATCTTCCATATATTAGAAGATATATCACTCCAGCTTGTTGAACCACCATATGCTTCATAAGCAGCTTTAAGGTCAATTACTATATATGTCCACTCAGTGGAGTTAACAAAGTTGGTTACAGTCGCGCGTTTCCAAGATGATGTTGAACCAATGTTAGAGTTAAGCAGGAAGTTTGTAATTCCGCTTGAACGGTAAACCATTGTCATATAGCGAACGTCATCCTTAGCCTGTGCGCTCCAGTCGTTTACAAAGTCACAGACGCAGTAATTGGCATAACCAGTATCTCCGTAGTAGGTAAGTCTCATATACTTGGGAGTCTTGTTGGCTACTGCCGCTGTCGGTGTCTTTGTATAGTTAGCACTGGGGTTAACACCAGTGGTGTTAGTAGAAGCTAAACCTCGGTTATTAGTATAAGCGGTATATACCCAGTCAGCGGTGTAGTCAGAACCCAGGGTGGTTATAGGCATAGGTGCACCGCCACCGTAGAGGGCACCGCCGACATTGGAATAGCTCTCGTCATAGTATGTCGTTCCGTTTGCGGACGAATACTCGAAGAGCATACCATCTTCCAGGTAGTCATAAATCTTTACAGGCCAGTTGATGGGACTCTTTGTACCGAGCGTAGAGTTCACAATACCTGTATTACCTGCTGATGTGCCGCTTGCAATATCGTTGACAGCTGCAAGGGTGCTCACAGGGCAGATAGAAACTACCATAACCATGATAAGCAGAAACGCCATTGTCCTGCCGAAAAACTTGCGAATTTTCATGGTTTATTTACTCCTTTCTTTATTGAGAGTGGATCACTGCAAAAAAGCAGAAATCCGTATATATATAAAATGTATATAAAATATACAAATAATTTTTGTGCTTATTCAGCTGTCTGGTAGCTGTACTTGACAATTTTGGAGTTATCAGCGAAGAAGGCTGACTGCTTCTCCTCTGATGTCTCTCCTGCCTCCAGATCACCGAAAGCTATGTAGTAAGCGGTTCCACTCTGAAAACACCCGTCTGAACCGATGTTTCTGTAGTATATACAGACATTCTTCAGGGTTTTGTCGGTGTTATTCTTTGCCACAAGAACCTCGTTTTCATAGGTAACCGTCACATCATCTGTCTCCATTATGGCATCCGGATCAAAGGACACTGAGTAATCTGACGGACCATCGTCAAATTTCATATCCGACGTGTAGGTCAGGCGATTGCGCTCCTTGACCCATGTTAGCTCTCCGGGAGGAAGTCCGTTAATAACAAACTCCGCCTCCGTATCCCCTAAGTCATAGGTGATGGTTGCAACATCCATAAACTCATCCGATTTGTTTTCAACCAGAATAGCCAGAACGTTCTCAAGTTCCTCATAGGCGCCGCCCTCAAGGTACAGACCTGTTGCGGCAGTAATGCTGTGAATATACACATCTGCCGAGGTGGCTCCCGGCTTTTTCTGTTCAGAAGGTTCTCCTCCGGACAGAGAGGTTGTAGCTATCGTCGTAGCAGGTGTACCGGCACCCTCACCCCAGGGAGGGAAGCCAAATATCAGGAAGATGATCACCAATGCCACCACAACAGCGCCAATAATGCTCAGCGGAAGAAGCCATTTCTGTTTGGGAAATATTCTGTTGTTTTTTGCCATGGTATCACCTCCAGCCTATACTTACCTACAATAAGACTATTATACATTATAGATTATATCACCCATATCAACCCTCAGTCAACGAAAAGCCGCTTAGCCCCCTGCCAAAAATATTGCCATAAATTTGTATGTTATTAACAAAATTTCACAAAAAACAGGAATTTTTCATATTTAGCAAAAAAACTTGTTGCATTTTTTAAAAATCGGAATTATAATCAGTATGTGTATTATTAGGGTATTGTGGTATTATGTCCGCAGTACACATTCCAGTATCTTCATCAGGAGGAATTTATGCGTATTGCAGAAGGCTTCATTGTCAGAGAAATTGCCGGTGAAACCATTGCTATACCTACCGGAGAATCCGCACGGAATCTGTCCGGTCTCGTCGCCCTTAACGAAAGCGGCAGACTCCTCTTCGAGTTGCTTCAGTCTGAGCAGACAGAAGACTCTCTGACAGAAGCACTTCTTAATGAATTTGACACCGATCCCGAGACCGCCCGCAAGGACGTGAGGGAGTTCCTTGAGATTCTCCGCAGCGGCGGGATTCTCGTAGAGGGATAAGAACAACGTCTATCCTCAAATATTTATGAAAGGTGGGTTTGGAGGATTATGAAAAGACAATACATAAAACCCATGGCAGCAGTTGAGTTCTACAAGCTGAGTCAGTCTATAGCGGCCTGCGCTATCAACATCAGCGCAGTTGACAACGCCTGTGTTGTTGCAGACAATGACACTCCCGAAGAAATGCGAAGCTTTGCTATTCTGCATCAGAACTACTTCAGTACAGGTTGCTTAAAGAACGCTGCAACTGTCCAGAACAACGACTCCATCTGCTTCCACACTCAGGTCAACGCTACTTTCACTTCAGTGTGACATGAAAGCTACGTTCTCTTTCTGCGTCCGTTTTTCCGGACTTACCCTGAGATTCAATTTACCTACAACAGTTACCCTGCCGGAGTGTTTCTCGGATCTTCGCTGCGAGGATACCGATACACCCGACGCTGAGTACACCGTACAGCTTCTGCACACCCCTCTTGATGTTCAGGGGGATCCTGTAGGCGGATACGGTGGAACTGACATATATTTTACAGAGAAAGGCTGGCTGCACATTCATACCGCGCTCACTGCTGCGGACGGGTGTCAGGTAGCCTGCTTTTTGTGTCCGGAAGGAAAAAACATCCTCTATTATCCCGCTTCAAGATGGGATTTCTACAGTCAATACTGGCACAGCGCCCACCTGCTGGCCGGCGAAAGACTGCTCATGTGGCACAACGCTGTACTGCTCCACAGTTCCGTGGTTCTGATCCATGGTCGTATGGTTCTTTTTTCGGGTCCCTCAGGAGTCGGAAAATCCACCCAGGCACAGCTCTGGAAAAACTACAAAAACGCTGATATCATCAACGGCGACCGCTGTGTAATAATGGAGAAAAACGGCGAATATCTGGGCGGAGGCTCCCCCTGGTGCGGTACCTCCTCCATACATCGTCCCGAACAAGCCCCCATCGCAGGAATCTTCCTGCTGAAACATTCAACAGAAAACACAGTCCGCCCTCTGGGAGCAGAGGCCTTTGCGCCTCTGTACAGCCAGACCACCCTGAATCCTTGGGACAAGGACTTCATGGATAAAGCCGCAACTCTTTACTCAGGACTTCTCGGGTCCGTTCCCGTTTACGAACTATGCTGCACCCCCACACAAGACGCGGTGGAGCTTGCATACAACACCATTTTTGGAAAGGATTGAAAGCTATGACCCCCACAGGCGCAGAAATCCGTCAGGCACTCAACCTGAAATGTGCCTCTCTGGGAATACCTGTCAGCGGAAATTTCGAGCTCACCCCTCGCTGCAACCTGCAGTGCAAAATGTGCTACGTCCGCATGACCCCTGAGCAGATGGCTCCCATCGGTCGGGAACGCACTGCCGGGGAATGGATAAATCTGGCAAAAGAGGCCCGCGACGCAGGTCTGGCTTTTCTTCTGCTCACAGGCGGAGAACCCACCCTGAGAGAGGATTTCGCAGAAATTTACGAGAGTCTCGCCACCATGGGCCTCTCTATAAGCATCAACACAAACGGCACCATGCTCACCCCCGAAATCCGCAGCTTGTGGCATCGTCTGCCTCCCTCACAGGTAAACATCACCCTCTATGGTGTATGCAGGGAGGATTATGAGCATCTGTGCGGAAACGATGACGCTTTCGATAAGGTTATGGATGCCCTCTCCTGGCTGTCCGACGAGGGTATCCTCACACACCTTAACACTACCATCACTCCCGAAAACTATCATCGCTGGCTGGAGCTTGAGAATTTTGCCAAAGACAGAGGATACGAGCTTAGGATGACAAACTACTGTTTCCCTCCCACCCGTCGTTCCGGATGTGACACCTGCAGCGAATTCTCTCGACTCACCCCCGAGCAGGTCGGCGATCTTATCGTCAAAGATATGCTTTTCCGCGAAGGTCCCGACGCCGTCAGACTCCGCGCAAAAAACCTTGACGCTCCTCTTCAGAGAGGTTGCGACCTGGATGTAGGCGATCCCATCCGATGTCTGGCAGGACGCTCTCAGTTCTGGCTTACATGGGACGGACGACTCACCCTCTGCGGAATGATAGACAAACCCGCAACCCACCCCTTCGAAGAAGGATTTCTGAATGCGTGGGAATCCCTGCGGACACAGAGTTCTTCTATCCGCCTGTGTCCCGAGTGCACCTCATGTCCCGATCAGAAATTTTGTATGAACTGTGCCGCTGTCACCTACTCTGAGACCGGCTGCTTTGACGACAAGCCCGAGTATATGTGTCAGGTGAGCAGAGCCTATAAGGACGCCCTGCAAAAACTCGCAGACAACCTGTAACCGCAAAACCGAACCGAATATATAAATCCCACCAATCTCCTGCAGATTATCTCCTGCGGGAGATTTTGTATTTTAGACAAAAAGTTAACAAAAAAGCCGTGATTTCAAAAAAATTCCTTTGATATATATATTGTTTGTGCTATAATTAATTATGTATAGCATCCCTTGAGCAAAAGGAAGAATGAAAATGTGGGACAAGCTTTTTTTGAGAATACTGAAATCCGCTCTCATGGGCGAGAGGTTTGTCTGTGACACACCTATACCTTCTGAGGGCTGGGAGCATATCTGCAGGCTGGCGCAAGAACACAAAGTTCTTCCCCTTGTTTATGACGCAGTCTATGACGACCCGTCCTTTCGTGAGTTTCAGCCAGAGGGTATCCGCTCTGCTGTCAGGCTAATGACCATGCAGCAGGTGAACCGCACAAGTAACTTCCTTTCTGTATACAAAAGCCTGTGTGACTCACACTTTGCCCCCATTGTTGTCAAGGGTATTGTCTGTCGCCAGCTTTACCCAAAGCCCGACCTGAGACAATCCTCAGACGAGGACCTGCTTGTTCCTCCTAAGGATTTTCCCCGATATTCTGAGATACTCACCGAGCTTGGACTCATAAGCGCAAAGCCGGGGGAATACCAGACCTCCTTTGTCCGCAGCGACGGACTCTATCTCGAGCTTCACAGCTCCTTATTCTCTGTGGCATCAGATTACTTCAACTCCTGGAACCGATTGTTCCAAGACTCAGCCCACAGGACCGAGGTCATCACCGTTGACTCTGTCAGCGTCAGGACCCTGTCCCCCGATGACCATCTGCTATATCTGATCCTCCACGCTCTCAAGCATTTTCTCCACAGCGGCACAGGCATCCGTCAGATTTGCGACATCGTGATGTTTGCCAATTGCTACGGACAAGATATCAACTGGGAGAAACTCTTCTCAGATTGCAAGTCTCTCAATGCAGAGAAATTTGCCGCGGCAATATTTGCCATAGGCAGCAAATATCTGAACTTTGACCCCAAAGTCGCCTGCTACCCCGCAAAATGGCAGAAGGTAAACCCAGACCCTGAGCCTATGCTCGCGGATATTCTGGGCGCGGGAGTGTACGGAAGCTCCTCTATGAGCAGACGACACAGCAGCAGCATCACTCTGGACGCTGTCCAAGGAAATAGCACCCGCATAACCCGCAGGCTTTTTCCTCCAGCCAAACAGCTGAATAAAAAATATTCGTACGCAACCAAGAGTCCCCTGCTTCTTCCTGTTGCCTGGTCTCACAGACTCCTGTCCTATGGTATGGAGACAAAGGGAAGAAAAGACAATTCCCCATCCGCATCCCTGCGCATTGGCAAAGAGCGACTTGCTCTGCTGGATTTGTACGGACTCCTGAACTCAAAATAAACTTACACATACAACGAGGTGCAAGATGAAAAAGAACATCATCTGTTTAGTGCTGCTTGTCCTGACTATCTGTACAGCAGTTTTCTACAGACAATACAAGAACAACATCGAGGATCCGTATCCCCCGGTGTTCTCTTGTGATGAACCCACAATAACCGCAAGTGTCTCTGTTACAGAGGAGGATCTCCTCCGCGAAGTTACTGCCTACGACAAGGTCTCCGGAGATGTCAGCGACACAATCGTCATCGAAGAAATCTCTAACTTTATCGCCGAAAACCAGCGTATCGTTACCTACGCCGCTATCGACGACAGACTCAACGTTGCACGGTTTGAACGCACCCTCATATATACCGACTACGAGCCCCCCACCTTCTCGCTCTCCGCGCCTCTGTGTTATCCCGAGGGTTCACGCATTAACGTGCTCAACGGTGTCCGCGCAAACAGCACTTTGGACGGAGACCTGACCGCCAGAGTAAGATACGGTCTCGATAATCTCATCGACAACATGACCCCGGGAACATACCCTGTGGAGTATCGCGTCACAGACAGCTGCGGCAAAACCTCCTATCTGAACACCGAGATTATGATATACGACTCAAAGTACACAGGCATCGATGTGAAACTCACAAAGTACCTCACATATCTTTCTCAGGGACAGACCTTTGTTGAGGACGCCTACTTCAAGAGCTCCTCAGAAGAAGGAACCCTCACTATAGACGCTGACAACGTAGACACCTCTGTTCCCGGCACATACTATGCTGACTATATAGTCACCACAGACACCGCCGCAGGCAGAACCCGAATGATAGTAGTCGTTGAATAAGCATCACAGGAAGGTCATTCATTATGGAAAAATCCTCTAAACCGAATTATCTTGATATACTTTATATTGCCATACGGGATGTTCTCAAGAACTGGCTCGTAATCATCAGCATAGCATTTCTGCTGTCTGTCCTTGCGGGTATGGTTGCCGCAGAGACCTACGAGCCGATCTACGTCTCCCGATGCACCATGATCGTATCTGCCAAGGACAGCGGCATCGGTACATACGGAAACACAAAGGAAACCCAGCGACTGACAGACACCATCAAGGCAGTTATGGACAACAGCATCCTCAAGCAGCAGGTAGCCGAAGAGCTGGATATGAAAAAGTTCGATGCTACCCTGAGCATAAACGTTCTGGCGGACACAAACCTACTGGAGGTATCCGTCTCCAGCGATACTCCTTACTCCTCCTTTATGCTGCTCAACACGTTACTGGAATTGTTCCCAGAGTTTTCTGTAGACACGCTTCCTGATATTGTTCTGGATGTTTTTGAGGACCCCAACTTCCCCTCTGCTCCCTCAAATCCCCCTAACTTCACAAGGATGAGAACCGCTGTATTTTTTATATCTGCGGCAGTCCTGTTCATCATTATGCTGCTGTTCTTTATCTATCAGGATACGGTCAAAAATGAGCGGGATGCATCCGAAAAGCTGGATGCCAAACTTCTGGGTGTGCTGTATCACGAACACCCCTACCGAAACATAAAGGCCTTTGTTCTGCGCAAGAAAAAGCGCATGCTTATGACAGCTCCTGCTGTCAGCTTTGGCTTCGGAGAAACCATCAAGAAAATCCGCACAAACCTCATATATTTTTGCGATAAGCATGAGGGCAATGTTGCCCTTGTCACATCATACGGCAAGAAAGAGGGCAAGAGCACTATCGCGGCCAACCTTGCGTTCTCACTTGCACAGAGAAACAAAAGGGTGCTCCTCATCTCCGGCAAAGCTTCCGAGGATGTGCTGCCAGAAATTCTGGGACTGCAGCTTCCTGAGGATACAGATACCGTATCTGATATTGAAGATATGATTTACACCAAGGAAAACAGCTACCTCAGCCTTATGAATAATCCTGAGAAGAACCCCTTGGGTATCAGCTTCTCAGAATTCATCTCCAGCGACGAGTTCTCTCTTTTTATGCAGGATGCCAGAGAAGAATATGACTATATTATCATCGACGGCCCCTGCACAAAGAATAGCGCAGACACCGAGATTCTTGCCAAGCTTTCTGACTTCTCCCTGCTGGTAGTAAAGCAGAACCAGTCCAAGATACCCTTTATCAACGACACCATCGACCTGCTTAACCGCTATTCCCAGGGCCTTGCAGGCTGTGTTTTCAACGACGTTTACTCATCTTCCTCCGTAATCAACATTGGTTACGGATACGGCTACGGATATGGTGGATACAGCTACGGAAGCTACGGACGCTATGGTAAATACGGAAAATACAGCAGATACGGAGGCTACGGAAAATACGGTGCCTATGGTCGTTACGGCGCCTACGGCAAGCACCGCTCCTCCAAATCCTCCCAGGACCGAGCAAAACATTACACTAAGAGGGATAGCAAATGAGTAATTCATCAAACGACAGAGTCAGCACCGCGGACACCATAGATGTTCTTGTGCTTATAGTTGACTTTCTGAAGATGCTCCCCCGTATGTGGGGACTGCTCCTGCTGTGCATTATCATCGGCGGAGGTCTCTCCTATGCAAAGGCATATGTGGACTACAGACCCGTCTACACTGCATACGCTGACTTCAAGATAAACATAAAAAAAGAGCAAAGCATCTCAGGCGATACTACATTCTACAACAATGCCGCTGCACGACAGATGGCAAAGACCTTTCCCACAATCCTCACAAGCGGACTGCTGGGCAGAACCGTAGCTGCAGATATGGGTGTTGCAAGCACCGCAAGCGTAAGCGCAGAGGTTACTCCCGACACAAACCTGCTGAGAATCTCTGTGACGGATTTTGATCCGGTGAGAGCTCACGACACTCTTGAATCAGTCATCAGATGCTATCCCAGCGTTTCCGAGCCCATTATCGGCAAGGTAGAGATGACTCTTCTTGACGAGTCAGGTGTACCTGATGAGCCCGACAACGACAAGATCTTTATCAAAGAGGCTTTGTTGGGTATAGCCATTGGTATGGCTGTGGGACTGGGCTGGAGCGTGCTTGTGTTCGTTACAAACAGAACCATCCAGTACGAAAGCGATATCAAGAAAAAGCTGGGAATCAACTGTCTGGGTACAGTACCTAAAATCGTTGTCAAAAAGCGCTCCCGTAAGGTGGAGCAGTACTTCCTGATGACTGACAGCAATATGAAGGATATCCTGACAGAACCCCTGAGAATGATAAAGAACAAAGTGGAGTATCACGCCCATAAACACAACCACAAGACCTTTCTTGTCACCAGTGCCACTGCAGGAGAAGGAAAGAGCCTCTTTGCTACCAACCTGTCTCTTTCTCTGGCATCCGCCGGCAAGAAAGTTGTCCTTATTGACTGTGACCTGAGACACCCCACAGGCAGAGTCATCTTCAATATGGAGGAAGGCATCGGCCTGGGCGAATACCTGCAGGGAGACATTTCCCTCATGGACTACCTCAAGTCTGCACAGGCAGAGAACAATCACGATTTCCCCAACTTCCTGTTCCTGCCCGGTGGCGAGGCGTTGGAGGACGGCTCCTACCTGCTTTCCAGCGATAAGATCTCAGACCTTATCGCCTGTGTTGAATCCAAGGCTGACTATGTAATTCTGGACAGTGCCCCCACAGGACTGCTCACAGACTCCGCAGTTCTTGCAAAGAGCGCTGATGCCGCAATCATGCTCATCAGAAAAGGATTTGCACGCATAGACTTTATCAACGACGCCCTGGGACACCTCGTCGAAAGCGACATCCATGTTGTGGGCGGCGTTCTTAACGATGTATAAAACTATATGAAAACAATAGACACAAAGAGCTACCTGAGTGCCCTGTGTGAGCTGATAGCGCAGGGACAGACCGTCTCTACTATTGTCACAGGGGACAGCATGGTACCTTTTCTGGGGAGCAACCGTGATACGATATATCTCAGCCCCCTCACCTGTGACCCGAAGAAAGGGGACGTGGTCCTCTTCAGGAGAGAGAGCGGGGACTTTGTCCTTCACAGAATTTGCCGCATACGCCCTGAGGGGTACTTCCTCACAGGAGACCGCCAGACAATTATCGAGGGGCCTGTTCCCAAAGAAAGAATTCTGGCCTGTGCAACCTCTGCCCGACGCAAAGGCAGACTCATCAGCCGCAGAAGTCCCGTCTGGATATTCTACCGCACGGTGTGGCTCTGGCTGCTTCCTCTGAGGCCTGCTGTATTTGCACTCAGGTCACTGCCAAAAAAATTAAGAAATAAGAAAAGGGGGTAAACTTATGATAGATATTCACTGTCACATTCTGCCCGGAGTCGATGACGGCGCCGCGGATATGTATGACGTGCTGGAAATGGCCACCATAGCATACAGCAGCGGAGTCAAGGCCATCATCGCTACTCCCCACTGCAACATTCCCGGACAGCATAGCAATTACTATGGAAAACGCTTCCGCGAGGTTCTTCAGAATACCCGCAAAGCTCTGGCCGACGAGCGTATCCCCTTGAAGCTGATGGCAGGCATGGAGGTGTTTGCCACTTTTGATTTACCCGACCTGATTGCCGACGGCAAGATACTCACCCTCAACCACAGCGACTACCTTCTCATAGAGTTTGACTTCAACGAAGATCCGGAGTTTGCCGAGGCCGTTGTGGAGCGACTCATTGATATCAAAATCCGTCCCGTCATCGCTCATCCCGAGCGCTATGAATTTATTAAATACGACTCTGAGATTGCCCGCAGACTGGTGGACAAAGGCTGCGTCCTGCAAGCAAACAAAGGGAGTTTCCTGGGAAAATACGGCTCTCGCACAAAGCAGACTGCCTTTGAGCTTGTAGAAAAAAACCTTCTCAGCATTGTTGCCAGTGACGCCCACAGTCCTGTTATGCGTACCCCTTATATGCTGGAGGCCTACAGAGAGGTGGACAAGGTCACAAATGCCAGACTCCTCTTCGAGGAAAATCCCCAGAAAATCTGTCTCAATCAACCTATATAAAACATTATAACGCAAAAAAGGATGCCATTTGCAGGCATCCTTTTCTTATATCTCATATTTCAGAAATCACAGCAAAGTCTCTGTCCAGACAGACTCCTTGAAACCAATCAGAACAAAGTCATCACCAACAAGCAGAGGTCTTTTTACAAGCATTCCGTCTGTGGCAAGGAGCTGTATCATCTCCTTCTCACTCATGGAGGGCAGCTTGTCTTTGAGTGACATGGACTTGTAAAGAAGTCCGCAGGTGTTGAAGAATTTTTTGAGGGGCTGGCCGCTCATTCCGTGCCACTTTTCAAGCTCCTGTGAAGTGGGTTTCTCTTCTTTGATATCACGCAGAGTATACTCCACGCCGTTTTTGTCAAGCCATGCCTGAGCTTTCTTGCAGGTTGTACACTTGGGGTAACAGATAAATGTAATCATATTTATTCTCCTTTTTTCTCACACGAGGTGTATATTTTGATACATAAAGCTTTATTCCGTAACCGTGTCATAAGGCCAGTCTATGATTCCGCCAAATTCATAGAGACTTGTATATCCCATATCCAGAAGCTCCTGTGCCGCGATTTTGCTGCGTCTGCCACTTCTGCAATATATGAGGATCTTTTGGTTTTTGTCAGGAAGCACTTCTTCTGCCTTTTGGGCAATTTCCTGATAATCAAGATTCACCGCGTTGGGAATATGTCCCTGCTCAAACTCCTCCTGTGTCCTCACGTCAAGGATAAGGTATCCGCTCTCTGTGTCTATAATATCCTTGGCTTCTTCAGCTGTAATGTTCTTATATACGCTCTGCTTCTGAGGAGACTGTGCTTTATCAGCTGAGCATCCGCCCACACAAAGCATCACAGGAAGACAAAAAATCAGTAATAAAATTTTTCTCATTATTCTCACCCATCTTTATTGTTATCCTTATTCTATCACACATACAAAACAACTTCAACATACCTGTCCCGAGAAAAATTATTATCTTCCATAAAAACCGATTGATTTCCTTTGAGAACAGTTGTAAAATAAAAACAGGGAATATATGTCCCAAAACACACATAAAGGAGATTATATTATGGCAAACAGATTTGTACTCAACGAGACCAGCTATCACGGCAAGGGCGCAATCGCAGAAATCGCAAACGAGATCAAAGCCCGCGATTTCAAGAAGATTCTCGTATGCTCCGACCCCGATCTTATAAAGCTGAATATCTCCAAAAAAGTTACCGATATTCTTGACGCTGCACAGATTCCCTACGATGTGTTCAGCGAGATCAAACCTAACCCCACCATTGAGAACGTCCAGGCTGGCGTAGAGGCCTTCAAGGCAAGCGGCGCTGACTGCATTGTTGCCATCGGCGGAGGCTCATCCATCGACACAGCAAAAGCCATCGGCATCATCATCGAGAACCCCGAGTTTGCCGACGTGAGAAGTCTGGAGGGAGTTGCCCCCACAAAGAACAAGTGCACACCCATCATCGCTGTGCCCACCACAGCAGGCACCGCCGCCGAGGTAACCATCAACTACGTTATCACAGACGCAGAGAAGGACCGCAAGATGGTCTGCGTTGACGTTCACGATATCCCTGTAGTTGCTGTTGTTGATCCCGATATGATGGCGACCATGCCCCGCGGTCTCACCGCCGCCACAGGAATGGACGCTCTGACCCATGCTATCGAGGGTTACATCACCAAGGGCGCATGGGAGATGAGCGATATGTTCCATCTGAAGGCCATCGAAATAATCGCCAAATCCCTGCGCGGCGCCGTAGAGGGTACTGACTGCGGCAGAGAAGGTATGGCTCTGGGACAGTATATTGCAGGTATGGGATTCAGCAACGTTGGTCTGGGTATTGTTCACTCCATGGCTCATCCTCTGGGTGCGCTCTACGACACTCCCCACGGAGTAGCCAACGCAATCATCCTGCCCACCGTCATGGAATACAACGCTCCCGCAACAGGAGACAAGTATAGAGACATCGCCGCTGCAATGGGCGTTGAGGGAACAGATGCTATGACCATTGAACAGGCAAGAGCCGCCGCTATTGATGCAGTTAAGCAGCTATCTGCTGATGTGGGCATTCCTGCTGACCTCAAGGAAATCGTCAAGGCCGAGGACATCGACTTCCTGTCACAGTCTGCCTTTGATGACGCTTGCCGTCCCGGCAACCCCAGAGACACCAGCACAGAAGAAATCAAGGCACTCTACCTGAGCCTTATGTAATACATATTCATAACAAAAACCAGGGCTTCCTTTATGAGGAAGTCCTGGTTATTTTTTGCTTATTTTTATCAGAAGCCCTTCATAGTCAGGGATATTCTCTGCTTCTTCACATCAACCGAAAGAACTCTGACTCTGACGATATCGCCAACCTTCAGCGCCTCGGAGGGGTGCTTTATAAACTTGTCGCTTATCTGAGAGATATGTACAAGTCCGTCCTGATGCACGCCGATATCAACAAAAGCTCCGAAGTCAATGACATTTCGCACAGTTCCCGTCAGCTCCATCCCCTCGCTGAGGTCATCAATTCCCATAACGTCTGTACGCAGTACAGGGGCAGGCAGACTCTCTCGGGGGTCTCTGCCGGGCTGGGACAGCTCAGAAAGAATATCTTCAAGGGTAGGAACACCGATAGACAGCTCTTTGGCAAGGGCAACTTTATCTATCTCCTTGGACTTAATGTCAGGAATGCCGCCATTCTTCAGGTCCTTTGATGTATATCCAAGGAGCTTCAGCAATTCTTTGGCAGCCTTGTAGGACTCGGGATGCACAGCAGTACTGTCCAAAGCTTCCTTTCCGTCTGTTACGCGAAGGAATCCTGCACACTGCTCAAAGGCCTTGGAGCCAAGCTTCGGCACCTTCTTCAGCTCGGAGCGGGACTGGAATCTGCCGTTCTCCTCACGATAGGCCACGATGTTCTTGCACAC
>JAFTHZ010000031.1 GCA_017457155.1 Ruminococcus sp.
GAGCTTCGCGGACTTAAGGTAGTATCCGTAGCCCTCAACCCTGTTACACTTCCCCCCGAGGATGCAGAGATGCTCAAGCAGGCACAGTACACCGCAAGACTTCAGAATCCCGGACTTGCAGGCGCAGAGCTGGTTGGAGCACAGGCAGACGCAATGCGTGCAGCAGCAAAGAACGAAGGCGGAGCAATGCAGGGCTTCATGGGAATGGGCATGGCAATGAACGCAGGCGGCGGAATGAACGCACAGAACTTCTTCCAGATGAATCAGCAGCAGCAGGCTCAGCAGGCAGCACCTGCACCCGCACCCGCACCTGCTCAGGATGGCTGGAAGTGTGCATGCGGCGCTATGGCAACAGGCAAGTTCTGTCCCGAGTGTGGAGCAAAGAAGCCCGAGCCTCAGGCAGCAAACAGCTGGAAGTGTGCATGCGGTGCTACAGCAACAGGCAAGTTCTGTCCCGAGTGCGGAGCAAAGAAACCCGAGGTAAACGGCTGGACCTGTGCATGCGGCACAGTAGCACAGGGCAAGTTCTGCCCCGAGTGCGGCGCAAAGAAACCTGCAGGCGCACCTCTTTACAAGTGCGACAAGTGTGGATGGACTCCCGAAGATCCCCACAATCCTCCCAAGTTCTGTCCCGAGTGCGGAGACACCTTTGACGAGGCTGATGTAACCAACTGATAATTGTATCAGGTTATTCTGATAATTGGTAAGTTTCTACCATTTTTTTGAAATATAATGATATGAAGATATTATCCTCTGTTTATCAGAGGAGGAAACGAGACGTATGCCTTATTTTTTAGTGTCTTTTATAGGTTTATTGCTTGCAATAATAATCAGTGCAGGTTATAGGTATCCTTCTGATTTCAATGATCAGAACAGAATCACTGGAGTCAGCCTGTCTCAGCGTCATATGGATTATGGCGCATGCTACAGTTTTTTTCTGAGAAATGAGGACGGTGAGGTTGTTTTTGACGCTGATGTTCGGCTCGATAACGAACCCTATGAGATCGTTATCGAAGGATGTTTAGTCGATGAAGAGTGTTTTGAAGAGCTTATGGAGCTTATAGAAAAGTGCGATATCGTCGAGTATGTGAAGCATCACAAGAACAAATCCACTGTCTTTCAGGTGATGGATGAAACTGAGAATACAACAACAATTTATTTTGCAGACGAAACAGATAAATTTGCCGATTCAGGAGATTACAAAGATGAGTTATATGACTTCTTTGTGGACCTTGCGATGATTTATAAGGATCGGTCTGTGACTATATGTGAATAATTAAGGAGTGGTTATTTTGTCAACATTACAGGAATACAAGTGCCCATGCTGTGGCGGTGCTCTGGAGTTTAACAGCTCTATTCAGAAGATGAAGTGTCCTTTCTGTGACACTGAGTTTGAGATGGAGATTCTTGAGGAATATGATGCACAGCTCGAGAATGAACAGGCCAGCGATATGAACTGGGACACAAGTGCAGGTCAGGAGTGGGCAGAAGGCGAAACAGCAGGGCTCAAGACCTACGTGTGTAAATCCTGTGGAGGCGAGATTATCGGTGACGACACAACCGCAGCTACATCTTGTCCCTATTGTGATAACCCCATTGTTCTTATGGGTCAGTTCTCGGGTGAACTTAAGCCTGACTATGTTATTCCTTTCAAGCAGGATAAGAAGGCTGCTGTAGAAGGACTCAAGAAGCACTACGAGGGAAAGATCCTTCTTCCCAAGGTGTTCAAAGATCAGAACCATATCGAGGAAGTCAAGGGTGTTTATGTTCCCTTCTGGCTTTTTGATGCAGATGCTACTGCTTCTATACGTTACAAGGCTACAAAAGAAAGACGTTGGAGCGATGATAAGTACAATTATGTAGAAACAAAGTACTATTCTGTAAAGCGTGGTGGTAACATCGGATTCAACACAGTTCCTGTTGATGGTTCCAGCAAGATGCCCGATGACCTGATGGAGTCTGTTGAGCCTTATAATTTCTCAGATGCTGTGCCTTTCCAGACCGCATACCTTGCAGGTTATCTTGCAGATAAGTATGATGTTTCAGAGGCTGACAGCATCAATCGTGCCAACGAGCGTATTACTTACAGCACAGAGGAAGAGTTTAAGAAGACTGTTACAGGCTATGACTCAGTTACAACAGAGCATACATATATCAATCTGGAGAATGCTCAGGCAAAGTATGCACTCTACCCTGTATGGATGCTCAATACAAAGTGGAATGACAAGAAGTATACTTTTGCTATGAACGGTCAGACCGGTAAAATGGTAGGTGACCTTCCTTGTGATAATAAAAAATACTGGCTGCTCACTTTCATAATTATGATTGCTCTGGCTATAGTTGTTTTCGGCCTGTCCTTCATCATCGAACTGTTCAGCAACCCCATAGTTATTGCAATTATCTCCATCGCAGGTGCTTTCATTACAACAGGAATTATGAGAGGCCAGCTGAAGAGTGTTAATTTCCAGAGTGGTGCAACAGAGTACATCCGCAAGGATAGCATGAAGCTCACAGAGAAGAAGGATCTCTATATGTATCGCAAGGTTAATCGTACAGAGAAGCCCAAGAACGACAACTGATTATACAGAAAAGAATAATCAGTTTCGGATGCGATAAGACCAGACCATAAAAGGAGTATTATTATGGGAATTTTTGATAAACTGAAAAGTGCAGCAAACTCTGCTGTAAACAGTGCTGTTTCTTCAGCAGTAAACTCTATTGGAAACAAGACCGAAACATTTACATTCACAAAGCTTCCCGAAAGTGTAGCAGAGCTTCAGGCACTGCCTGAGGCAACACTGGATTCTCCCTTCAAGACCGCTGCGTTATCCTTGCTGGCACTCTGCGCCTACGGTGCAGACAAAGCAACCGGTATCGAAATGCTGAATTTCCTTCGTGGTCCAAGACCTCTCAGTGGTGCAGAAATTGCATTTCTGGATGAAAGATTCCGCGATGGCCAGTGGTATGTACCTTTCTCTTACTTCAAAGGAGCTACCCCTGATAATGATTATTCTCCTACGGAGCCCTATACAGTGGAGGTTTCCAGCAATCCCCATTCTGCGGCAAGCGAAGGATATATGACCCTTTGGCTTAAGAGCGGAGGAGCAGACAGTCCCAGACAGTTTAAGCTGAGAATGAAGGGTGACGGAAAATGGTTCCTGTGGGAGCAGTTCATTATGGTTGGTATCCGTACTCCTAAGTCACAGGATCCCTGGGCATAACCGGGTTTATTAGCTAAAATACAAACGGGGTGAGATTGTTTTTTTCTCACCCCTGTTTTTTTGTTGATATCTTGTCATTAATAATAAAAAAGAAAGGCTTCACAAAAGTGAAGCCTTTTTGATTTGTTGTTATGCTTTCCAGACAGCTTTCAGAATAGCGCTGAGTTTGGGTGTTGTACCATACATCAGAACTCCTGCACGATATATCTTGGCTGAGAGAACGCCTACGCCTATGGTGGATCCGATGAGGATTGCAATGGAGGCAGCGATTTCATACCAAGGTACAGTACTCATGGCAATTCGTGTGAACATAGCCATGGGGGAGGTGAAGGGAACGTATGAACAGACAACCATCAGAGTATTGTCAACAGAGCCTGAGGACATAGCAGTTACAACCACGATGAATGCAAAGATGAACATAAACGTCAGAGGCATAGTTGAGGTGTTGATATCCTCCAGTTTGGTCGCTGTGGAACCAATGGCTCCAAAAAGGAATGCATAGATAAGGAATCCCAGAACAAAGAATACAAGCATATAGATAAGCAGTTCCATGGGAATGTTGAACAGGGAGTTGATTATCATATTGTCTCCCCACTGGGATTTGTTCAGGTTGAAGAAAAGCACAGCAGAGCCGAATACCAGCAATAGCTGTATAAAGCCCGCAATACAAGAGGAGAGCACCTTACCGAACATCATTGCCACAGGCTTTGCGCTTGTGATAAGAAGCTCCATAGCTCTGGAGCTTTTTTCTGTTGCCACGTTGGTGGTGACCATCTGTCCGTACAGCAGTATTACCATGTAGAGGGCAAAGATCATAATATAGGTATAGAAGAAGTTTTCTATCTGGTCTTTACCGAGACTCTCAACTTCTGCATTTATATTTATGCTCATTACTTCCGTTGTTTCCTCAAGGGTCATTCCGTTTTCAAGCATAGCGTTGACTCTGTATACATCCCTGAGAACATCGGTTGCTATCTCACAGTTCATATCATACATTGTCAGGTTGTTCACATAGTAGGTGAACTCTGTGGGGCCTGTCATTACAAAGGCACATTCCACATCCTGATTTGTGATTGAGTGCTTGATGGTGTCAAGATCATCGGTGGTGGATTTTACCTCGTATTCAGGAAAGGCAGCAGCAAAATACTGAGTGACAATGTCTGCCTGCTCCTGAGAGTCTGACTTTATGAGCATAACCGATGCTGTGCTCTCGGTGGTTTCGGCTTTTTCCTCTGAATTAAAGTATTCTACAATACGAGGAATGAACATGACCACGGCAATTGCAATAACCAGAAAAATAGTAATGCCTACAAAAACTTTGTTGGTGAAGTAGTTTTTGAGCTCATATGCCAGGATTTTTCGGAATTGTTTCATAGTAGCTCCCTCCCTTAAATCTGACTCTCTGTATACTCGACGAAAATATCATTGAGAGATGGTTCATATACCTTGATTTCGTCGATGTCGTACTTTGATGTCAGCTTCTGCATTGTGACAGCCTTTTCGTCAGCAGAGGAGAGGGTGATGATAAGCTCGCCGTTTTCTCCTGTTTCGCAGGTATAACCTGACTCGTTCTTGATCTGCTGAATCTGGGGGGAGCGAACAACCAGACGGTTTCTGGGATAGTTGCGTTTGATTTCCTGCAGATCACCGGTGAGCACCACGCGGCCACCGTTTATGATGGCGATACTGTCACAGAATTCCTCGATGTAGCTCATCTGATGGCTGGAGAAGAGAACGATTTTTCCTTTTGATATAGTTTCTTTTACTATATCCTTAAGGAGCAGCGCGTTGACAGGATCCAGGCCGGAGAAAGGTTCGTCCAGAATAACTATGTGAGGGTCATGGGCAAGAGCGGTGATAAGCTGTATCTTCTGTTGGTTTCCCTTTGAGAGGGTCTCAAGCTTTTTGTTCCGATACTCGGACATACCCAGCCTGTCAAGCCAGTAGTCCACAGCTTCCACTGCTTCTTTTTTGCTTTTGCCCTTGAGCTGCGCAAAGTATGTGAGCTGTTCGATTATCTTCTTCTTGGGATAGAGTCCTCGCTCCTCAGGAAGATATCCGAATTGAACCTTGCTGTAATCAATGGGCTTTCCATCAATGAGGACCTGTCCGTTTGTAGCCGGGAAAACATCCATCATTATACGGATAGAGGTGGTTTTTCCTGCTCCGTTTCTGCCCAGAAGTCCAAAGGCTTTTCCGCTTTCAGCGGTGAATGATACTCCTTTGAGGACTTGTTTGTCTCCAAAGTTTTTTTCAATATTTTTCAGTTCTAATATCATTTGTTGTTTCCTTCTGAAGTTTTCAGGTTGATAGCTCCGACACCTCCGTGGATTTCGAGGGAGTCTTTGCTGTTGTTGTCTGTGGAGTATTTGCTGAGATCTTTTCCGTTGACGTTAAGGTTACCAAGACCCTTCTCGACGTTTACAGAGAGGTCATCTTCCTCATTGAGCAGAGTAATGTTTGATTCTCCCACTCCCAGGTTCAGCTTGCCGTCGCCTGTGACACTACAGCTCAGGTTTAGCTGTCCTACTCCCATATTCATATCAAGGTTGTGGAGCTCTCCGTCTGATACTGTGATTGCGCCTGCTCCGCCCTCGATTCTGGTATTGGAGGTGACAGAGATGTTCTTTATGTTTACTTCTCCTGCACCCAGCTCAAGCTTGAGGGTATCTGCACACAGGGTCTCTGCGGTGAATCGTCCTGCACCTGCTGTTATGATTGCTTCTTCCCATGCTGTATCGGGGACGTAGAGAATAAGCACAGCGTTCTCAAACGAGGTGGTTATCTTGGTCTTGTCTTCTATTATTAGCTTATTGTTTTTTTCTCTGACTTCGAGATTCTTCAGGTTACTCTCGACAGATATCTCATCGCCCTCTTTTATGTAGAAGTCAGAAGCGCTGACCAGTACCTCCAGAGAGGTTACATCGGAGGAGACTTCGTATGTCTTCAAATCCTCCAGAACAGCATCATTTGAACCCAGTCCCATCAGAAGATCGATTGCGTTCAGTATTCCGCCGATGATGCCTACAGCAAGGAAAATTGCCAGTGCGATTGCGCAGTATCTGATTACTTTCTGAGATGAGGTCATTTGATTTCAACTCCTCCAAACAGGCAGGTACCGCTGACGTAGATTGTTGGAGCATCCTTGTGAACGGAAGTTTTGTTTGAAATTCCGCCGAAGATGCTGTTTGAGCTGACCTTTACGTTAACATTTGAAGGAACAATAATATCAATTCCGCCGAATACAGCAGAGACCTCAATACCGCAGTCCTTGGTGATGATAGCATTGCGCAGGTCGCATTTTACTCCGCCGAAGGTAGCGGTGAGCTGTGCACCCTCAAACACTTCGTTGTCGTAGTTCATGTTGCAGCTTGAGAAGGTTGCGCATCCTACGCGGGGGTTGTAGCCGTTCTGCTTCATATTTGCAACGAAATCGTTTGCTTTGTTGCCGAAGAATCCGCTAAATACCATCTTTGCACCAATGATAATGATGATGACGGGAATGAGCAGGCTCCAGATAGTTGTGAAGCTCAGGATATCCTGACAACACAGTAACAGAATTGCACCAACAGCAAGTCCGATAAGGTTGCCTGTCTTGTCTCTTTCGGTAAATAAACCGATGGCACAGGGAATCATGATGATAAGTGTCCACCATCCGTCAAAGAATATATCGATGTCGGTTATGTTCAGCGCGTTAAGACCGAACAGGGCACCTGCGATAACTAAAACTATTCCCCAGATTACTTTTGTTTCTTTTTTCATTTTCATATCCTCCTTAGGTGATATAGTCGGGTTCAGAATGCAGCTGATACAGCAGCATATCCTCTGTACGATTTCTGAATATTATACCATAAGACAGGATAATTTTAAAGTCATTTATCTTCCAATTAGAGTGATTTGATGATAATATTTTATGTTCTTTATGCTAAAATTATCTTTTTGAATATCGTTGACATTTGCGGTTTTATGAGATAAAATATTTTGGTGTGCCTAAGGGCAAGTAAGCAGGCGGAAGGAGGACTATCATGAGAGCTGTTGCAATACCAAAGCGTATTTACAAGAAAGCAAAGTCAAAGCTTGTATTTGATTGGTTGGATTTTGTTAAGAAGAATGCAGTTATGTGCATAGCTTTTGCTGCGGCTGCAGTGACTATGTTCTTTGTTCCGGTGGATGCTCAGTATCTTGACTATTTTGACCTGAAGACTCTGACCTGCCTTTTTACTGTGCTGGCAGTGGTTTGTGCACTGAAGAATATTCGTTTCTTCTATACTATTGCTGAGAAGATAGTTATTTGTTTTCGCACAGCCCGTATGGCGGTGCTGGCTCTTGTGTACATAACTTTCATCGGGTCTATGCTTATTGCCAACGATATGGCATTGCTGACATTTTTGCCGCTGGGATACTTTGCGTTGACAGCAACAGAAAAGCAGAAGTACATGGCAGTAACCTTTATACTTCAGAATATTGCTGCGAATCTTGGAGGTATGCTGACTCCCTTCGGTAATCCTCAGAACCTTTATCTGTATACAAAATACAACATTCCGACTCTGGAGTTTATGAGTATAATGGCAGTCCCTTTTATGATTTCTGTGCTGCTGATTACGATTTGTTGTGTTGTTTTTATAAAGCCCGAACCCCTGACAATAAGCCCTGTTGACAGAAAACTCCCCAAGGGAAGAACAGCGCTGTATCTTGTGTTGTTTGCTCTTTCTATAGCCATTGTGTTCAGAGGTATACCATACTGGATCGGACTTATTGTTGTTCCGTCTGTGCTGTTTTTTGCTGACAGAGATGCTCTGAAAAAGGTGGATTACCCTCTGCTTCTGACCTTTGTGTTCTCCTTTGTTTTTGCAGGCAATATGGCCAGAATCGATATGATTAAGAATATTATGTCTTTTCTGATGGAGAAAAGCACCCTGCTGTTCTCAGTGCTTTCCTGTCAGTTTATCAGTAACGTTCCATCTGCAATATTGCTCTCTCAGTTTACTGATAATTACAGGGAACTCCTGATTGGTGTGAATATCGGCGGAACAGGAACTTTGATTGCTTCGCTGGCAAGCCTCATAACTTTCCGGGAATATACAAAGCACAATCCCGGAAAAACGGGTGGATACCTGAGGCTTTTCTCAATCTTTAATTTCGGATTTTTGATTGTTCTGACTATATCATCATTTATATTGATTTCAGCATAAGGCTTTCGTTTTGCGAAAGCCTTTTTTGATGCTCCGTATATTGACATCAGGGGGTAATGATAATATAATTTGTAGGATTCAGTTTTGTTTTATACGAGATTTGGATATACATGTGAATTGAGTCTGAACAGGAGAGGACTGGTGTAAATGCAGAGAGAAAGACTTGGCAGCCGACTGGGTTTTATATTGCTCAGCGCAGGCTGTGCCATAGGAGTGGGAAATGTATGGAAATTCCCTTGGATGGCGGGCAGCAATGGTGGAGGAATATTTGTACTTTTGTATTTTATTTTCCTTTTCCTTCTTGGTCTTCCTGTTATGGTCATGGAGTTTTCTCTAGGCAGAGCGGCACAGTGTAGTCCTGTCAGTTTATATAAGAAGCTTGAGAAGCCCGGGCAGAAGTGGCATATTCATGGATATGTTGCCTTGATTGCAAATTTTATTCTTGTTATGTTCTACACTTCGGTTACAGGCTGGATCCTGCGGTATTTCGTGGGGTTTGTGTCAGGAGAGATGACAGGAATCACCGACACACAAGCAGGAGAGTTGTTTGGCAATATGCTGTCAGACCCGGTGGTTATGGTTGGGTTTATGGCTATTGTTGTTGTGATTGGCTTTGTTATCCTTTGCTTCGGACTTCAGTCGGGAGTAGAGCGTGTTACAAAGTATATGATGATCGTACTTCTTGCATTGATGGTTGTTCTTGCCATAAATAGCTTCAGACTCCCCGGTGCAAAGGAAGGCCTGAGTTTTTATCTGAAGCCTGACCTGTCAAAACTCAACGGAAATGTTGTGGTCAGTGCGATGAATCAGGCGTTCTTTACTCTGAGCCTCGGTATGGGTTCGATGGCAATATTCGGCAGCTACATTGGCAAGGAGCGGTCTCTCGTCGGAGAATCTGTTAATATACTTTTGCTGGATACTTTTGTTGCAGTAGTCGCAGGATTTATTATTTTTCCTGCTTGCTTTACTTTTGATGTAGAACCTGCAGTAGGTCCCAGCTTGCTGTTTGAGGCTATGGCAAGAGTGTTCAATAACATGGCAGGCGGCAGAATCTGGGGGTCGGTGTTTTTCCTCTTTATGTTCTTTGCAGCCATGTCGACCATTATTGCTGTATTTGAAAATATAGTTGCATGCATCAGAGAACTTACAGGTATGACAAGAGTCAAAACCTGCCTCATATGTATGGCGGTGGTGTTTGTACTGTCAGTGCCCTGTGCTCTGGGTTTCAATCTGTTGTCAGGTATCAAGCCCTTTGGTCAGGCATCAAGCATTCTGGATCTGGAGGACTTTATCGTCAGCAACTGTGTGCTTCCTTTGGGTGCCCTTTGCTATTCTCTGTTCTGTGTTTCAAAGCACGGTTGGGGATATGACAACTTTGAGGCAGAGGCAAATACAGGAAAAGGCATGAAGCTGAAGTCATGGATGAGACCCTATATAACCTATGTATTGCCTGTGATAATCGGATTTTTGTTTGTTATGGGTATACTCACATTCTCCTTTGCGGACGGATTTACTATTCTCGGCGCAATCAAGAATCTTTTCTGATAATATAGGCCCCGATATGATGTAGTGTCGGGGCTTTGATTATTCTTGCGGACAGACTCAGATTCTTAAAAAAAGACTGAAAAAAAGAGGTGCAAAATGTTCAGAATATCAGAAACCATACTTGAAGATTATCAGGTCAGAAAAACAAAAAAACAGAAAACAAGATATATAGATTATATTTGTAATAACTTCCCTGAGGCAAGGGTAGAGCAGGGTGGCTTTATCAAAAACCGCAATATTATTATAGGAGATGTAAGCACAGCGAAAGTGATTTTTTCTGCTCACTATGATACCTGTGCGCGACTTCCTTTTCCTAACCTTATTATGCCGAGGAATATCATTGTAACTATACTGTACAGCCTGTTGATTACAGTACCTTTTCTTTTTGTTCTGGTGCTGTCCAATGTATTGATTGGTATGTTTACGGATAACTTCCTGATTATGTATTACGGTTCTCTCTTGGTATTCTTCGCCTTGTTTATCGGAGTGTTTTTTCTGGGACCCCCAAACAAACACACAGCAAATGATAACACATCAGGTGTTGTTGCCCTTTACGAGATGATGTGCAGTATGACAGCACAAGACAGAGAGAAATGTGCTTTTGTGTTCTTTGATAATGAGGAGAACGGCTTGCTGGGGTCTTCATATTTCAGAAAAATACACAAGAAAGAGATAACAGATAAACTGCTTGTTAATCTGGATTGTGTAGGTGACGGAGACCATATTCTCATTGTTGAGAACAAGCCTGCTCGTGAAAGTTATGGAGAAACTCTTCGTGCATCCTTTGGGGAAGAAGAGCGCAAAACCCTTCATTTTGAAAAGTCATCCACAACACTCTATCCCTCCGACCAGGCAGGTTTTCCTCAGAGTGTAGCTTTGGCAGCGCTCAAGCGCAACAGGCTCTTTGGCCTTTATATGAACAGAATCCATACGAACAGGGACACTGTCTGTGACAAGTCCAACATCGAGTACATACGTCAGAGTCTTCTGAATTTTGTCAGAAATGCTTAATATTTATCATACGCTAAAGTCGGGAGAAACACGCAATAACGTGGCTTTCCCGACTTTTTGATATATTTATCTTATAATCTCGTTGTATACAATGAAATGCACAAAAGCCAACATTTTCTTTTGTCCATTATGCGAATAGTAATGAATAAAGCTGTTATTGTATAATGTATATGAATACTAAGCTCCGGAGGTGCTTTTGATGAGAAAGAACATAAACCGATTACTGGCGATACTTCTGGTTGTTCTGTCCCTTATGGGTGCTGTGATTACGGCTCTGCCTGTATTTGCAGCTGACGGATACAAAGCAGGAGATGTTATCTATGTTGATTACAGCTCTATGCCCCAGTGGTACACCGGCCAGGCAAACACAGGCTTCGGCGTGGTGGAGTCTATGCTGTATGTTAACTTCACAGCAAACACCCGCTATGACTCAGGTGAGAAAGAGACAGTTGTCATTGGTAATGACACCGCTCGTTTTGATCCTCGTCTTGTTACAGATAAGCTGAAGGACTGCGTGTATAAGTACGTTGTCACAGAGGAGGATGCAGGTGCACAGACTCTCAGATTCTGGAGAGGCAGCGCGGAGAACCTGTGGAATCACTCCGTAGAGCTTACTTATGCAGATTATCTGAATGGCTACAATACAGTAGTTATCACAGACTATAACCACGAGGCAGAGGGCTCGGGTTCTATTGAAGTTTCTGAGTTTTATGACTATGAACTGGAAGCTGAGTTTTCTGTGACAGCTATGCCCGGAGCGGATACTCCTACTTACGGAGTAGCTCTGACATACAAGGATGCTATTGATGCAGATGTCAGATATGCCTATGAGATATATGTAAACGATGAGCTGTATTCAACTGAGGATACATGCGAAATCACCACAGATGATGTTTACACTGTTCTCAAGGGTGTGATCACTGCCTACTATAACGGTAGCGACAAGGTTGCCGCAAAGGCTGTTGTAACCGACAGCATTATGATTGGTGGCACAAGATTCAACGGTGCAAGAGAGAATAACCTCTATGCTCACGCAGTAGTTGATGGTGCTGTTGATATGGATGCGTGGATGATGGCAGAGAAGGTGGGAAGTACATATTATTTCTTCCTGCCCTCAGGTGCATCGGATGCTCAGGTTGAGCTTTACAGCACACACTCTGCACCCGTTACCATCGGTCAGTTTACCATTAATCCCGGTGAGGTCAAGGTGTTTGACTACAGCCTTGATACTACCTACTCAGTCAGCGGTGCTGCAAAGTATAATCTGAAGTTTATGCACTCTGGCGCAGAGGCTGCTCTGTTTGTAAACAACGACGGCTCTGTTGACGGAGATCTGTGGGATTACCTGACAGCTGACAAATCCAACGAGGCTTCTGCATATGCGGCAATTGTTAACGCAGATGGTACGGTTGAAAATACAGACCTCAAGAAAATCAAGGGCAGAGGTAATACTACCTGGGCAGCAGATAAAAAGCCTTTCAATGTAAACTTCAAGTCCACAGTTACTGTAGGTGATATGCAGCCCACAAAGAAGTACTCTCTGCTTGCAAACTTCCAGGATGCAGCCATGGCAAGAAACCGCGTGCTCTATGATCTGGGAGATGCTGTTGAGCTGCCTTATTCCTGCGATTCCCGCTTTGTTGACTTCTATGTTGACGGAGTGTATGTGGGACAGTATCAGATGACACAGAAAATTGATCCCGGTTCAGATAACCTCATCACCGATATGGATGAGGAAGGTCATCTGAACGATGACGGCAGCCTGAAAGAGGATTTCTCAATGCTCATTGAGATTCCTGCTGCTGAGGATTTCTATACCGACACAAACTCCGGTATTCCTGTTTGTATCAAGAACCCTGAGCTTGAGAAGGATGATCCTTATTACAACGAGGTCAAGTCCTATGCAAAGACCAAGTTTGACCAGATGTGCAACGCACTGAAGAACAACTCCGCAAACATGAGCGACTATCTGGATATAGATTCCTTTGCCAAGGCTTATCTTATTCAGGAGGTAGGCAAGAACTGGGATACACACTCCTGGTATCTTTGCTATATGCCTGACGAGAGCGGTAACTACAAGTTCTTCGCTTCTCCTGTCTGGGATTTCGATAACTCCATCGGTAACGCCAACGGAGTACGCTCCGACCTGGAGGGTATGAGAGTAAACGACTACACCAAGTATTCAGGATGGTGGTGTAAGTACAAGAGCGGCAACCAGAACTTCACCTACTTCTGCACACAGAACGATACTATTATGGATGCTGCAAAGACCATCTGGTTCAAGAAGTTTGTTCCTGCCATCAATGTATTCGCAGGACAGGGTAGTGCAGATACAGAGATTCTTTCTCAGGATCTTTATTTTGACGCTCTGGATGAGAGTGCCGATATGAACTACATGAAGTGGGAGCTGCTGACAAATACCGGTTGGGTAGCAGACCACTCTCAGATCACAAAGGCTACATTCGATTACGAAACCCTTACATATAAGGTGGATTCTTCTGCTACACGTTATGATCAGTACACCTTTGATGGTCAGTTCGATTATATGACCGACTGGCTCACAAGTCGTGCTGCATGGATCAGCAACGAGTGGAAGGACTACTACGTTGAGGGAGATAAGGTTCCCGAGACCCCCAAGGATGAGCCTCCCTTTGATCCTTCCATACAGCCCACCCTGCCTGACAATACTATCTCTGCATGGGTCTTCAACTCCACAGGCAAGACCGTTGGAGAGAAGCTCACCGAGTATGGTGACAAGTCAGGATATGTTGCTACAACAGGCGAGGGAATGCTCGTTGCATCTGTTAACTCCGACGGCTACAGAGCTTTGGAGTGGTCAGCTGCTGAGTATGGTACAGGTGCAGAGGTTGTTCCTCTGGTGACAGCAGGCAGCAAGAATCCCTGGGGAGATGATCCCTATGTTCAGGTGACTCTGTCAACTGCAGGATATGAGAATATTGCCATATCTCTCACCAGCGCAGGAAGCAAGAAGTGTCCTGCTTCATGGCAGCTTGCTTACTCCTTTGACGGAGAGACCTTTACTGATGTGGAAGGCGCATCCTATACTATTGCCCTCAATGACAGAAAGCAGCCTATAGTATACTTTGATGATCTGGCTCTTCCCGCAGAGGTTGCAAACAAGGATAGCGTAATCCTGAGACTTTATGCTGTATCCGATGTAACAGTAAGCGGAGGCTCCACAGCTGACGATCCCACAGGCGGAGAGCTGGTTATCAATAATATTATCATCACAGGTGATGAGATCACTGCTGAGCCTGTGGTCTATATTGTAGGTGACGCAGATTGCAGCGGACTTGTAAACGTCAAGGATGCAACAACTATCCAGAAGCACGTGGCTTCGCTGGAGACAGGCACATTCAGCGCCTATGCAGCAGACGCCAACGAGAATGGTGACATCAATGTCAAGGATGCCACAGAGATTCAGAAGCATCTGGCAATGCTCACAACTGATTCCACAGTAGGACAGACAAGAACGGTTTATGTTGAGTAATACTTAATAACAGATACTGCGGCATAGCTTCGGCTGTGCCGCAGTTTTTTGTCTTGAAACCTGCTCTGTGTAACTGTATAATATTGGTGTTGGTAATTAGTGGACAGGTAGGATTCTTTATGATAAAAGATAAGAAAACAAAAACAAGGTGGGGACTGGCAGGAACGATTATTGCTCTTGCATGGCCTACTATGATTGAAGAATTGATGCAGACAGCTGTACAGTACATAGATACAGCTATGGTTGGAACTCTTGGCACGGATGCAGTGGCGGCAGTAGGCTCCACTGCAACAATCAACTGGCTGATACTCACCACTTTATCGGCGTTGGGTGTCGGCTTTCTGTCCTTTATATCCAGAAGTTTCGGAGCTGGACAGGATGAGATTGCAAGAAAAGCCTCTGCCCAGGCGGTGTTTGCAGTACTTGTGTCCGGTGTGGCCTTTACCATTCTGACTACAACACTCAGCCCTTTTGTGCCTGTGTGGATGCAGGTGGACGAGAGATTGTGTGATATGGCTTCCAGATACTTTCTGATTTTGTATGCGCCTATGATTCCTCGTGCAGCTATCATAATATTTGGAACAGTTCTCCGCTCTGCCGGGGACAGCAAGACCCCCATGCGTGTAGGTGTTCTTGTAAATCTTATTAATGTGATTCTCAATTTCCTGCTTATTTATCCCACAAGGGCGGTCAGTCTGTTTTCTGTTAAGCTGACTTTGTTTGGTGCAGGAATGGGGATAGAAGGAGCAGCACTTGCCAGTGCAGCGGCCTTCACAGTGGGCGGAATCTGTATGACTGTTTTAATCTACAGGCACCCGAAAATATCACCTAAGGGCTACAGCATAAAACCCGATGTCAGTATCCTTTCTCCTTGTATGAAGGTTGCTGTGCCAAATATGTGTCAGCGGTTTACAACATCCTTCGGCTACGTTGCTTTTGCATCAATGATTAATTCTCTCGGAGAGTTATCTATGGCGGCTCACACTATTGCAAATACTGTTGAATCTGCCTTCTATATTCCGGGATATGGTATGCAGGCTGCGGCAGCAACCCTTGCAGGAAATGCTCTTGGGGCAAAGGACAGAAAGGGCCTGAAGAAGCTGGCTCGGCTGATGATAATCATCGAAGCCGCTCTTATGGTGGTTTCAGGGGCATTACTGTTTGCGTTTGCTCCGGATATGATGGGCCTGTTCAGCAAAGATACAAAGGTGATCAGACTTGGTGCAATTGTTTTGCGAATGGTTGCTGTATCAGAGCCCTTCTACGGAATCTCTATAATAATTGAAGGTATGCTTCAGGGAATGGGAAAAACCATGGTTCCCTTTGTCTTCAATATTTTCGGAATGTGGGGGATACGTATACTCGGAACCTTTATTTGCATAGAGTTTTTCGGGCTTGGTCTGGTGGCTGCATGGGCCTGTATGATACTGCACAATCTAATGCTCTTCTGTTCCTTCCTCATATATTGGTTTAAGGGAAAATGGAGTCGTCAGATGTGGAGCAAGACAGCTTCTGAGGTATAGATGGTTTGTTGCAATTTTTGCCAAATTATGTTACAATAAAATTTAATTTATGGTGAGGAGGTATTATTATGGCGAATATATGGCATGATGTAGCCGCCAAAAGAATCAAACCCGAGGATTTTATCTGTGTTATCGAGATATCTAAGGGAAGTAAAACCAAGTATGAGCTTGACAAAGAAACAGGATATATAATGCTTGACAGAATACTGTATACATCAACCCAGTATCCTGCAAACTATGGCTTTATTCCCAAGACATACGGTGAGGACGAGGATCCACTTGATGTGCTTTTGCTTTGTGCAGAGCCCCTGGAGCCTCTGACACTTGTTCGTTCCTATCCCATTGGTGTAATCACCATGATGGATAACGGCAGGGCTGATGATAAGATTATTGCAATCCCATTCACAGACCCCAGCTACAATCAGTACACTGATATTTCTGAGTTGCCTGCTCATATTTTTGATGAGATGAAGCACTTCTTCTCAGTCTACAAAAACCTCGAGAACAAGAACACTTCTGTCAACGAAGTTCGTGGCAGAGAAGCTGCGCTGGAAATCATCAGAAAAGCAAGATCAGACTATAAAGAAATATTCGGATAATATTATTTCAGAAAGTGGGTAAAACAATGAAGGTTTTCAACTGTATCCTTGGCGTGTTTGCCATCTTTGGATCATTGTATTGCATCATGTTTCCCGGCGTAAACTTTCTCCATGTAGGATGGCTTATCACTATCTTGTTGGGAGCATGGGGTGTCTGTGCAATATTTGACTACTTCACAGGATCCAAAGACAGCAAGAAACCTGCCTCTCAGGCAGCTCTGGGAGTTACAGGATTTATCTGCGGCATATGTGCAGCAGTGCTTTCTGTGCTTCTGGCTTTTTCCGTAGTTGGCAGAACAATGCTTGACCTGACCATACTTTATATGTTCTGCGGCTGGCTTGTGTTCAGCGGAATCGACTCCATAATCAAATCAATAAAAGCTCACAAGAGCAGCACATCAAAGATGTGGATATGGACGCTGATATGGGGAATCCTCACCCTGCTGATTGCACTGTACGGATGCTTGCATCCCGTATTTGTTGCTCAGCTTATCGGTGAGCTTATCGGATTCTTCCTTATCTTCTATGGTGTCCGTCTTATCTTCACAGCTTTTGAGACAGAGGATTAAGGGGGAAAGACGGAATTGAAATGTGTATTTAAGGAACTGGCGAATTTCAAGAAAGAGCTTTTCGTCATTGTTTTCACAGTTTTGTGCACAACCCTGTGTACTCTCGGACTTCCTACACTGATGACAATTCTCATTGATAAGGCTATCCCTCAGCAGAATATGCTGTTGGTGTTCGAGGTGTTCGGACTTATGCTTGTGCTTGTGGCGGTTGCTATATTCTGCGGAGTAATCACAAGCCGTGCATCTGCTTCGGTGTCAATGGGAGTAGGCAGAAATCTCCGCACAAAAATATTCACCAAGGTGCAGTATTTCTCCCAGACAGAGATTGACAGGTTCTCAACCTCTTCTCTTATCACAAGAACCAACAACGATATCAATCAGGTTCAGAACTTCCTCAATCAATGTCTGAGAATCGCTATTCAGGCACCTGTTATGTGTATCTGTGGAATTGCTCTGGCTATTTCCAGCAGCCCCAGCCTTTCAGGTATTCTGGTAGTATCCATTCCGCTGATGGCAATTGTACTCACCATTATCGGCAAGGTTGCAATTCCTCTGTCCCAGAGCATCCAGCTGAAGATTGACCGTATTAATCTGGTTATGAGAGAGAAGCTCACCGGTGTTCGTGTAATCCGCGCATTCGGTACATCTGAGTTTGAGAGCGACAAGTTCTCTCGCATCAATCAGGACTACAGCAAGACCAACAAGAGACTCCAGCGCACAACAAACAGTGTGCTGCCTCTGCTCACAATAATTCTGTCCTTTACTGCAGCTATGGTTATGCTTATGGCTGCTAACCAGTTTGTCAACAAGGGTGTTGACTATACAATAGGAGAGGTAATGGCTATCATACAGTATATTATGCAGATTATGATGGCTGTTATCATGCTGACAATGGTATTCCTTATGCTGCCTCGTGCCGCTACCTCTGCAGCACGTGCACAGGAGGTTCTTGAGACCGAATCTGTTGTCGAGAATACCGATGAGCCTCGCGACAACACAGAGATGAAAGGCTACCTTACATTCAAGGATGTTTCCTTTACATATCCCGGAGCAGATGTTCCTGCTATTCGCGGTCTGTCCTTTGAGGCAAAGCCCGGCGAGACAACAGCTATCATCGGCGGTACAGGTATGGGCAAGTCTACCATCGTAAACCTCATCCCCAGACTTTACGATGTTACTGAGGGTCAGGTTCTTGTTGATGGAATCGATGTCCGTGATTATGACCTGAAGGTTCTCAGGGAGAAGATCGGATTTGTACCCCAGAAGGCCGTCCTGTTCAGCGGTACCATCGACAGCAATATTGCTTTCGGTGACGATAATGCCGACGAGGACAGGATTGAGGAAGCAGCAAAGATTGCTCAGTCCATCGACTTCATTATGAAGAAGGAGGAGGGCTTTGATTCTCCTATCTCTCAGGGAGGAACAAACGTATCAGGCGGACAGCGCCAGAGACTGGCCATTGCCAGAGCTGTTGTACGCAAGCCTGAAATATATGTATTCGACGATAGTTTCTCGGCTCTTGACTTCAAGACCGACAAGGCGTTGCGCAGCGCTCTTGCAAAGGAGACCGATAATGCTACCGTTGTGATTATTGCTCAGCGTATCAGTACTATTATGGAAGCAGACCGTATCATAGTAGTAGAGAATGGTGAGGTTGTGGGTATGGGTACTCACGATGAACTCCTCAAGTCCTGTGATGTATATCAGGAAATTGTAAAATCTCAGATGAGCGAGGAGGATATGGATCGATGAAAAACAAGAAGAAATCCTCCGGCAACATGGGTGTATACAGACGTCTGTTCTCTTACACAAAGCCTTATCGCGGCAGATTCGTTTTTGCAATAATCTTTATCCTTATGGCAGCAGTTGCCAACTCTCTGGCACCTCTGTTTATGGGTAATGCAACCAACTCTCTGGCAGCCATCTTCACAGGAGAGAAGGCAGGAATGTCATTCCTTCGTTTTCTTCTGATGATGGGACTGGCTTATGGTATGAATGCATTGTTTTCGTATATCGGAACATGGCTAATCGTATCTGTTACAGAGAACACTATATTTGACCTGAGAAAGAGTATCGAAAGCAAGCTTTCCAGACTCCCTCTCAATTACTACGACACAAACGCATACGGCGATATCCTCAGCCGTGTTACCAATGATGTTGATACCGTGTCAAACTCTCTCCAGCAGAGCATCTATCAGGTGCTCAATGCGGTGTTTACAATCGTCATCGTTGTATCTATTATGGTAAGCATCAGCGGTCTGCTGGCGGTTATCGGTTTGGCTGTGGTGCCTGTGGCACTTTACATTGCCTCCAAAATCGCTCGCAAATCTCAGCAGAAGTTCAATGTTCAGCAGCAGAAGACAGGCGAGCTCAACGGCTTTGTTGAGGAGTACTACGGCGGTCACAACGTGGTTACTGTCTTCGGCAAGGAAGAGCAGGTTATCGAGAACTTCGAGCTGACCAATCAGGAGCTTCACGATGCATCCAGAGACGGCCAGTTCCTGGCAGGAACCCTGACTCCCATCATGCAGAATATGACAAACCTGGGTTATGCACTTGTGTGCTTTGCAGGTGCGTTGCTTGCTATACTTGGCGGACTGTCCATCGGTATGATTCAGTCATTCACTCAGTATCTGAGACAGTTCTCACAGCCTCTGACTCAGGTTATGCAGATTACAAATATTATCCAGTCAACAGCTTCTTCTTCCGCAAGAATCTTTGAGTTCCTTGATGAGAAAGAGGAGGTCTCTGATGCTGATAACGATAAGTTCCCCGCACAGCTTAAGGGTCAGGTTGAGTTTGATCATATCAAATTTGGATATCTGCCTCACAGAACTCTTATTCATGACTTGGATATTACCATCGGAGCAGGAGAGAAGACCGCTATCGTCGGTCCCACCGGTGCAGGTAAGAGTACTCTGGTCAACCTGATAATGAGATTCTATGATGTAAAGGGCGGCGCAATCCGCATTGACGGAGTAGATATCAGGGACATGAAGCGATCCCGCCTACGTGAGATCTTCGGAATGGTTCTGCAGGATACATGGCTGTATAACGGAACCATTATGGAGAACATCCGTTACGGCAAGCTGGATGCTACCGACGAGGAAGTTATCGAAGCTGCAAAGAAGGCTCGTGCAGATGCGTTTATCCGCACTCTGCCCGGAGGATATAACTTTGTACTTCAGGAGGGTGCCTCCAATATTGCTCAGGGTCAGCGTCAGCTTATTACCATCGCCCGAGCAATGCTCAGTGATCCCCCCATCTTCATTCTGGACGAGGCAACTTCTTCTGTTGATACACGTACTGAGGTGCTCATCCAGACTGCTATGGCAGAGATGATGAAGGGCAGAACTTCCTTTGTTATCGCTCATCGTCTGTCTACCATCAAGGATTCAGAGAACATCCTCTATATGCAGGATGGAGATATTCTTGAGGTTGGTAATCACGAGACCCTTATGGCCAAGGATGGCCTCTATGCAAAGCTGTACAACAGCCAGTTTGCAGATAACAACGGCTGATACAGTGTGATAAAGTAAATCAGAGCCTGCCTGTTTGAGTGAGTTTTCATTCATACAGGCAGGCTTTTGTGTACAAAAAAACAGAGCAGGTCTGTGTGTTGCAGGCCTGCTCTGTATGTTTTATGTGTTATGTAGGGTGTGCTTTGCTTTGGAAAAATTACTTATCGTTCTTCATTGCCTGCTCAAGGCGTTCTGTGTAGTCCTCAACATTCTTTGACAGAATGAATACGGACAGAATATCCCATACGCTGTTGACAATGAGGGCGATGCCAATGAAGAGGATGATCCAACCCTGATCCGTGTTGAAGAGAGTGATGATACCCATTGTGACAGAGGCGATGGTTCCAAGAAGAGACACAGGCCACATTTTGGACTTGAGTTTGATTGCGTCGCCAACATACTGGAGTTTCATAATTCCGCAGACTATGAGGATGATTCCCAGGGACACACCCAGGAAAGTCTGAAGCAGCTCGGGACAAGCTACAAAGAAGATTCCGAATCCCAACAGAGCTGCGCCCTGTGCAAGTCCAAAGGAGCCGAAGGGCATTCTGCTGTCTTTTGTAAAATACTTGATGAGTCGTACAACACCCATAAGTATCATGAGTATTCCTACTGTTATACAGATAAGCTTGCCTGCCTCATGGCTGAAGATAACCATCAGTATTCCAAGTACGAGCATAGCAAGATCCATGATGATGATACTGCGCTTGAAGCTTTTTGTGGTTTCTTTGATTTTTTCGGGGAGCATTTTTAACATCTATAACACATCCTTTGATCATGTTTTTATTATTATATCATCCTGTATCGCCAAAATCTACTTTTTTCTGTAAAAATATATTTGTTACTCCGATATTGTTTTCGGGTTGACAATTATGGTATAATATATATTATAATGAGGGAGTTTCGGGCTGAAGAGAAAAGTCATAAACTGACCCTCTCAAATGTCCCCGAAATATACGGGAAAGGTGAATGTGTATGAAGATACTTTCAATAGAATCCTCTTGTGACGAGACCGCTGCCGCTGTTGTGGAAGACGGACGTAAGGTGCTGTCATCTGTTATTGCGTCTCAGGTTGAGGAGCACAGACTCTACGGAGGGGTTGTGCCTGAGATAGCTTCTCGCCGTCATGCTGAATCTATCTCTTCTGTGGTAAGAGAGGCACTCTCTGAGGCAGGACTTACTCTTGACGATATTGATGCCCTGGCAGTTACCTTTGCGCCGGGACTTATCGGTGCGTTGCTTGTGGGTGTGAATTTTGCCAAGGGACTGTCTCTTGCGACAGGCAAACCTTTGGTGCCTGTACATCATCTGCGCTCTCATATTGCTGCCAACTATATCACCCATCCTGACCTGAAGCCTCCGTTCCTGTGTCTTGTGGTATCGGGAGGCCATAGTCATATTGTCATGGTTGAGGATTACACAAAGATGAGGATAATCGGCGCAACCAGAGACGATGCTGCAGGTGAGGCGTTTGATAAAGCTGCACGTACCATGGGAATGCCATATCCCGGTGGAATAGAGCTTGACAGGGTGGCCGAGGATGGCGATCCCAATGCCTATACTCTGCCGCATCCCACTGTGGCTGATGCTCCCTATGACTTCAGTTTCTCGGGACTCAAGACAGCTGTGATTAACCTTATTCACAATGCTCAGCAGAAGGGAGAGACCTTGTGTAAGGAGGACTTGTGTGCATCATTTCGCAGAGCGGTTGTTGAGTGCCTGACAGATAATCTGTTCAGAGCGGCTGAGGAGCTTGGGGTGAGCACTATTGTTGCCGCAGGTGGCGTATCTGCCAACAGACTTCTGCGCAGAGAGCTTGAGCGTATCTGCAAAGAGAAGGGACTGAAGCTTTATGTACCTGATGTGAGTTTATGCGGAGACAATGCCGCTATGGTAGGCTCCCAAGGATACTATGAGTTCCTGGACAAAAACATCGCAAGTACAGACCTCAATGCGGTTGCGACCCTTCCCATAGACTATCGGTAATTGTACAAATAAACATAAAAATGCCAAAGAATTAACAATTATATAACAAAAAACATATTGATATACATAGGCTTTTGTGATACAATATATATGGTTTTGGGCCAAATTTAAGTAAATCCACCGAAAGGAGTTTTCCAATATGACAAACAACAAATCAATTCTTGCTTGGCTTGACGAAATGAAGGCTCTCCTTACTCCCGATGAGGTAGTATGGATTGACGGCACAGAGGATCAGCTTGAGACTCTGCGTGCACAGGCTTGCGAGACAGGCGAGATGATTAAGCTCAACCAGGAGAAGCTTCCCGGTTGCTATCTCCATCGTACAGCAGTAAACGATGTTGCTCGTGTTGAGGGTAGAACTTTCATCTGCTCCAAGAACGAGGAGGACGCAGGTCCCACAAACAACTGGATGGATCCCCAGAAGGCATATGAGATGCTCTTTGATATTGCTCGCGGCAGCTACAAGGGCAGAACAATGTACATCATTCCTTATTCCATGGGTCCCATCGGTTCCCCCCTCTCTCAGATTGGTATTGAGGTTACAGATTCTATCTATGTTGTTCTCAACATGGCTATTATGACCAGAGTAGGCACAGCAGTGCTCGAGACTCTGGGCGACAGCGAGGATTGGATCAAGGGTCTCCACTCCCGTTGTGATATCGACGAGGAGAAGAGATACATCTGTCACTTCCCTGAGGACAACTACATCATCTCCGTTAACTCAGGTTACGGCGGAAATGTTCTCCTTGGCAAGAAGTGCTTCGCTCTGCGTATTGCTTCTTATCTGGGCAAGAACGACGAGTGGATGGCAGAGCATATGCTCATCCTCGGTATCGAAGATCCCGACGGCAACGTTACCTATGTATCCGCAGCTTTCCCCTCTGCTTGCGGTAAGACCAACCTGGCAATGCTCATTCCTCCCGAGGGCTATCGTGAGAAGGGCTACAAGGTATGGACAGTAGGCGACGATATCGCTTGGATGCGCAAGGGCGAGGATGGCAGACTCTATGCTATCAACCCCGAGAACGGCTTCTTCGGTGTTGCTCCCGGCACAAACGTTAAGTCTAACCCCAATGCTCTTGCTTCTACACAGCAGGGCACAATCTTCACAAACGTTGTTCACAATCTTGATGACAATACAGTATGGTGGGAAGGTCTGGACAAGAATCCTCCCACAAATGCAATGGACTGGATAGGCGAGCCCTGGAATGGTCAGGAGTCTGACAAGAAGGGCGCTCATCCCAACAGCCGTTTCACCGCTCCTGCAAAGAACTGCCCCTGCATCAGTGATCAGTTTGATTCCACTAAGGGCGTTCCCATCTCCGCTATCATCTTCGGCGGCAGACGTGCACAGACAACTCCCCTTGTTTATCAGTCAAGAGACTGGAACAACGGTGTGTTTGTAGGTTCCATCATGGCTTCCGAGACAACTGCTGCAGCAACAGGTGCAGTTGGTGTTGTTCGCCGTGATCCCATGGCAATGCTGCCCTTCTGTGGTTATCACATGGGTGACTACTTCAAGCATTGGATCGACATGGGCGAGGTTCTCGGTGAGAAGGCTCCCAAGATCTTCAACGTAAACTGGTTCCGTCTGGATGACGAGGGCAACTTTATGTGGCCCGGATTCGGCGACAACTTCCGTGTACTGGAGTGGATTGTTAAGCGTTGCAACGGTGAGGCTGATGCTAACGAGACAGCAATTGGTTTCGTTCCCTCTGCAACAGACATCAATGTTGACGGCCTCGACATTGAGATGTCCACACTTGAGGAGATCCTCAAGGTTGACAACGAGAAGTGGCTCGGCGAGACAGCAGGCATCGAGGAGTTCTATCAGAAGTTCGGTGACAGACTCCCCGAGGAGCTCACAGAGCAGCTCAATGCCCTCAAGGACAGACTCAGCAAGTAATATTTATGCAATTATTTTGGAGGGACAGCGAAAGCTGTCCCTTCGTTTCCACTTGACACCCTATCGCTTAATTTGTGCAGAGACGGATCTGCACATTCAGGAGTAGCTTATGAAAAAGCTTATTTGTCTGGCTTTGATTCTTATCATGTCTGTTATGCTGAACGGCTGTATGTTTGTGTATGAAGAAAGCACAGGTATGGAGACTGCCACATCAGCACAGACAGAGGAGACCACCACATCCCCTGTGTCTGATATAGACGGATATGAGTATGTTGAAGCAATTACAATTGAAACAGAAAACAACGAGGCTGTGACACTTGACGCAGGTTACAACACCCTCACCTGTGATGAGGAACGTGAGTGTTATGAGCAGCTTCATAAATATATATACTACATCAGTGAGGAGGCTGCTTCGGGTTTTTACAAGACCTATGCGGTTGTTCTGGAGGATATGTATCTCTCTGAGGCACAGATCAGACTGGTAATATCTGCGTACTTTCAGGATCATCCTGAGGCATACTGGACAGACAGCAGGTTTGAGTATTCCAATGCCACGGATAACACTATCGTCCAGATGTACTCTTACCTGAGTGCAGAGGATATAAACGCCACCAACGAAAAAGCAGAGTCTGCTGCCTATGAAATTCTCAGTGGTATAGATGCAGATGCGGATGCCTTTGAGAAAGAGCTCTATATCCACGATTCAATTATCACTCGTTGCGAGTATGTGGACGATCTGGATGAGGTTCCTCAGGAGTACCGCACATACACCATTCTGGGACCCTTGGTTGATGGAGAGGCTGTGTGTGAGGGCTATTCCCGCAGTATGCAGCTTTTGCTTTCATCGGTAGGGATTGAGAGCTATAATGTGCTGGGGATAGGTACTGATGAGCTTCATATGTGGAACTGTGTGAAGCTTGCCGATAAGTGGTACTTTGTTGATCCCACCTGGGATGATGATGGAGTTGACGGAGCGTCCTATGATTACTTCAACATCACCACTGATCAGCTGCTTTATGATCATACCATCAGCCCCCTTTATTCAAGTCTCAGTGAGGATCAGATATGCGGAACAGACGACAACTCTCCCGATAGCTTTAATCTGTTTGTTCCTGAGTGTACGGATGAGTCCCAGAGCTTTTTCGCTCATAATGCGGTTGTTCTTTACGGTCTGAACTATAGTGACACAGAAAGCATCTGTGAAGAGCTGAGAAGAGCCGCACAGAACAAGGAGCATAAGATATACCTTCTTGTAGATGAGAGTGCGGATTATGACTATGTAGTCGATAACCTGTTCTACAGCGGAGACTATATATTCTTTGACTGTGTGGATTCGGTGAACGACGAGCTCGACAGTGTAACCATAGACAGGGACAACGTATCCCTTCGGAAATCCGAAGTTGTTTCCCTTGTGACAGTATATCTGGAATATATCTAAAGAATATCAGAGGTTTATATGATAATTATGGCTGTGGATCTTGGCAAAGCAAGGACGGGCCTCGCTTTGTCAGATAAAAGAGAATTTCTTGCGTCACCTGTGGGTGTTATAAGTGAACACAACAGAGAGCGTCTCCTCCTGCAGGTTGCAGACAAGGCCCGCGAGCTGGGAGCAGAGCTTGTTGTTGTAGGACTGCCGAAGAATATGGATGGAACCGAGGGTGATAGCGCAAGGTCAGCCCGAGAGTTCGGAGCGTTGCTTGAGGAGGAGTTGAAGGTTCAGGTTGTTCTCTGGGACGAGCGATGCACTACCGTCACTGCTCATGGCTATCTTAACGATACCAATGTGCGTGGAAAAAAACGCAAGGCTGTTATCGATCAGGTAGCAGCAACAGTAATCCTCCAGAGCTTTCTGGACAGCAGGAGATAATATATGTATCCCTTTATAGATTTGTTCGGACTGCAGATTCCTACATACGGACTAATTTCCCTTTTGGGCGCTACTGTGGCTTTAGTGGTGGGACTTTTCCTTATCCGCAGGAATCAGGTCCCTGTGTTTGAGTTTGTGTGTACATCCATTGTGGGGATTCTGGGAGTTCTTCTGGGTGCTCATATACTGTATGCGCTGACTCGTGTTGAGGATATACTTCAGGTTCTGGCACGGCGAGAGATGTATGATTCCTTCGGTGATTTCCTCGTTGCAGTACTTGATTTGTGCACAGGTATGGTTTTTTATGGAGGTCTGTATGGCGGACTTCTATTCGGTTTTCTCTGGCTGAGGAAGTACCCTTCACTTCTTTTGCGTATGGCAGATGTGTTTGCAGTGATCATCCCTTTGTTTCACGTGTTTGGCAGGGTAGGATGTTTCTTTGCAGGCTGTTGTTACGGTATGGAGTCATCTCTTGGTGTCAGTGGAAGAGTCCTTGCCTCCGGTGAGGTGGAGCAGGTCATCAGACTTCCCATACAGCTTATTGAGGCCGCCGCTTTGTGTGTATTGTTCGTAGTTTTGCTGCGGCTTTTCCTTTCCTGCAGATTCACAGGCAACCTTATGTGCATATATCTTTTCTCCTACGGAGTGCTGAGGTTTGTACTGGAGTTTTTTCGCGGGGATTCGGTCAGAGGACACCTCTGGATATTCTCAACCTCTCAGTGGATCAGCCTGCTGACAATAGTTGGGGTTGTGCTCTATCTACTTATCCGCAGAAGAAAATCAAATATATAAAAATGAATGTTCCCTCTTCGTCATCGGAGAGGGATTTTTGCTGTAATTTATTCAGGAAAACATTGATTTATCTTTCTTTGAGTTATATAATTATCATAGGAAATTATACGATGATCCTCTATATATGGGAGGTTAATATGGAACTGGATATAAGAAAACGCACCTGGGCAGAAATTGACCTGGATGCGCTAAAGCATAATTTTCAACAGATTCGCAATCATATAGGAGATGCAAAGCTGTGCTGTGTTGTCAAGGCGGACGGCTATGGTCATGGAGCAGTAATGCTGACACGTCTGTATTCTCAGTGGGGTGCAGACTTCTTTGCGGTGTCAAATCTGGATGAGGCTATCGAGCTGAGAGAGAATGGTATTGAGGAGCCTGTGCTTGTGCTGGGATACACTCCCGTAGCACTGGCTGATAAGATTTCTCAGTACAACCTCACTCAGGCTGTGTACGGATATGACTATGCCGAGGGGCTCTCACGAGCCTGTGTCAGAGCAGGTGTATCTGTGGATATACACATCAAGATTGATACAGGTATGAGCAGAATCGGCTTTATGTGTCAGAGCTTTCCCCGAGACGAAAAGTCTGTTGATGAGATAGAGGCCGTATGTCGTATGCAGGGTATGAGGGCCAAGGGAATTATGGCTCACTTCTCTGTGGCTGACGAGGGCGATGCGGGGGAGGAGTTTACTCTTGCTCAGCTTGATGCCTTCCGCTACACAGTCGATGCTCTTAGAAACAGAGGAATAACCTTTGAACTTGTACATCATGCCAACAGCGGTGCTACTGAGAATTATTCTGAGGCTCACCTTTCTATGGTCAGAGCGGGAATCATCTTGTATGGACTTTATCCCAACCCTGCTCTTCCTCCTGTGCTGGATCTCAGACCCGCTATGACGCTGAAGTCCTCCGTAGCTTTTGTCAAGGAACTTTCTGCAGGCTCATCCGTGAGCTATGGCAGAACCTTTGTTGCGGACAGGGATATGCGTGTTGCAACGGTCCCCATCGGTTATGCTGACGGATACTTCCGTGCACTCTCCGAAGAGGGATATATGAGCATAAAGGGTAAGAAGGCAAAGATTCTGGGCAGAATATGTATGGACCAGACTATTATAGACGTGACTGACATTGACGATGTAAAAATCGGAGATGAGGTTGTAATTTTCTCAGGCAATGAGGACGAGGCTCCCACTGTAGACATATTGGCTCAGCAGGCAGGAACAATCAACTATGAGATTGTCTGTGCTGTGTCCAAGCGTGTGCCAAGAGTATATCTCCGTGACGGAAAAATTGTGGATGTGATGTATAAATTATGAGACTACTTGCAGTTGATGGTAACAGTATACTTAACAGAGCTTTCTACGGAATCCGTCCCCTGACAACAAAGGACGGACAGTATACCCATGCTATTTATGGATTTCTCACAATGCTTGAGAAGATAAAGTCAGACACAAACCCTGATGCGGTGGCTATCGCCTTTGACCTGAAGGCTCCAACCTTCAGACACAAGGCATACGCAGGCTACAAGGCACAGCGTAAGGGTATGCCGGAGGAGCTTCATCAGCAGCTTCAGCCCCTGAAGGACCTGCTGACTCTGCTGGGATATACCCTTGTCTCCTGCGAAGGATACGAGGCAGACGATATACTCGGAACCTTTGCGACAGTGTGCGAGCAGAGTGGTAACGAGTGCGTCATCGCAACAGGAGACAGAGACTCTCTCCAGCTTGTTTCTAAAAAGGTTTCTGTCCGACTTGCTGCTACAAAGCAGGGAGCTCCCACAGCTGTACTGTATGACGAGAACAAAATAATGGAGGAGTACGGAGTTACTCCCTCACAGCTTATAGATATCAAGGCCCTTCAGGGAGACAGCTCTGACAACATTCCCGGAGTGGCAGGAATCGGTCCCAAGGGTGCAGGAGATCTTATCAGAAGATTCGGCAGCCTTGACGGGGTGTATGAGAATATTGATTCAGAATACATCAAAGGCGGCACCAGAAACAAGCTTACAGCAGACAAGGATAATGCGTACCTCAGCCGTATGCTGGGAGAGATATATCGCAGCGTTCCCATTGACACAGACCTTGAATCATACAGGGTCAATATGACAGAACCCGACAAGGCCGCAGGATTTATGGCAAAGCTTGAGCTGTTTAAGCTTATTGATAAGCTCGGCCTTCATGATGCATCCTGTAATATAGTCAGTACACAGCAGGAGAGCTATCAGGTATCTGTTGAGACTTTGGATGCTGATTTTAAACCTTCCGATGACTCGGTTGTTGATGCAGAGTTTTCTGACGGAAGTTTTGTCAGATTTTTTGTCTTCACTGAGAATAAAATATATATTTCTGAGGATGAAGACGTTTTCAAAACATATCTGAAAGATAAGAATCCCAAAACTGTATATGACAGCAAGCCTATATATGCCTATGCGGACAGACAGGGGATAGATATGGATGTTGTGTCTTTTGATGTGACACTGGCAGCCTATCTGCTGAATCCTTCATCATCTGATTACTCTCCCGAAAGATTGTGTGCTGAGTACAGAATTGAGGAGCCTCGGCTGTGCGACAATGATACAGAAATATCTCCTGCATATGGAGCGCTTCCTCGTATTGCCTGTGCACTGAGACGTGAGATAGATGAGAAGAACCAGCATAACCTTCTGGCTGATATAGAATTACCTCTGGCAGCTGTACTTGCCAGAATGGAGAACCTGGGATTCCTTGTGGATCGTCAGGGTATTGAGCAGTACGGTGAATATATAGGTCAGATGCTGACCTCAATGGAGCAGAGTATATATGATGCTGTGGGATATGAGTTTAACATAAACTCTCCCAAACAGCTTTCGGAGGCATTGTTTGAGAAGCTTATGCTTCCTGCAAAGAAGAAGACCAAGAGCGGTTACTCAACTAATGCAGATGTGTTGGAGGAGTTGCGTCCTCATCATCCTGTGGTTGGAATGATCCTGGAATACAGAACCTTTGCAAAGCTGAAGTCCACCTACTGTGACGGCTTGCTCAAGGTTATCGGTGAGGATGGCCGAATTCGTTCCAGCTTCAATCAGAAAGAGACCCGTACAGGACGAATCAGCTCCACAGAGCCAAACCTTCAGAATATTCCTGTCCGTACAGAACTGGGCAGAGAGCTGAGAAAATTCTTTGTTGCTCCTGAGGGGTGCGTTCTGGTTGATGCTGATTATTCTCAGATAGAATTAAGAGTACTGGCGGATATTGCTGACGATGAGAATATGCGTAATGCTTTTCTCTCTAATACAGATATCCACACCGTGACCGCATCTCAGGTTTTCGGTATGCCTGTAGATATGGTCACTCCTATTATGAGAAGCCGCGCAAAGGCAGTGAACTTTGGCATTGTCTATGGAATAGGAGCTTTCTCTCTTTCAAAGGATATCGGAGTCACAAACCGAGAGGCGGCAGCTTACATCAAGAGCTACCTTGCTCACTATTCGGGGGTTGACAGATACATGAAGAATGTTATCGAGAACGCTCGCGAGACAGGTTATGTAGAGACATCCTTTGGTCGTCGTCGCTACCTACCTGAGCTGACAGCATCAAATCATATGACCAGAGCCTTCGGTGAGCGTGTAGCCAGAAATATGCCTATTCAGGGTACAGCCGCGGATATCATCAAGATTGCCATGGTGAGGGTAGATCGCAGACTGAGAGAAGAGGGAATGGCCTCAAGACTTGTGCTTCAGGTACACGATGAGCTTATTGTAGAAGCACCCGAGTACGAAGCTATGCGTGCAGCTATGTTGCTTCAAGAAGAGATGGAGAATGCAGTCAGATTGTCTGTTCCCTTGACAGCTGAAGCCGCCATGGGCAAAACCTGGTATGACGCAAAGAGCTGAGAGTGATAGTTAATGAAAAAGATTTTGTTTGTTTGTACCGGCAATACCTGTCGCAGTCCTATGGCACAGGGAATATTCAACTATATCTGCCGGGGGGAGGAGCTTCCGTTTTGTGCTGAGTCAGCGGGGCTTTGTACCCTGACAGGGCTTCCTGTGTCCCAAAATTCTGCTGCGGCTATGATGGAAAATGGTATTGATATATCTGACTTTACAGCAACATCTATTGAGGACAAAGATATAGATTCCTATAATTTGTTTGCTGTTATGACTCCTGAACACAAACAGGTGCTGATGTCCTTCGGTGTTCCGTCTGAGAAGATATATATACTGGCAGAGAGTACAGGAGGGATATCCGACCCTTACGGTGGGTCTCTTCAGAGATATCGTCAGTGCTGTTGCGAGATTGAAGTCGCTGTCAGAGAATTGTTGAAGGAGCTGGTGTGAGCGTTATGTCTGTTAAGAAGCTGACTGCTGAACATATAGAGGATATTCATCGAATTGATCTGGAAAGCTTCGCTCATCCTTGGTCTCAGGATACCCTGAAGACTCTGCTCGGAAGCGATAACGCCTGTTGCTTCGGATACTTTGAGGATGATGTGATGGTGGGTTATGTGGCTCTGGAGTGGGTATTGGACGAAGGCAGCATCACAAATCTGGCAGTGCTCAGGTCACACCGTCGTCGGGGAATCGCCGAGGAGCTGGTTCAGAAGGCCCTCGATTTCAGTCGAGAGACAGGTCTTGTGTCTGTTACTCTGGAGGTAAGGGTGTCTAACCATCCTGCTGTTTCCCTTTACAGAAAGCTCTCTTTCGCAGAGGTGGGAAAACGCCCCGGTTACTATTCTGCACCTGTGGAGGATGCTCTGCTGATGACACATTTTATATCAAAGTAAATATAAGAACACCTGAGTTTCGCTGTGAACTCAGGTGTTTGTTTTATGATACAAAAAAGCCTCCGAAATAAAACGGAGGCTTGTGTTGTTTTATTCTGTTGCGTAGTTGTCGAAGTAACCCTGAATAAGGATGACGGGTGTACCTCTGTCACCTGAACCGCTTGTCAGGTCAGAGAGTGATCCAAGCAGGTCTGTGAGCTGTCTGGGTGTTGTGCCCTGAGACTGCATATTGCCAACCAGGTCTCCATCCTTGGATTTGATGAGCTTCTTCATTGCTGCAGCCAGCTCGTCACCGGACAGGTCAGACAGGTCGTTGTCTGCAAAATACTTCATCTTCAGCTCGTTGGGCTTGCCGATGAGGCCTGAGGTATGAGCAGGGGAAACAACAGGGTCTGCAAGCTCCCAGATTCCGCCAACGGGATCCTTAAATCCTCCGTCGCCGTAAACCATACACTCTATGTGCTTGCCTGTTGCTTTTATCATTTCTGCTTGAAGTTTATCTACAAATTCCTGACACTCACGGGGGAAGAGCTTAACCTTGTTCTCTGTTGCCTTGTTGGAGCCCAGCAGGCCATAATCAGGATTAAAGCCTGAGCCGTCAACGCTCTCTGTGAGAATCTCGTCCATACGATACACCTTCTCACCGCCTGCAGCCTTCAGAAGTCTCTGAGTGCGGTAGCGAGAGTGTATGTCACAGTTGAGGACATTCTTGGTATATTTGAGAATGTATCTGGGGTCATTGGAGAAGATGATCTCAATGTTATCGCCAAGGCTCTTGTAGTACTCGATATAGTCAACACCGGTGAAGGTGTGCTTTGTATCATAGCCGAAGACACTTCTGAACTCTTCCTCTGTAAAGCTGTCAGAGTAGGGGTTAACACCCTTCTCGTCGATAGCATCCAGGGTAACGAAGGAGTTTCCAACTTCGTCAGAGGGATAGGAGAGCTGAACATACAGCTTCTTGCAACCCATAGCGATGGACTTGAGAAGTATAGCAAAACGGTTACGGCTGAGAATGGGGAATACAATACCCATGTCCTCTCCGCCGAATTTGTTGCGGATATCGGTTGCAATCTGGTCGCAGGTTGCGTAGTTGCCCTGTGTACGTGCGACTACAGCCTCTGTGACTCCGATAACGTCTTTATCTCTCAGTTCAAAGCCCTCACATTTAGCGGCGGTGGTAACACTGTCAACAATTGCAGCTACCAGATCGTCGCCTTCCTTAAAGATGGGGCAGATGATACCTCTTGATGTTACTCCTGTGTAATGCATAACTATACGACCTTTCACAAAAATAGATTCGTTTGCGAACAATTTATTTTACACCAGCATAGGGGAATCTGTCAATAAATAATGTGTGTATTTTTGCATTATATACAAAATAAAATATTCCTCCGACAAAAAAATTATTTATCGGAGGAATATATCTGATGATATATTTCTGATTCGGAACTAAGAATGAGTCCACATCAGAAGCCGATGGCTCCAAGCCGTTCGCTGCTGTTTGCTCTCAGCAGGGTTGATTGATTGAGAGCGATGAAGGCGATGAACCAGGGGGTGTTAACGGGATTTGCAATGTTGACAAAGTCCTGTGTTGCAAATGCAACCACAACTCCAAGACAAACAAATGACAGAGGATTGTGCTTTGCGTTCTTTACACAGCTGTATATTGCTGATACTACCAGCGCCAGATATGCACCCAGTCCCAGTATACCATGAGTTATGAGGTAATTGATGTATACGTTGTGGGCAGCGTTGCATGTGTTCTCGCCGAATCTGTAGGTAAGGTCGGCGAAATAAGGCTTGAATGCATAGTAGAAGGTTTCGGGACCTGTACCAACCAGAAGCTGCCACAGGTTTCTTTTGCCGAGAATCTCAAAGGATCTGTACCAGAAGTATCCTCTGTGGGTACCCCACTTGATATCAAATCTGAAGAATTTTTTGAAGCCTGTCAGCTTCACTTCTGTATTGATAAAGGTGTAGTAGATAAAGAGTATCAGTGCAACAAGAATAACAAGCCCGATGATACCGAGTATTGTGTAGAGTACAATGGGGGGGAGAGTATCGTTCTTTGTTTTGTTATGATAAAGATAAAGGATGATTGTCAGCGCCGCGAATACTCCCAGAATCAGGTATACTGCATTGCTGAATATGAAAAACTCCGAGAAGCTGCTGTAGCCCTTGGAATTACCTTTCATAATAAGATCATAAAGCCACAGTATCTTTGCAGACAGCATCATCACAGAGACAGCAAGACATAATCTGAAAAGTTTAATGGTGTCTTTTGCAACAAATACTGCGATGACTCCAAGCGCTGTGAATACGCCCAGAAAACCTCCGTCACTGGTTGCAATCAACAGACCCATGAACTGAAATCCTGTGCTGATGTAGCCGATGATTCTCATCAGCTTATCCTCTGTGATTAAGGAGATGCCGATTGAAAAAGGCAGGGAAACACAGATTAGGGCAGACAGGTAGTTTTTGTTTCCTATTGTTGAGGTGAAGTTGTTGACTACAAAATCTTCCTGTGTACTGCCCAAATATGGTGTAAAATTGTTCATTGGATCAATGTAGTAGTAGTTGAGTAGCGCAAGTCCCACAACGATGGTGATGCTTGCAAAGAAAAACAGGAAAACATATTTGTTGTAGAAGAAAAATCTGGAGATTACCATATATCCTATTAAGAGGATGAATATGGTGATGAGTCCCATATTTCTTCCTGAGGAGCTTCCTGCAGAGAGTCCCACGAGACAATGAACAAGCCTTCCGCTGGTGAGTGTGGAGATAAGGCTCACACCGACAAAGGCGAAGAAGGAAATATCCACAGCAGTAAGCTTGAAGGGATCTCTGTATGTGTTGAGTTTTTTATTGTATTCGTTGTCTCTTGCGTAGATGTCTATAATGGACAGAACCCCTACCGCAATTCCGAACACTCCAGTGCTTATAAGCAGAAACCAGAACTTATCTCTTCTGCAGGCCGAGTATCCGTTGGAAAGAAAGAGCGGAAAGATTGAGAACAGTATCACTACATATATATCAGCCAGAGCATGACGTACCGTGAATCTCAATTTGGGTTCTTTATTCTTTACGGCTTTTTTTGTTGCCATGAAAAAACCTCTTTTCTATACTTGTCAGAAAACTCAGAACAGGTCTTTGTACTGCTCTGTTCTGTCGTTGAAGGATATGCAGACACGATCGCTGTCTCCTGATTCGGACTCTACTGTGACTGCACACTCAAGAATTTTGTTGCCTGACTCATAAATCAGGGTGACGGTTGTCTCCTCTCCGTCAGGATAGAGGTTGGTGGTATTGAGACCTGAGATTTCCTTGATAGCTGTAACCTCAGCAACCTCCTGATCGTTAATCTCGTATACTGGCTGATAGATTTTGTCGTTGCCTGCCTGAATCGCAGAGTAAGCGTATCTTGCAGAGTTCTGGAAGACCTCATCGTCTCCTGTCAGGTACAGGGTGTTTCGCTCAGGTTTGTCCTGTACTTCTGCACCCTTGGGTAATGAGAATCCTGCTGCATTGTATTCTGCCAGCACCTCGGTTGAGAACCATCCCTCTGTGTCGTTATCTGTTGGGATATAGTCGTTGTTGACTTTCTTCTTGCATCCTGCGAATGTGAGCATAGCTGAAGCAGCAAGCAGCATAACCATGAGCATCGCCAGAGCTCTCAGAACTTTATTTTTCATATTGGTACCTCCAACTGTATTTTGATTTTAACACTACCCTAAATCATAACATAAAAAAGATAGTTCGTCTACCCTGATATGAGGTTTTTTCAGACAAAAAGCAGGTCCGATACGATTGTATCGGACCTTTGGTGCTTTTTATGAATACGTTAGTGATGACGTGAATATTTATCTTGTCTCAGAGTGGGTTGAACAGCTTTCTCTCATAGCACAGCAGGCGCATCCCTGTGAGCAGGAAGATGAGTTGTTCTGTACTTTCCCGCAGGTGGCGCTGTCAGGACAACCTATACACTTCTTTCCGCTTTTCTTGGATTTGTATATATACAAGCCTGCCAGAATGATTATTGCTGCAACAATCACTATGACAATGATATTAGCTAAGTTGTCTCCCATATTATCACCTCGTGATTATCTGTTGTTTATTTTTTGCTTGCATACAGCTTGTGCTCTTCTGCAACCTTATTGTTAGCACGTACAGAGAGCATAACCAGAATGCCTACCATCACAGCAACAGCGATTGCTCCGATTACTGCGGGTACAACTGCCAGTGAAGCAGGAGCAGTGATGAGTGTGCCGATGGTGTATACAAGATAGCTGACTGTAAAACCGACTCCAAGCTGAAGTGCGATTCCGCCCCAGAGCCACTTTGCACTCTTCATCTCGGAGTTCATAGCTCCGATTGCGGCGAAGCAGGGGGGAGTAAACAGGTTGAACATCAGGTATGCCAGTGCAGCAACCTTGGTGATAGCCATAACGGTTGCAGTTTCAGCGCCTGCGCCTTCCATGAGTGCCAGCTCTTCTGTATCAATGAGATTCTCAAGTCCTACAAAGCATACAGCCAGGGTACCTACAACATTCTCTTTGGCGATAAATCCTGTGACAGCTGCTGCAGCAAGCTCCCAGGAAAGAACGCCAACAATGGGAACAAGTATGTATGCAAAGGGACCTGCAATAGAAGCAAGGATGGACTGATCGGCATTTTCTGCTATCTGGAAAGACCATGTGAAGGTCTGCATAATCTGTACAGCTGTGTTGCACAGAAGGATGATAGTAGCTGCTTTGACGATATATGCCCAACCGCGGCTGCACATTGACTTGAATGCACGGCCGAAGGAAGGAGCCTTGTACTCGGGAAGCTCAATAATAAAGTAGGATTTCTTTGCTCTGTTACCTGTGATGCAGTTCACAAGCAGGGCGCCAAGGAAAATGATGACAATACCCAAAATATACATTGTCCAGCTGACCCAGCCCGCATTGTCAAAGAATGCACCGGCAAAGAGAGAAATTACGGGGATTTTTGCACCGCAAGGCATAAAAGGTGTGAGCATTGCAGTAGCTCTGCGCTCACGCTCGTTGCGGATTGTACGGCATGCCATAACTCCGGGGATTGCACATCCGATACCGATAACAAAGGGGATGACGGATTTACCGGAGAGGCCTACCTTTTTGAAGATAGGATCAAGTACAACAGAAACACGTGCCATGTATCCGCAATCCTCAAGCAGAGCAATGAGGAAGTACATAACCATAACCAGAGGCAGGAATCCAACAACAGCTCCCACACCGCCGATTACACCGTCCACAAGAAGTGCAGACAGGATGGGTGCAGCATTTGCACTCTCAAGCAGACCGCCTACCCATTCGCCAAACATCTCAATGAGGGTTACAAGTCCGGGGATTACAGTTCCGTTTGAAAACTCATATCCTTCAGCGATCCAAGGACCTACCCATGCCTGAGAAATCTGGAACACCAGCCACATAACAACTGCAAAGATGGGGATACCAAGCCATTTGTTGGTGAGGACTGCATCGATCTTGTCCTGACTGTTTCTGTTTTTTGTGAGAACCTTACGGGTCTCAACCTGACTTACAATCTTGTTTACAAATTCAAAACGCTTTCTGTCGGCTTTCTCGACTGCTTTTTTGTCTGTCATATCAACATCTCCCTGCATATAGGGAGCAGACTGGATTTTGCCTGCCTGAGCAACAGCGGCCTTCACAACCTCTTCTATACCCTCTGATGCAGTAGATGTGGTCTCTACAACAGGACAACCCAGCTTTGCGCTGAGGGTTTTGGTGTCAATTTTGTTCTCTTTCTTTTTATTTACGTCGGTCTTGTTCAGAGCAACAACCATAGGGATGCCCAGCTCCAGCAGCTGAGTGGTAAAGAACAGGCTACGGCTCAGGTTGGTAGCGTCAACGATGTTGATGATAACATCAGGATTCTCGTTCTTTACATAGGAGCTGGTAATGCTCTCCTCAGAGGTGAAGGGAGACATGGAGTATGCTCCGGGAAGATCAACTGCAACAAGCTCTTCGGATGAGCCTGAGTAGACCTTCTTGATAGAGTGTTCTTTCTTTTCTACTGTAACGCCTGCCCAGTTGCCGACCTTTTCGTTGGAGCCGGTCAGGGCATTGTACATAGTGGTTTTTCCCGAGTTGGGGTTGCCCGCTAAAGCAATTCTCATTTGGATTCCTCCTGTATAGGTACTGAAATATATTTAACAGTGATTTTTTTAGAAATACTGTGAAAACCTAAAAGTAAATGTTGGTTAGCAGCTGCTAACTGCCGGGTAAAAGAATAATCAGCTAATGCCTTGCTAAGAAAAAATCAGATAATAATAGCATCAGCAAGCTGATTGTCGATGTTATATCTGCCGTCCTTGATGGAAACAACACAGCCACCCTTTATGTGAGAAATAACAGTAATGGGCTCACCGCTGTAGCAACCCAAAGAAAACAGAAAAGCATCCATCTCTTCGTCGTCGGTTTCCAGACGCTGAACTATATATTCTTTTCCTTCCTCTGCATTTCGTAAAGTCATGAGTAACTCCTGTCAAACTTGAATTTATGTTAATTAGTCTCGGCTAACTGTTGGGTAAATAATAAAGTTAGCTCTTGCTAACTGCTACTATAATACTAAAATTTTGATGATTTGTCAACGATTTGGGTCTCTGTTTTTTCAAGATTCTCCCAATTTCGTCAAATTAAACAAAAGGATTTTAACATAAAATTTTGGATTTAGTTATTGTCCCCTCTGAAAATATATGGAAAAGCCTGTACATATATGAATCTCTACTTGAAAAAAACTGGCATTTATGGTATCCTAATCATATAATAGAAGACAAGAAGGGGATACGTATATGAACCTGCAGGAATCAGGCGAGATGTATCTTGAGACCATATTGGTTCTCGGCAAAAAGAACAAGGCTGTCCGCTCGCTGGATGTTGCTGAATATCGCAATTATTCAAAGCCCAGCGTCAGCCGCGCAATGAAGCTTCTGCGTGACGGAGGATATATCACCGTAGACGAAAACGGATATCTTCATCTGACAGATGTGGGAATGGAAGTTGCGGAGAAAATCTATGACAGACACAGAGTTCTTGAGGAATTTCTCACATCCCTTGGGGTGGATGAGGAGACAGCAGCTAACGATGCCTGTCGCATGGAGCACGTTATCAGCGACACCACCCTCGGAGCAATCAAGGCTTATCTGGATAATCAATGATCTTTTGCTTGTTAATTATTGTTAATAACAAAGAAAGGCATCGACTGTAATCAGTCGGTGCCTTTTTGTGTTTGTTGATTATTTGCCTGAGAGAGCTCTCTCCAGCCAGATGTCTGCGATATCCATCGCAACAAAGAGACCTGTCTTTTCAGAAGCCTTCACAAGCTGCTTTCTGGGGCTCAGGTCAGGGTCTGTACACATAAGCTGGACAGCAACCTTATCAGCAACCTGCAGACCATTTACCTCGGTTTTGGTTTTGATCTGCATACGGATGACAAAGCGCTCGCTCATGCTGCCGTAGTACAGCTCGTCACCACAGCGAACCAGGGGTCTGCCCTTGTATGTGAAAAATTCCTTATTAGCCAAAATATATTCCTCCGTTAGCTCTTGATATATGACTTGACGAGAGCCTCCAGAAGGTCATCTCTGTCAATCTTGCTGATGATATTCCGGGCGTTGTTGTAGGTAGTGATGTAGGTGGGGTCCTCAGAAAGAATATATCCGACGATCTGATTGATAGGATTATAACCCTTCTTACGTAATGCATCGTACACTATCAGCAAGGCGCGTTTGATCTCATCATCCTTGTCACCGCCCAGAGAGAATACCATAGTCTTATCCAACATCCGAAACACCTCCGTTATTAATAATTTTAGGATATAGGAACAGCGCAGAAAATCAAAAAAATCTGCAACTATAAAGTTATTATACAATAAACTTTTCAATAATTCAACCCCAAAAATAAACAGACTGCCCGAAGCATGTGTGACAGGGGCTCGGGCAGTTGTTTATATAATATGAAGAATGAGTTTAATCAGCCTCTGAGGGTGACTCCCATCTCGCTTAGTTTTTCCACAACCTTATCCATGATCTCCTGAATTTCTGCGGAGGAAAGGGTTCTCTCTGATGAGGAAAACTCAAATCTGATGGTCACGGAGTGGACTGTATCTGTGTCGTAGGTATCAACGATGCGTGTGCTCTTGAGGAGGCCGCTCTGGTCATTACTCCAGCATGCAGCCATATCCTGGAAGAGGACTCCTGAAGGAATCTCAACGCTGATGTCATAGGTCATAGCAGGGAACTTTGAGGGTTCGTCATAAACAATGGCATCTGTTGCAGCGTCGGTGAATGCTGCCATATCGATCTCAGCAAATACAACATTTGCCTTTTTGTCAATTTTCTTCATAACAGCGGGATGGACGATTCCCATTGTTCCGATTGCCGCATCATCAATAAGGATGGTGTTGAGGTTAACAGGATGCTCGTAACTGTGTGTGGGCTGAGCACTCTTGTAGCTGAGGGTCTTGTGTTTTATATCACCTGCAAGTACAGCAAGGATATCCCTAAGCTCCAGATACAGGGTCTTAATATCCTTTGTTTTGCTGAAGAGGGTGATGCCCAGCATTTTCTTTTCGTTGCAAAGACCGTCTGCGTTCAGACCGTCAACAACTCTTCCTATCTCAAAAATACCGAAATCTGCAGCATAGCCTGTGTTTATCTTTACCTGACAAAGCTGGGTGGGAATAATGGAATTACGCAGAGTCTCAATGTTGGGGTTGGTGGCATTTGCAAGCTTTACGTTATCCTCAACCTCAATACCCAGAGCTTTCAACTCATCGTTGTATGCCCATACATAGGAGTGAAGCTCGTGGAGTCTCCATCTCTTGACCAGAGTATCCTTGATTCTGTCCTCGTTTGTTTTGATGGCCTCTGCGCGGACAGGATACAGAGGAGAGCGGGTTGTGTTGATATCGAAGTTGTCATATCCGTAGATACGGGTAATCTCCTCGATGATATCAGCTTTGATGGTAACGTCCTTTGTGGCTCTCCAGGAGGGAACCACTACTGAGAAGTCATCTCCATCAAGAGTAACCTCAAATCCAAGATCTGTGAGAGTCTTGACAATGGTTTCGTTGTCAATCTGAATTCCTGTGTAGCGATCAACAAACTTTTTGTCAAAGTCAAGGGTAACAGTGTCGTACTTGTATGCATACTCGTCGGTGAGAGCAGAAACAACCTGTACACCCTGATCGTATTTTTTCAGAAGATTTATGAAACGACCGATTGCAACAGTGGTCATTTCAGGATCCAGACACTTCTCGTATCTGATGGAAGCGTCGGTGCGGTGAGCAAGACGAACGGTGGATTTTCTGATGGAAACAGCATCGAAGGTAGCTGATTCCAGAGTGAGGGTAGTTGTATCCTCAACAATCTCAGAATCCAGACCGCCCATGATACCTGCGATGGCAACAGGAGTGTTGTCGTTGCAGATCATAAGGGTGTTTTCGTCGATGTTTCTCTCTACTGTGTCCAGAGTCTGGAATGTGAAGGGAGTATCGAATCTCTTGATTCGGATTTTTTCTACCTTTCTGGAGTCGAAAGCGTGCATGGGCTGTCCCATCTCAAGCATCAGGTAGTTTGTCAGGTCAGCCAGGAAGTTGATGCCTCTCATACCACAGTAGTAAAGACGGATTCTCATATTGACAGGGCTTACATTGCGGGTGATATTTTCAACCTGCATACAGCTGTAGCGCTGACACAGAGGATCCTCGATCTTCATATCGATCTTCTTGAGGTTATCATATGCTGTCAGGTCCTCAACCTCCAGAGGACGGAGGGGTCTGCCGGCAAGAGCAGCGATCTCTCTTGCAAAGCCGTAGTGGCTCCAAAGGTCGGGACGGTTGGTGAGGGACTTGTTATCAACCTCAAAGATAATATCATCAATAGCATAGACATCCTTGATGTCGGTGCCGTTAGCAACATCCTCGGTAATGTCCATAATGCCGGAGTGATCCTCAGAGATTCCGAGCTCTGCCTCGCTGCAGCACATTCCGAAGGAATCGTAGCCTGCCAGGGGTCTGGGGGCGATTTCGATTTCGCCCAGCTTTGCGCCAACTTTTGCGAAGGCGGTCTTCATGCCGACTCTGACATTGGGTGCACCGCAGACAACATCGGTGAGCTTGCCGTCACCTGCGTCAACCTTCAGCAGATGGAGTTTCTTTGACTGGGGGTGATCCTCTACGGACACGATCTGAGCAACAACAACACCTGTTACATCCGAACCCTTGAAGAAGATCTCGTTCTCAACCTCAGCGGTTGAGAGGGACACCTTGTGTATAAGCTGGAGTTTGTCAATACCGGAAAGATCAACAAAATCCTCTATCCAATTCATTGATAAAAACATATTGCGATACCTCCTTATTCGTCATCAGTAAACTGACTGAGGGCCTTGAGTCTTCCGCTGTTCAGGTCGCGGATATCCTTGACACCATACTTCATCATAGCAAGACGTGTCAGACCAAGACCAAATGCGAATCCTGTGTACTCCTCAGGGTCAATGCCTCCCTCGGAGAGTACGTTGGGATGGATCATACCGCAGGGACACAGTTCAAGCCATCCGCTGTGCTTGCAGGAGGGACATCCCTCACCGCCACAGATAAGGCAGCTGATGTCAAGCTCAAAGCCCGGCTCAACAAAGGGGAAGAATCCGGGTCTCAGACGAACTTTGATATCTTTGCGGAAAACCTCGGAGAGCATGGTTTTCATAAAGAAGATAAGGTTGGAAATGGAAATATCCTTGTCAACCATAACACCCTCCATCTGGAAGAATGTGTTTTCGTGACAGGCATCGGTTGCCTCGTTTCTGAAGCATCTGCCGGGGAAGATTGCCTTGATGGGAACTCCGTTCTCCATCAGATTCTTGCCGTATTTCTTGAGGATGGCGTTCTGTGCAGCTGAGGTCTGAGACTTCAGCAGCTGGCCGTTCTCAAGGTAGTATGTGTCCTGCATATCACGGGCAGGATGGTGCTTGGGAATGTTAAGTGACTCAAAGCACTCGTAGTCTGTAACTACCTCAGCATAGTCCTCAACGTTGAATCCCATAGACTTGAAGATGGTCTCGCACTGTCTCTGAACCAGTGTGATGGGATGATAGGATCCCAGGTCAGGAGTTGCGGGAGTTGTGATGTCGATAAGAGGCATGGAGTCAATCTCCTTCTGAATCTCCTGCTCTTTCAGATATTTTGCCTTGGAGTCAATCAGCTCGGTAACAAGCTCCTTGAGGCTGTTGACCTGAGCACCAAAGGATTTCTTCTCCTCAACAGACAAGTCTTTCATTCCCTTCAAAAGGGCTGTGACACTGCCTTTTTTGCCCAGAGCGCTGACTCTGATGTTTTCAAGCTCTACAAGGTCTGTGACCTGTGAGAGCTTTTCTGTGATTTCGTTTTGCAAAGCGATGATTTTCTCGTTCATGAAAAACCTCCGTAAAAATAAAAAACGCCCTGTGTGAATAATCACACAGGGACGAATAATATCCGTGGTACCACCCTGATTTTTGCATTCTGTAAGAAGCAAACACTCCTTTGGCCGATAACGGTGCCAGCCGTTGAGACCTACTGAGAAGATTCAGCCTCACCGCTCAGAAGGGAACTTCACAGTCTCTGCAGGGTCAGACCTTTCAGCCTTGGGTCCGCTCTCTTTACAGTGCGATGAGACAGCTACTTTCTTCGTCATTGCGTTGTCTGTTTGAAATATCAAGGTTTATATTATCACTTTTTTGTTAATTTGGCAAGGGTTTTATTGAAAAAAATCCTGAATTGTGATATACTGTCCGTAAAATATTATTGTTTAGGTTAGGTGACATTATGGACGCATACTGTGAGCAGGTAGTAAAGAGAAAAAACGGTCCCAGACAGAAGATCCTCTCAGGTTTCTTGTTCGGATTCTTTGTACTGGCTGAGATTTTATCCGTACTGATGTTCATTATTACTCCTGATCCCTTCTGGATTATCTTCACTTTCATGATAGCGGTTACTGCTGTGTCTGTTCTACTGCTGGTGCTTCCCCGTATCAACAATGTGGACTTTGACTATACGGTAGCAGGTAACACCTTCAAGGTGGACAAGGTTATCAATAAAAGATCCAGAAAGAAATATATCAGTCTCAAGATTGGTAATATCATTGATATGGGTGCAATAAAGGGAAATAATATTCCCAAGGAGAATTATTCTCGCACAAAGGATTGTTCAAATGGCAATCTTCAGGAGAGCTACTACTGTATATACGGATCATCTACCGGATCAAAGTATCTGCTCATTTTCTCTCCCAATGAGGAAATAATCAAGGCAATGAGACCTTCTATGGATCATGAGCTGATTATGAAGCTTTTCTATAACAAGAAATAAGGGGTCGGAACTATGATAACAGACCGTGAGTTTGTTAGGGAGAAACTCCCCGGACGTGCTGAAGATACCAACAAGTACAGAGTAGGAACGCTAATGTGCGTATGCGGCAGCTATAAAATGGCAGGGGCGGCTGTACTGGCTGCAAGGTCTGCGCTGAGGATGGGCGCAGGTCTTGTGCGTTGTGTAGTGCCTGAGGACATATATCCCATTGTTTCCTCAGCTGTGCCCGAAGCGGTGTTTGAGATCCTCACTCAAAATGAGAGTGGCTCTATTGACAAGAGTTGTGTCAGTCGTGTAATAAGGCTTGCAAATAAATCCGACGCTGTCCTTTTGGGTTGCGGTCTGGGTTTGCATCCTGATATGCAGAGTCTGGTTCTGTCTTTGTTTTATCACGCAGAGGTTCCGCTTATAGTGGATGCAGACGGCATAAACTGTATATCAAAGCATATAAATGTACTGAAAGACAGGATTTTTCCCACCATCCTTACCCCTCACGAGGGAGAGATGAGCAGGCTGTCAGGACTCGATGCAGAGTATATCCGCAATCATCGTGAGGAAGTTGCGGTAGAGTTTTCACGTGAGAATTCAGCAGTAGTTGTGCTCAAGGGCAAGGATACCGTCATAGCCCGCGCTGACAGAGTACCCGTTCACAACCCGACGGGTAATCCGGGAATGGCTGTTGCAGGCAGTGGAGATGTGCTGGCAGGAATGATTGCGTCTCTCGTAGCTCAGGGAGCAGACTGTGGTGACGCTGCTGCTGTGGGTGCCTTCCTTCATGGATTGGCAGGAGACATAGCCGCACAGGAGCTGACTGAATATTCCATGCTCCCGTCGGATATCATTGAGCGGATTCCCCGGGCGATTAAGGAATGTATCTGATAAACAGGAATTGAAACTTATCTTTATCAGCATAAGAGGATTTCTTGAGAAAACCGTTTTTAATTTTGTTTATAACAATTATCTGCTTGTTGACAGGCTGTGAGAACAAAGAGCCTCCTGTCCCAATAAGGGAGTTTGAGGGTCAGATGCATATTGACAAAAGCTACACAGGGGGGCAGTTTGATATTGATGCCCAAGTGAGTTTTTTATCTGAGGGTGTGGGGGAGATATTCGTAACCTCGCCTGATGAGTTGTGTACTCTTTGCTTTAGTTGGGACGAATGCTTTGATATGAGCTACCAAGGACTCCATTGTCAGACAGAGAAAGGATACCTTCCTCATAATGCCTTTGCACAGGCTGTGTATGCTGTAATTAATGATCTGGAGGACAGTAAGTGTCAAAGCTTTTCTGAGGGTACGGCAACCTTTGTGGGAGTTTGTGAGAGCGGAGAATATACCCTCATCACAGACAGAAAGGGTTATGTACAGAATATTTCTATAGAAGAAATAAACTTATCTGCTGATTTTACTTACAATTAAAAATCAAAAATAATAATCCCCGAGTTTACAAGCAACTCGGGGATTTTCTTTGTCTTATATCTTTTGATTATTATTCTGCACCGATATCGATAAACTTCTCCTGCATGTAGTTATATACATCCTCGGATAGGTTTGAGAATGTGTAACACTTGCTCAGGTATTCTTCTGAGGGATAGATGAGTTCGTTGTTCTTCATATCATCAGACAGAAGCTCAAAGGCTGCGGTGTTTGGGGTTGAGTAGCCGATGTACTCAGCATTCGCTTTAGCAACCTCTGCCTCAAGCATAAAGTTGATGAACTTCTCTGCGCCTTCCTTGTTGTTTGCACAGGTGGGGATACACATAGAGTCCATAAACATGTTTGAGCCTTCCTCGGGGAGACAGTAGTCAAGGTCTTCGTTGTTACCCATCATTGTATAGATATCGCCTGCATAGTAGGGAGCGATTGCGGCCTGTGAGCCTTCCATCTCAGAGAATATCATATCCATAACGTACTTCTTGACCAGAGGCTTCTGCTCAATGAGTTTATCATAAGCGTTGTCGATATCCTCTTTGGATGCGTTGGTGGGATTTCCACCTGTGAGCTGCATAGCAATTGCCATGGCATCACGGCTGTTATTGAACATAAGGATCTCGCCGCTCAGGTCATCTCTCCAGAGATCGGAGAAACCCTTGACCTCGCCATCTACCATGGTCTTGTTGTAGCACAGAGCCACAACACCCCAGCTGTAGGGGACAGAGAACTTGTTTTCGGGGTCGAAATCCATGTTCTTATGCTTGTCAGCGATATTCTTGTAGTTGGGGATGTTGTCAAAGTTTATCTCCTGAATCAGGTCCTCAGCAATAAGTTTCTCGATCATATAGTCAGAGGGGATAACAACATCATAGCTGGAGTTTGAGGATGCCAGCATATTGTACAGGGTCTCGTTGGTCTCGTAGGTTGTGTAGTTGACCTTGATGTTGTACTTTTTCTCAAATTCAGCGATAACATCCATAGTGTCTCCGGAGCCGTCGCTGATGAACTCGCCCCAGTTGTAGACGTTGATCTCGCTGTCGTACTTCTTACATCCTCCGAGACACAGACAACAGCTCACAGTAAGTAAGCATACAATGAGTAAACAGATAATCTTTTTCATTTACCTTCTCCTTTATTTCTGTTCTTTTTTGCTTGCGCGGATATCCCGCAGGTTTGTCAGCAGGAGAACCGTGATAATAACAACAAACAGCATGGTTGACAAGGCGCTTATCTTGGGATAGACAGGCCTTCTCAGGCTGTTGTAGATAACGATAGGCATTGTCTGGAAGTCAGGGCCGCAGGTGAAGTAGGAGATAACAAAGTCATCCAGAGAGTATGTGAAGCTGATGAGGAATCCTGATACTATACCGGGAAGCAGCTCATAGAACACAACCTTGAAGAACGCCTGCAGCTGATTGCAGCCCAGATCCAGAGCGGCTTCATAAATATGCTTATCCATCTGGCGGATCTTGGGAGATACGGACAGGATAACATAGGGTGTACAGAAACCGATGTGTGCAAGCAGCACCGTCATAAATCCCATCTCAAAGCCGCACAGTCTTCCAAAGAAGGTGAAGAACAGCATCAATGCAAAGCCTGTTACGATTTCAGGGTTGATGATGGGAATGTTTGAAATTGTCTGAAAAATCTTTCTGGGGGCACCGCGGAAGTTGTACATTCCGATTGATGCGGTTGTTCCCAAAATTGTAGAGAAAAGAGCTGACAAGAATGCTATCACAAGAGAATTTCTCAGGCTTTGCATCAGCATCCTGTCATCAAATACCTCTTTGTACCATCTGAAGGTGAAACCATCCAGATTGGTTGCGGAGTTTGCATCGTTGAAGCTGAGCACAACAAACACCGCAATAGGAGCATAGAGGAAAATAAAGATAAGAAGCATATAAAGCTTCTGTGGCAGGTGGATTTTTCTCATACGCCGACCGCCTCCTCATCTCCGAATTGATTGGTGATGATAATGAACAGCAGAATGACAACCATCAGACACAGAGCAATGGCAGAGCCTGTGTTCTGGTCGGATTTGAAGTACTGTTCAATGATATCACCTATCATCTTCTTGTTTCCGCCCAGGTACTGAGCAACAAGGAAGGTGCTGGCCGAGGGTACAAATACCATTGTGATGCCCGATACTATGCCGGGTACCGACAAGGGAAATACCACCTTGCGGAAAACATTGAAGCCGTTCGAGCCCAGATCCTGAGCAGCTTCGATGAGGCTTTTGTCAATTTTGCTCATAACAGTGTGCAGAGGCATTATCATGAAGGGCAGGTATTCATATACCATACCGAGAACCACAGCGCCATCGTTATCCTTCAGCTGAACATCGATTCCGATAAGATTCAGCAGGGTATCAATGGGACCGTTGTTCTGGAGCAGAATGACCCATCCCAGAAGTCTCAGCAGAAAGTTCATCCACATGGGAACGGTGATGAGCATAATGATTATGCTTTGTGTCTTTTCGCTCATTCGGGATATCATATAGCTCATGGGATATGCCAGCAACAGACAGATAAGTGTTGACACAAGAGCTATTTCCAGTGAATACAGGAAAACTTCTCTGTACTCCCAGGCCTTGTAAAGATTGTCAAAGGTAAAATGCCCCGAAGAATCCTGAAAGGAGTTGGTTATAATCAGTATCAGAGGAACCAGCGTGAATGCTGCCATCCATACTGCATAGGGAAGTGCAAGCTTTTTAGATCTCATCGCTGTCCTCCGTGTCAGGGGGAACAATCTCAAACTTTGCATCCCTGAAGTTAAAGCAGATAGGGGCATAGGTAGCAACCTGCTCATCCTGAGCACTGTGCATAATCCATTTTCTCTCGTCTGATTCGACGATTATTTCGTTGTATTCGCCTTTCCAGATAACGGATTCGATGTATACGTCTGTCAGATCACCCTCGTCCTCACCCGCAAAGCTGATGCCTGAGGGAGGTAGAGTCACGTTGAGAACAGTGTCCTTGGGGAAGTGGGCTCCCTCAACGGTGACCTCGTTTCCTTCTATCTCAAATGAGAAGGTGTTTTCTTCCTCGTTATCAGAGGTAACAGTTACGGTTAGCTCATTATCGGCGGTGGGGAACAGCTTGTTCATAATATGTATGTTATAAGGTGTGACCTTCATACCGATTTTTTTGCCTACATTTTGGGATACTGTGGAATGAATCAGAATAATGCAGTTATTGCATTTTACTTCCATCTCATAGTGAACGCCCTTAAATACAGAGTTCACGACAATTCCGCTGATAGTTCCTTCTTCGGGGGTAGTCACTTCGATATCCTCGGGGCGGATTACAACGTCCACAGGTTTCATTTTTCCGAAGCCTGCATCCTCACACTCAAACTCTGTGCCGAGAATACGTACCTTGTAGTCGTCGATCATGGTAGCGTTGAGGATGTTTGCCTCTCCGATGAAGTCTGCGACGAAAGCATTGGCTGGTTCATTGTAAATATCAATGGGTGAACCGACCTGCTCTACCTTGCCGTTATTCATAACCACAACTCTGTCACTCATTGTGAGGGCTTCTTCCTGGTCATGGGTAACATATACGAATGTTTTCTTAGTCATTTTCTGGATGTTTTTCAGCTCGATCTGCATATCTTTTCTCAGTTTAAGATCCAGTGCGCCCAGAGGCTCGTCCAGAAGAATGATGTCAGGGTCGCAAACCAGAGCTCTGGCAATAGCAACTCGCTGTTGCTGTCCGCCGGAAAGCTTTGAGACAGATCGCTTTTCATAGCCTTTCAGGTCTACGATGGAGAGCATCTTCTTGACCTTTTCTTTAATTTCTGCCTTGGGAAGTTTTTTGAGCTTCAGGCCGAAGGCAACATTTTCAAATACATTCAGATGGGGAAACAGTGCGTACTTCTGAAAAACCGTGTTAACGTTTCTCTTGTTGGGAGGAGTACCATTGATGCGGTTTCCGTCGTAGTACACATCTCCGCTGTCAGGCTCCAGAAAACCGCCGATAATACGAAGCGTCGTGGTTTTGCCGCAACCTGAGGGACCGAGCAAGGTGATGAATTCCTTGTCCTTAATGTCCAGATCTATATTATTAAGTATAACTTCGCCGTCAAAGTTAACGTTGATATTCCTGAGTGAAACAATAGATTTCTGTTCCAAAACATACACCCCCGAATATTCATTCAAAAAAGATAAAATACAAAGTTGTACAGAATTATACAGTATAGAATTATATATATTTTATGTCAATTTGTCAATCAGTTTTATGCAAGGAAAAGGAGCCTTTTGGAGAGATTTGGGAGTATGGGTCGAAAATTAAACAGTTGCTTATTTTCAGAGGAAGGATTACGTTGGAGGTTCATCGGAATCCGTTGCTTTTCAAAGGTAATTGAGGGGTAATGTAAGTGAGGATACAATTGCAAAAATTATGATTGATAAATTTAGATAAAAATTAGCCATAAATTTGTATAATTAGCACCTTGTTATTTGTTGTATTACTTTGTTATAATGTTAATTGTAAGGGATTGCCTTATGCGAATTTACATGAAAGGAATGTTATCATGAAAAGAGTAAAAAAACTCCTGTGTCTGATCCTCGCACTGACAATGATTATGTCACTGTGTGCAGTAGGCATCACAGCACAGGCTGCTGTAGCAGACACAGCAGTAACCGGCGCAGCTTATCCCACTGCTGCTGACGACTTCACATGGGATAACGCAACAGTCTACTTCCTTCTGACTGACCGTTTCAACAACGGTAACACTTCCAACGACCACAGCTACAATCGTGGACTTTATCAGGATGGCTCCACAGTTCCTGTAAAGCAGGTTGGTAACACAGGCATGATGAACAACGTTGCAAGCTTCCAGGGCGGTGACTTTAAGGGTATCACCCAGAAGATCAAGGATGGTTACTTTGATGATCTGGGCGTTAACGCTATCTGGGTTGCAGGTTGGTTCGAGCAGGTTCACGGCTACGCAGTAGGTGGTGACGGTAAGAAGAGCTTTGCTCACTATGCTTACCACGGCTACTATGGTCTTGATTACTCCGAGCTTGACAAGAACTTCGGTACAGAGGCTGAGTTCAAAGAGATGATCGATACAGCTCACCAGCATGGTATCCGTATCGTTCTTGACGTAGTTCTCAACCACCCCGGTTACAACACAATCTACGATATGAACGAGTACAACTTCGGTACTCTCAAGAGCGGCTGGCAGAATGTATACTATAACTTCGACAGCATCAACCAGAGCAACTACCATGGTGTTATTGACTACCACGGCAACTCCAATGACTGGGGCAGATGGTGGGGCACCAACTGGATCCGTGCAGGACTTGCAGGTTACCAGGGCGGTGACGGTTCTGACCTGAAGGGTGAGGTTAACTACCTGCCTGACTTCAAGACAGAGACAACAAACACTGTTGATATTCCTCAGATCCTCAAGACAAAGTGGACAAAAGAGGGTACATACAATACAAAGGTAAGCGAGCTTAATTCTACACTCTCCAAGTACGGCCTCGGCAACAAGACAGTTTCCAACTGCCTGGTTGCATGGTATGCACAGTGGGTTGAGCAGTATGGTGTTGACGGCTTCCGTTGTGATACAGCAAAGCACGTTGAGCAGTCCACATGGAAGAAGCTCTCTGACGCATGTACAAAGGCTCTCAAAAACTGGAGAACTGCTAATCCCAGCGCAGTTGGTGCTGATTGGGACGAGGAGTTCTGGATGACAGGTGAGAACTTTGGCCAGGGCGTTGCAAACAACAGCTATTATCAGAACGGCTTTGATTCTATGATCAACTTCTCCTTCTCCGGTAGCAACCAGGGTAGCGGATGCGATGGTCTTAAGAAGGCAAGCAACCTGAACAACACATACGCTGATTATGCAAATCAGATCAACAACAACCCCAACTTCAATGTTCTGACATACATTTCCTCTCATGATACAGGTCTGTGCCGTAACGATCTGTACTATCAGGGCTCTGCACTCATGCTCCTGCCCGGTGGTATTCAGATTTACTACGGTGACGAGACAAACAGACAGTATGTAGAGTGCTCTATCCACGACCACGAGAACAGAAGCTTCATGAACTGGTCCAGCATCGCAAATGCTAACAGCAACGATGCAAAGATCCTGGCTCACTGGCAGAAGGTTGGTACATTCCGTAACAACCACGTTGCAGTTGGTGCAGGTTCACACACAAATCTTACTGCTACAAACGGTGTAGCATTCGCTCGTAACTACAGCAAGAACGGCGTTACCGATAAGGTTGCCTGCGTAGTCGGAGCAAATGCAAACGCAAGCATCACAATCACACTCAACAACACATTCGCAAACGGCACAGTTGTTCGCAATGCATATGATGGCGCAACAGCAACAGTAGCCGGTGGCAAGGTTACATTCAACAGTGGTGCTCACGGGACTATCCTCGTTGAGGAAGTAAAGGGTTCTACACCCACAGTACCTGTAGTTACAACAACTCAGGCTGCACCCACAACAGTAACCACACCTGCTCCCCAGCCCACAAATCCCGTTGATCCTTCCACAAGCATCATCCGTGGTGACGCAGACCTTTCCGGTAAGGTTAACGTTAAGGATGCAACTTCCATCCAGAAGCACATCGCTGAGCTCAGCCAGCTTTCAGCTGACGGTAAGATCGCAGCAAACGTTGACGGAAACACAACTGTTAACGTTAAGGATGCAACTGCTATCCAGAAGTTCATCGCAGGCTATGACAATGTATATGGCATTGGTGAGCTTATCTCCGGTGGCACAGTTGATCCCCAGCCCACAACTCCCGTTGTGACTGAGCCCGTTGATACAACTCCTGATGTAACAGAGCCCATTCAGGGCGATACAATCGACCTGACAGCTATCGAGGGTCAGATTATTGTTCTCGCAAACAGCAGCTACGGCACACCTTACCAGCACTGCTGGACTGATGGCGGCGGTGCATACAACGAGTGGCCCGGTGAGGCACTTCAGCAGGCAACCGGCAGCTACTATTTTGCTATCATTCCCGATGAGGCTAACATGATCATCTTCAACGATGGCAACGGCGCCCAGACAGCTGATCTGCAGATTCCCGGTGAGTTCGCTATCTACGATATGGCATCTAACTCATGGGCAGGTTATCTCTCTGACTATGTAGACGTAACCAAGTTCCCTCTCACAGGTTTTGATGTTCCTACACCCGATCCTACTCCCACTCCTGATCCCGATGGTAACTATATTTATCTGAAGGATGCAGCAGGTTGGGGCACAGGCTACTGCCACTCCTGGTCTTCTTCCAGCGGTACAGCATGGCCCGGAGTACAGATGGAGTCTATGGGTAACAATCTGTACAGGATCTCCATTGACAGCACCCACACAGGCGTTGTATTCAACAATGGTAATGGTACACAGACAGGCGACCTTACTCCTCAGTACGGCATGGCATACAACAACTCCACAAATCAGTGGGAAGCTCTCAGCTGATTTTGGAATTTGTAAACTGAATTAAACATAAATCCCTCACAACAACTTGTTGTGAGGGATTTTTTTGTATAACGAAAACCACGCGATAGTCGCGTGGTTCCAAAAAGGTTAACCGATAAACAAAAATCTCCGCTTGTGATAGAATTGAAGTGACCTGCCAGTCGACTTCAAAGAAAACAAACGGAGGATTTTCAAATGAAA
>JAFTHZ010000002.1 GCA_017457155.1 Ruminococcus sp.
AAGAAAATCAGAAAAGAAAAAGGACAGACCGAATATCGGTCCGTCCCTTGGTGTTGTGTTTTTGAAAAGTAAATTTTGAAAACTAAACTTTATACATATCCGTCGCCCATACAACCTGTGCAGAAGCTTTTGCCTGTGCCTGAGCAGGCATAGCAGAAGCTTGAGGAGTAAAGAGACTCAACGTTCAGCTGTCCGTCACCGCCGCAGCTGTTGCAGAGTCTTTTTCCTTCACCATTGCAGAGGGGACACAGGGAGCCGTTGTTGTAGTTGTTGTAAATTGTGGGTGAGGGTACGATGACCTGGCCGCCTACATAGTCATCATTGTAGTAGTCGTCATTGTAGTCGTCATCGTCGATATAATCGTCTATATAGTCGTCTATATAGTCGTCGCTATAGTAGTCTTCGTCGTCATCGTCATAGTAGTCTTCATCGTCATAGTAGTCGCCTTCAATAAGGTCCTCGTATACATCGTCGTTGTCACAGACAGAGCAGTCATAGAAGCCCCAACCTTCGCAGATGTCGCACTCTTCTCCGTCAACAAAACCTTCTGCATCACAGAAGGGACAGTAGACGATTCCCTCGCCGTCACAGGTGAGGCAGTCAACAATGTCGATATCGTCATCATCATCGTCATCACGGCGGTCCCTGTCATCCTCAAACAGGTCACAGCCTGAGAGCATAAGACACAGGGCCAGTATCAGGGTCAGCAGAGAGATAGTTTTCTTCATAGCAAACACTCCTTTTTTGCATGATCATCCTTTGATTCAAGATTACATCAAAACGTTGAAAAAATCAATGTTTTAAGAAAAATTTTGCAGAAAAAAAGGGATAATTTTCTGATTCTGGCTTAATTTTTGCATTGAAGCAGTCATTCCGACAGGCTATAATTATCACAGAGCAAAGTATATAAAAAGACTTTGTTCCCCTCCCTCGGGTAAATTCCGAGAAAAAGTAGCAAATAATATGTGTTTGCACTTTACTTTTTTCGCATAATGTGATAGTATTTAGTGTGGTACATAACGTACCGACTAAGTATTTTTTATGTGACTTTTGTCGCATTGATTATTCAAGGAGGTAATTCCAATGGCAAGAAAAAGAAAGACCATGGACGGTAACAACGCTGCGGCTCACGTTTCCTATGCGTTTACTGAGGTAGCCGGTATTTATCCCATCACTCCCTCTTCCCCCATGGCAGACTACGTTGACCAGTGGTCAGCACAGGGACTCAAGAACATCTTCGGCACAACCGTTAAGGTTGAGGAGATGCAGTCCGAGGCAGGTGCAGCAGGTACCGTTCACGGTTCTCTGAATGCAGGTGCTCTGACCACAACCTACACAGCATCACAGGGTCTTCTTCTGATGATCCCCAACATGTACAAGATCGCAGGTGAGCTCCTGCCTTCTGTATTCCATGTATCTGCAAGAACAGTTGCATCCCACGCACTTAACATTTTCGGCGACCACTCTGACGTTTATGCTTGCCGTCAGACAGGTTTTGCTATGCTGGCAGAGACCAACACCCAGGAGGTTATGGACCTTGGCGCAGTAGCACACCTTGCTACAATCAAGAGCTCCGTTCCCTTCATCAACTTCTTCGACGGCTTCAGAACCTCTCACGAGATTCAGAAGATCGAGGTATGGGACTTTGACGACCTGAAGGAAATGTGCGACATGGAGGCTGTTGAGAAGTTCCGTAAGCGTGCGCTCAACCCCGAGCGTCCCGTAATGCGCGGCTCCCACGAGAACGGCGACATCTTCTTCCAGCACAGAGAGGCATGTAACAAGTACTACGAGGCTGTTCCCGGCATCGTTGAGGAGTACATGCAGAAGGTCAACGCAAAGCTTGGCACAAACTATCAGCTCTTCAACTACTATGGTGCAGAGGACGCAGAGCGTGTTATCATCGCTATGGGTTCTATCTGTGACGTAGCAGAGGAAGTTATCGACTATATGAACGCTATGGGCGAGAAGGTCGGCCTTGTCAAGGTTCGTCTGTACAGACCCTTCGCAGCTGACAAGCTCATCGCAGCTATCCCCGCAACTGCAAAGAAGATTGCAGTTCTTGACAGAACAAAGGAGCCCGGTGCACTGGGCGAGCCTCTGTATCTGGATGTTGTTGCAGCACTGGCAGCAAACGGCTCTACTGCTAAGGTAGTAGGCGGCAGATACGGCCTCGGTTCCAAGGACACACCTCCCTCAAGCATCTTCGCAGTATACGAGGAGCTCTCAAAGGATGCTCCCAGACACAACTTCACACTGGGCATCACTGATGACGTTACCAACCTCTCCCTGGAGGAGAAGCCCGCTCCCAACACCGCAGCAGAAGGCACAATCGAGTGCAAGTTCTGGGGTCTGGGCGGCGACGGTACCGTTGGTGCTAACAAAGACTCCATCAAGATCATCGGTGACCACACCGACAAGTACGTTCAGGCATACTTCCAGTATGACTCCAAGAAGACCGGTGGTATCACCATCTCTCACCTGAGATTCGGTGACAAGGCTATCAAGTCTCCCTACTACATCAACAAGGCTGACTTTGTTGCATGCCACAACCCCTCCTACGTTGAGAAGGGCTTCAAGATGGTTCAGGACGTTAAGCCCGGCGGTGTATACCTCATCAACTGCCAGTGGGATGTTGCTGAGCTGTCAGAGAAGCTGGACGCTGCTTCCAAGCGCTACATCGCTGAGAATAACATTCAGCTCTACACAGTTAACGCTATCGACATCGCTGCACAGATCGGTCTGGGCAAGCGTACAAATACCGTTCTTCAGTCTGCATTCTTCTCTCTGGCAAAGGTTCTTCCTCCCGAGGAGGCAATCGGCTACATGAAGGAGAAGGCTCAGAAGTTCATGAAGAAGGGTAAGGAAATCGTTGAGATGAACGAGAAGGCAATCGACATGGGCGCATCCGCTTATGTTAAGATTGACGTTCCTGCTGACTGGGCAAACGCAGAGGATACAACTACTGCTGCTGCATCCGTTGGCCCCGAGAAGCTCACAAAGATGGTTGACGGTATCATGGTTCCTGTTTCCAAGATGGACGGTGACTCCCTGCCTGTATCCGCATTTATGGATCACGCAGACGGTACCTTCGAGCAGGGCGCATCCGCATACGAGAAGCGCGGCGTAGCAGTTATGGTTCCCAAGTGGAACGCAGAGACCTGCGCAAAGTGTAACAAGTGTTCCTTCGTATGTCCCCACGCTACCATCCGTCCCTTCGCACTTTCTGACGAAGAGGTTGAGGCAGCTCCCGAGAACCTGAGAGTTGCTCCCAAGCCCGTTGTTAAGACAAACTACAAGTATACTCTGGCTGTATCTCCCCTTGATTGTATGGGTTGCGGCGTTTGCGTAGGCGTATGTCCCACAAACTCCCTTGAGATGGTATCCAGAGAGAGCCAGGACAGCGAGCAGGCAGTATTCGATTACTGTGTTGCTAACGTTACCGAGAAGCCCGAGACAACTGCTAACCTGAACCTCATCGGCTCACAGTACAAGCAGCCTCTCCTTGAGTTCTCCGGTTCCTGCGCAGGTTGTGCTGAGACAGCTTATGCTCGTCTGATCACACAGCTGTTCGGTGACAGAATGTACATCTCCAATGCTACAGGTTGTTCCTCCATCTGGGGTGGTCCTGCAGCAACATCTCCCTACACAACCAACAAAGAGGGCCACGGTCCCGCATGGGCAAACTCCCTCTTCGAGGATAACGCAGAGCACGGTCTGGGTATGTACCTGGGTCAGAGAGCTATCCGCGACAGACTTGTTGAGAAGATCCGCACAGTTGCAGCTTGTGACAAGGCATCTGCTGAGCTGAAGGCTGCTGCTGAGGAGTATCTGGCAACTCTGGAGGATGGCGACAAGAACACAGCAGCAACAAAGGCTCTGGTTGCAGAGCTGGAGAAGCTGGGCGCCTGCGATTGCACAGATATCGCTGATATCCTCAACAACAAGGAGTACCTCTCCAAGAAGTCCGTATGGATCTTCGGTGGTGACGGCTGGGCATACGACATCGGCTTCGGCGGTGTTGACCATGTTCTGGCAACAGGCGAGGACGTAAACATCATGGTATTCGATACCGAGGTTTACTCCAACACAGGCGGTCAGGCTTCCAAGGCTTCTCAGATCGGTCAGGTTGCACAGTTCGCTGCTGCAGGTAAGGCTATCAAGAAGAAGTCCCTGGCTGACATCGCAATGAGCTACGGCTACATCTACGTTGCTCAGATCGCTATGGGTGCTGACATGAACCAGACCCTGAAGGCTATCAAGGAGGCTGAGTCCTACAACGGACCTTCTCTCATCATCGGCTACGCTCCCTGTGAGATGCACTCCATCAAGGGCGGCATGGTTAACTGTCAGAAGGAGATGGCTCGTGCCGTTGAGTGCGGATACTGGAACAACTTCCGTTATGATCCCAGACTCACAGCAGAGGGCAAGAATCCCTTCGTTCTTGACAGCAAGGCTCCCACAGCCGACTACAAGGACTTCATCCTTTCTGAGGCACGTTACAGCTCACTGACACGTTCCTTCCCCGAGAGAGCAGAGGAGCTCTTCGAGGAGGCAAGAATCAACGCAGAGGCTCGCTACAACGAGCTGAAGAAGCGCGCAGAGCAGTAATAGCTTTGAAATAACAAAATAATATGCCACAGGCATAGAAATCCCCCGACCGATACTCTCGGTCGGGGGTGTTTTTTGTGCTTTATCAATATGTGTTTTGCTGACAGAATACTTTTATTATCAGACCCTTTTGCAGGGAATAGTCTTTTGTGATGATAACTACCAGCGCAAGGAATGGTTTGTATTGAGAGAAGAATTACGATAAAAAACTCCCGCCGAGTCCACTGGGGTAGGCGGGAGCAGTTTCTATATGCAGTTTATATTCCTTGGAAGAGGATTTTAGTTTACCAGAAAATGGGGCTTACGGTCTGGTGGTCAACGATCTCCCAGTTGCCAAAGTCCAGTCCCGAGCCGTTTATCTCGTAGGTGTAGCACTCATTCTCTCTGCCGTTGCCGATCCAGGTCTGATAGTAATGGTAGCGGGGAGCGGTGCTGTCTGCGGGTACCTGTGAGTAAGGGGTACCGTAGTCGATCTCTGTGGAGATGCCCGCAGAGTGGATAATCTGAGGCAGGAAGTTTTCCTGAGATACAGGTGCAGAGGAGGTCTTCAGGGGGGTGGAGCTTTCGCCTTTCTCTTTCACAAGCAGGGTGGTGACAAAGGCTCTGTCCAGAGGGAGAGCGTTGTCGTCCATCATTGCGTGGTCGCCTGTGATGATGATGGTGGCATCCTCATAGAGCCCAAGCTCGCGGAGTCTGTCAAGATACTCGTCAATGATTCTGAAGCAGCCTGCGGTCTGCTGTGCACAGGTGACGGAGTCGGTGGGAACAAGGTTACAATTCTCGTCCATGGTGAAGGGATTGTGACAACCCCTCAGGTGCAGAACAGAGAAGGTGTTCTTTTCGCTCTGTGTAGTAAGGCCGCTGCTCATAAGCTCCTTGTAAATCTCGGGGTCGCTTTTGTCGTTCATATTGTAGCAGGATTCGTCTCCCTCCAGCGCCACAACAGAGGTGAAGGAGTTGGAGTTTATCCAGGTGGACTTGTATCCCTCGGGTGCCCAGAAGTAAGTAGACAGGTTCATCATCATCTTTGCAAAGGCGACAGGTCGGGTGATGGTGTAGTATCCGCCTTCCTCTGACAGGTTGGAGGCAACTCCCTCGAACACACGGGCATCGTCATAAGCATAGAAGTAGGGGATGTAAAGGTTGAGCTTGTAGTCGTTGGAGAGCATATCCTTGAAGAAGGAGCAGTCCTTGTAGGATGACTCAAAGAAATCGGGACGGGAGGTAGAGAAGTCGGTCTTCTCTCCTGTGAGCATAGACACCACCGCAGGATAGGTGCGGGGATAGGTGGAGATGTTGTCCTCGTAGTAGGTGAAGCCGTCCAGAGAATCTATGTATTCGGGGTAATCTTTCTGCAACTCAAGAAAGTAGTCCCTGTCAAAGCGGTCAACAATGAAAACAAGCACATTCTCTTTGGTGGATACCTCAAACATATTCTCGGTTGTCAGGTAGTATTCGCGGATATCGTTGTCCTCGCTTGTACACACACTTGCGTACTCAATGGCTGCAGGGATAAGCCCCGCTGTCTGCATAACCAGTGTGAGAATGAGCAGAAAGCACATTACGCTTTTTGCCAGGGGGAGCTTCTTGTATAGGATTCCCAGAACCAAAAAGCACAGCAGAAACAGTATCCATACAATGGAGTTTATGAGTATCTTTGTGTCTGATGGAGGGGGTACGTTGCCGTCTCCGGGAAGACCCTCAAAGGTCAGGTTTGTTACTATGCTCTGTATTACCGCTGCGGTGACAAATCCCACCCCAAGAGCAAAGAGGATGTTGTGGAGATATCCTTTGGTTATGAGAAGCAGCAGAAAGACGAAGAGAAACATCATCGCAGCCAGCAGAGAGAAAAGGGGAACAAAGTTGCGAAGCTGGATGTTGAGCTGCTCATAGTTTGAGAAGAAAACACTGAAGGATGAGCATATCAGCAGGACAAAGGGCAGGGTAAATGCAACCAGTGCGCTGGTGATAAGCTTTTCTTTTGTAATCTGAAATCGCTCCCTCAGAGGGGTGCGGGGGGATTTCTCGGATGATTTTTTCATAATTTCACCTGATTTCTCTGTTTTTTGGGGAGAAAAGCACGCAGAAGGGAATCTGCGTGCCTGAATGATTTAGTCGTATACGCCACCGATATCCTGACGGTCAACTACTTCCCAGTTGTCCCACGCAAGGCCTGAGCCTGTGATCTCGTAGGTAACGTTCTCGTCTGTGTTTCCCATTTTCTGGAAGAACATGGTACGTGTCAGGGTAGCGTCCTCGGGGATGTCAGAGTAAGCTGTGCCGTAGTCGTTGTTGGTCTTGATGTTTGCGGACTTGACTATCTCGGCGAACATATTGTCCTGACAGACGGGAGCGTAGGATGTGCTCATGGGAGTACCGCTCTGACCGCTCTGCTTGACCAGAAGTGCGGTGATGAAGGGATTGTCCAGGTCTGCTGTGTCAGAGGAGAGCATTGCATGGTCGCCTGTGATGATGATGGTGGAATCCTCGTAGATTCCCAGATCCTTCATATCCTGAATGTACTCACGAATGATCTTGAATACTCCTGAGTTCTGCTGGAAGGATGTGACGGTGTTGTCCTCAACAGGGTTGCAGTTCTCATCCATGTTATAGGGGTAGTGACATCCGCGCAGATGATAGAGGGAGAAGGTGTTCTGGTCGTTCTGAGTATATACTCCGTCGGGTTGTGCCTGATACTCATCGTAGAAGGCGGGGTCGTTCATTTCGTACTTCTTTGCCTCGCCGTCAGGACGGACGATAGAGGCAAAGGTCTTGGATGATACGCTGTTGTTCTTGAAAATCTCAGGAGCCCAGAAATATGAGGAAAGGTTGAACATCTCCCATCTGAGTGCATCCTCAGAGACGACGGTGTAGCCGCTGGCAGTGGATACGTTGCTGACGGTGTCTTTGAAGACAGAGGCAGACTGGTATGCGTAGTAGTCGGGGATGTAGAGGTTTATCTTGAAGTTGTTGTCCTTGAGATCACTGAGGAAGGTGGACTCTCCGTATGCCTTCTCAAAGTACTCCAGTCTTGTGCCGGAGAAGTCGTTGTCAACTCCTGTGAGGATGGAGGTGGTTGCGGGATATGTGCGGGGGTAGGTAGAGATGTTGTCCGCATAATAGGTGAATCCGTCAAAGTCGTCAAAGAAGTGAGGGTCGGTATTCACAAGCTCGTCAAAGTAGTAGCTGTCGAATCTGTCCACGAGGAAAACCACAACGTTCTTTTTCTTTGACAGCTGGAACATATCCTTGGTTGTCAGATAGCTGACAGAGCCGTCGGTGGGGACGGTGCCCTCGTCCGAGGATTTGCTTGAAGCATAGGTGATGGCAGAGGGAACAACGGTGAAGGTCTGCATAACCAGCACCAGAATCAGCAGAAAGCTGAGGACGGTGCGGCCTTTCTCTGCTTTGTTTGTGAGGGAGCCAAACCAGATGGCGGCGCCAATGGCAATTACCCAGAGACAGAAGTTCAGGACGTTTGCCCACTGGGGAGAGGGGGCAACGTTACCATCGCCGGGAAGACCCTTGAAGCTCAGGGTGGTGATCATTGTCTGGACGAATGCCATAACTCCCAGTCCCGAGAAAAGTGAGAAGAGAATATTCCTCAGGAGTCCTTTTGTGAGCAGGAGCAGAAGGGTGATAACCGCGAAGGCTCCCAGTCCGATAAGTGTATAGAAGCCCATGAAATCTGCAGGTGAAAAGTAAAACTCGTCAGCATTTGTGAAAAAGACGTTGAGGGTAGAGCAGATACACAGCACAAAGGGCAGGGTAAAGCCTGCCAGCAGGGAGGTGATAAGCTTGTTTTTGTCAACTCCGAGCTTGTCGCGGAAGAAGGCAAGAAGGCCGTTGTTCTGCTGTTTTTTTGTCTTTGCCAAGAAAATCATCCTTTCGGGTATATATGAACATTTTTTCGCATAATATACATTATATAATATATCACACCTGAAATCAAAAATCAACAATTCTCACAAGGCAAAAGCAAAGTACAACAGGCGAATATCGGAGAGTACAGAAAATATTTGTGTGAATAAGCGAAAAAACTGTTGACAAATCGATTATTCTATAATATAATAATCCTTGCTACTTTTGTGGTGGCATATGTGGCGGAATAGCTCAGCTGGCTAGAGCATTCGGTTCATACCCGAAGTGTCGTAGGTTCAAGTCCTATTTCCGCTACCACGTGGCCCGGTGGTCAAGAGGTTAAGACACCGCCCTTTCACGGCGGTAACACGAGTTCGATTCTCGTCCGGGTCACCACTTTTAACTATTACATCTGCCGGTGTGGTGGAATGGCAGACACAAGGGACTTAAAATCCCTCGGTAGCAATATCGTACCGGTTCAAGTCCGGTCACCGGCACCACATTAACCTTCAGATTTTTATCGTCGAGTTTGGCTCGGCGTTTTTTTATTACCTTTTTCTGTAAAATTCCACATAATTATTCACAAATAGGTTGAAATGTTCGTCATAATGATATAAAATGTTATCAGAAAAGGAGTGGGTTTTACATGAAAAAATTTATTGCAATCCTGATGGCTGTTGTGCTGTCGTTTTCTTTGGTTGGCTGTGAGGCCATCAAGAGTCTTTTGCCTGAGAAGGTAGAGACCGAGAGAGTAACCGTTGAGGAGATAGACGCTCTTCAGTATACACAGGATGTTTTTGTGCAGTCTGTGAAGTATGCGGTACAGGATACTGAGAACAAGAAGGATAACCCCGATATGCTTCAGGCGGTTATCACCAACAACAGCGACGAGGTTATTGACGAGGCTGTTGTGTCCTTTGTTGCATGGGACGACGAGATGGAGGCTGTGGAGCTTAACGAGGACGCAGAGACCGAAGAGGGCGAGTACGTCAGAGGCGTTTCTTACAAGAACATGGAGCTTCAGCCCCAGGGTACCTACGGCAAGGACAGCGGTATCGCTGTTGAAGAGGACGAGGACATTGTGCTCTTCAAGGCGGTTGTTGAGTACTACACCACCGAGGACGGCGAGACCATCACCAATCCCTACGCTGACGACTGGAAGACCTTCTACGCAGGTCAGGATTATGACGACGATATGAAGGGCGAAATCGTGGTTGAAGACGGAGATAATCCCTCAAAGATTGCTGATAAAGAGCCCAAGACCAACGGTATTGTCAACGTTGATGAGCTGGCAGAGGTCATCGCTGCTCAGAGTGTGAAGGCTACAGATGCCTACTACAGCATAAGCCCTGAGACCGACAAGGAAGAGTATCCCGATATGCTCCAGGCAGACATCGAGAACAACCTGACAAAGAAGATCAAGAATATGGTTGTGGCCTTTGCTGCATGGGATGCAAACGGAATGCCCCAGAAAATTGTGGGCAAGGGCACCACTACAGGCAACTTTGTCACAGAGGTTACCTTCAAGGATATCGAGTTCCTTGCAAACACAAACTTCGGCGATAAATCAGGCTACGCAGTAGAGCCGAATCACAGCATAGAGACAGTTGAGGCAATTGTTGTTTCATACACAACTCCCTCAGGAGATAGCTGGGAGAACCCCAACTATGAGGATTGGCTGTATCTGTACAGCGGTGCAAGATATATCCCCACAAGCACCCGTGTGGTAGCTGACTGATACAGGTGAGCAAAACAACAGAATAAAGGAAAAAACAGCAGGCAACAGAGCTTTTTCTGTTGCCTGCTTTGATTTTGTGCTGAAAATTTTGTAGGTGTAAATCAGTCTGTGTCCAGCTTGAGCACAGCCATGAACGCCTCCTGAGGAACCTCCACGGTACCCAGCTGACGCATACGCTTTTTGCCTTCCTTCTGCTTTTCCAGCAGCTTCTTCTTTCTTGTGATGTCGCCGCCGTAGCACTTGGCAAGAACGTCCTTGCGCATAGCCTTGACGGTTTCTCTGGCGATGATCTTGCCGCCGATGCATGCCTGGATGGGCACCTCAAAGAGCTGGCGGGGGATCTTGTCCTTCAGCTTCTCTGCCATTTTGCGGGCCCTGGGGTATGCCTTCTCAGCGTGGATGATGAAGGACAGAGCGTCAACAACATCTCCGTTGAGCATAATATCCAGCTTCACAAGCTGGCTCTCGCGGTACTCCTTCACCTCATAGTCAAAGGACGCGTAGCCTCTTGTGCGGGACTTGAGTGTGTCAAAGAAGTCGTAGACGATCTCTGCCAGAGGTAGCTCGTAGTGGATGTCCACTCGGTCCTCGTCGATGTATGTCATGCCGATGAACACGCCTCTTCTCTCCTGACACAGCTCCATAATGTTGCCTACATAGTCAGAGGGGGCGTAGATGTGAGCGTTTGTAAAGGGCTCCTCTGCCTTTGCGATGACAGAGGGCTCGGGGTAGTTGGTGGGGTTGTCGATCATCTTCTCGGTGCCGTCGGTGAGGGTTATCCTGTAGCTTACCGAAGGAGCGGTGGTGATAAGGTCCAGGTTGAACTCTCTCTCCAGTCTCTCCTGAATGATCTCCATATGCAGAAGTCCCAGGAATCCGCATCTGAATCCAAAGCCCAGAGCCACGGATGTCTCTGCCTCGTAGGTCAGGGATGCGTCGTTGAGCTTCAGCTTCTCCAGCGCATCACGCAGGTCGCCGTATCTGGCGCCGTCTGCAGGGTAAACACCGCAGTAAACCATGGACTGGATCTCTCTGTATCCGGGCAGGGGGAACTGGGCAGGGTTCTTTGTCAGGGTGACGGTGTCGCCAACCTTGGCATCGCCCAGGGTCTTGATGGAGGCGGTGATGTATCCAACCTCGCCTGCATAGAGGGTGTCCTTCGGGATTGTGGACACAGCGCCCATATGTCCAAGCTCCACAACAGAGAAGGTGGAGCCTGTCTGCATAAGCTTGAACTCGTCGCCTGTGCTGATCTGTCCTTCCTTCACACGGACGTAGATGATGACGCCCTTGTAGCTGTCATATACGCTGTCAAATATCATAGCGCGCAGGGGAGCGTTGATGTCTCCCTCGGGAGCAGGCACGTCAGAGACGATGCGCTCCATAACCGAGTGGATGTTGATGCCGTTTTTGGCAGAGATTTCGGGAGCATCCTGAGCGGGGATTCCGATGATGTCCTCTATCTCGTTCTTGATACGGGCAGGGTCTGCGCTGATAAGGTCGATTTTGTTGACAACGGGGACGATCTCCAGTCCCGAGTCAACTGCCAGGTAGGTGTTGGCAAGGGTCTGTGCCTCGATGCCCTGGGTTGCGTCAACAACCAGCACCGCGCCCTCGCAGGCGGCCAGCGAACGGGAAACCTCGTAGTTAAAGTCTACGTGGCCCGGGGTGTCGATAAGGTTGAAGAGGTACTCCTCTCCGTCGTCTGCCTTGTACATAAGGCTGACAGCACGAGCCTTGATGGTGATACCGCGCTCTTTCTCAAGCTCCATATCGTCAAGTATCTGGTCCTGCATCTGTCGCTCTGTGACGGAGCTGGTCTCCTCCAGAATACGGTCAGCAAGGGTGGACTTGCCATGGTCGATATGTGCGATAATGCTGAAGTTTCTGATTTTGCTCTGGTCAAATGCCATTGGCCTCACCTCTGAAAAAAACTATACAAAACAATTATACCACAGACTTTCTTCCTGCACAATAAGTATATTCTGATTAATTTCAAGGTTTTTGTCAAAAATATAGCCGAGGTGACATTATGGAGACTATCTGGCAAAATGCAGATTCAGAAGAAAGAGACAGGCTCACAGGAGTGCTGAGGACGGACTGCGTGGTAATCGGCGCAGGGATGGCAGGGCTGATGGTGGCCTATGAGCTGCAGAAACGAGGGTTCGGGGTGGTTTTGCTGGAGGCTGACAGAGTCTGCTGCGGAGCCACAGCCCGCACCACCGCAAAGATAACCGCCCAGCACGGGCTTATCTACAGCAGGCTTGTGAGACAGCACGGAGCGGATGCGGCGAAGCTCTACTATGAGAGCAACAGCAGAGGAATAGACATATATGAGAAGATTATCAGAGACAAGGAGATAGACTGCGATTTCTCCAGAGTCAGCTCCTATGTGTATGCAAGGGATAACGTATATGACATAATCGAAGAGACTTTTGCAGCCTGCAAGGTGGGGGCAAGGTTTGCTTATACATCACAGACTCAGCTGCCCTTCCCTGTGAAAGGGGCCCTTCGGTTTGATATGCAGGGGCAGTTCCATCCGCTGAAGTTTGCCTGTGCTTTGGCGAAGGAGCTGAGAATTTTTGAGAAGTCTCCTGTGGTAGAGATAGAGGACGGCAGGGTGAGGACAACACAGGGTCAGGTGTTTGCCCACTACATTGTGAACACCACCCATTACCCTGTGATGGATGTGCCTGGGTTTTACTTTCTGCGACAGCATCAGGAGCGCTCCTATGTCCTTGCTCTCAGGACAGAGTACAGGATAGAGGGAATGTACTACTCCCCGGAGGATGACCGTTCCCTGCGGGGATACGATGGAGGAGTCATCATCGGGGGTGAGTCCCACCGCACAGGGAATAACTTCAGGGGAGGATGCAGGTGCAGGCTTCGGGAGTTTGCACAGAAGTATTACCCCCAGGCACAGGTGGATAGTGTATGGTCCAATCAGGATGTTATGACCCACGACGGACTTCCCTTCATCGGACGATACAGCCTGTTCTCTCCCCGCATATTTGTTGCCACAGGCTTCAACAAGTGGGGGATGAGCCTGTCCGCGGTGGCATCACAGCTTATCCCTGACCTTATCTGTGACCGAAAGAATGACTATGAGAAGCTCTACTCTCCCCGCAGAGTGAAGCTCAGAGCAGCCGCCAAAGACCTGATCAAAGACGCAGGGTATTCTGTCAGGGGATTGGCGTCGGGTCTTCTGACAGACAAGAAGCACCGCTGTACCCACATGGGCTGTGCCCTGAGGTACAACCCCGACGAAAAAAGCTGGGAGTGTCCCTGCCACGGCTCCCAGTTTGACCCTCAGGGCAAAAACATCTTCACCCCGGCAAATCGTAATCTGCCGGGGTGAGGGGAAGTTAGGGTTGAAGTGCTTCTTTTGTATTGTTGATCAATTCGATGGAAGCAGGAAGAGGAGTAAAATCTTCTTTTTCAAAGGTGCTTTCAAATGAATCAATTTCAGTGCGTGCATCTTCAGCTGAATAAAACTCGCCATTAACTATGGAGTTTTTTCTGTCGGGATAAGAGAAATCATCATAGTTCATATGGAATGAATACACGGACTCAAATGAGGTTTCGTTAATCTTCACAAAAGCAACGTAGACTTTTTGTAGGTATTGATTGTCTGAGAGAAACACAAAAGCCTTTGCAAAAACCTTCCCTCTTGTCAAAATCGTCGGTTTGTGCTATAACGGAGTCATAAATTATTTGGAGTGATGGTTATGGCATCAAAGGCAGACAAGGCGAAGGAACTGTTCCTGTCGGGGTACAACTGTGCTCAGGCGGTGTTCGGGGCTTTTTGTGAGGATTACGGTATTCCGCTGGAGACAGGGCTTGTGATTTCCTCGGGTTTCGGTGGCGGAATCGCCCGTCGCCGTGAGGTGTGCGGTGCGGTCAGCGGAGCAGTTATGGTACTGTCTATGGAGCACGGATACAGCGACGCCGCCGATACGCAGGCTAAGAAGGACCTGTACAGCAGAGTGAGACAGGTGCTGTCATCCTTTGAGGATGAGACAGGCAGCATTGTGTGCAGAGAGCTTCTGGGACTTGATGAGAAGATGTCGGCCCCTGTGCCTGAGGAGCGGACTGCCGCTTACTACAAGAAGCGCCCCTGCGCCGAGCTTGTATATCTGTCGGCAAAGGCCGTGGAGGACTATCTGCATAATATACATAACGATTAAAATATAAGTTTACAAAAACGGGACTATTCTTTTGGTGTTGGTCATATTATTTTTCTGTAAAAAACAGAGAGGGATGTGACCTTTACTTGAGATTCAGAGTTGACCCCACCCGCGTCTATACCCACCAAAGGCTTCTGGAGGATGTGAGCCGTCTGTGCGACCAATACCCCCGTAGTCTGAGGGTGGCGGCGGCAGGCTACAGCGAGCAGGGCAGGGAGATCCCCCTGCTGAGTATAGGCTCGGGCGAGCGAAGACTGCTGGCAACAGGAGCCATCCACGGCAGAGAGTATGTGACGGTGGGGTTTCTGATGAAGAGCCTCCAGGAGTTGCTGGAGAAAAACTCTCTTTCTATCTTCGCAGGCTATGACCTTCTATCCCGATGTACTCTGGATGTGATTCCTATGTGCAATCCCGATTCGGTGGAGATGTGCCTTGGCAGAGCTCCTCTGCCCCAAGGAGCGGAGGTTGTGCCGCAGGAGTATAAGAACAACGCAAACAACACTAACCTCAACGGCAACTTCCCCTTTATGTGGGAGCAGGTACCTCCCGAAAGGGACAAAGGTCCGCACCCTGCTTCAGAGCGGGAGACACGACTGCTGATGGAGCTGTGTGAGGAAAACCGCTACCACGCCCTGCTGAGTTTTCACAGTCGTGGAGACTGCATATTCTGGCGGGACAGGGGCAACGGACAGGTTGAGGGAGACAGCGCACTTGCGCAGGAATTATGTGAGCAGTGCGAATATTCCCTCTGTGCTGAAACCCTGCTTCCGAAGGACTACTCAGGAGGCTTTGAAAACTGGTTTCGGTACAGATTCCGTCGGGCGGGGCTGTGTGTGGAGCTTGTTGCTGACGAAGAAGCGGGCTTTGAGATATGTGTCAGAGATTTCTACCGTTTGTGCAGGTGGGAGCAAACCCGCCACACCCTGAGGGTAGCCATGGAGTGTATGTTACATAGATTTTAGATTCCCGACACAATATCGTCACATGGGAAGGATACCTTTATATATGAATATAAAGGGGAGGAAAGTAAAAAAATGAGTAAGCTATTGATAGTAGACGATGAGTCAAGAATAAGAGAACTCATCAGAAAATATGCAATCTTTGAGGGTCACAGCGTGGATGAGGCCACCGATGGAATGCAGGCGGTGCGCATGGCGCTTCAGGAAGACTATGACCTGATAATTATGGATATAATGATGCCTGAGCTGGACGGGTTCTCTGTTTGCAGAGAGATCCGCAAGGTAAAAAATACCCCCATCATCGTCCTCTCCGCCAGAGGAGAGGAGTACGACCGTATCCACGGATTTGAGATGGGGATAGATGACTATGTAGTCAAGCCCTTCTCTCCCAAGGAGCTTATGCTCCGAGTGAACGCTGTCATCAAGCGTGCAGGAGGAGGTTCGATCTCGAAGGATGAGTTTGTATACGAGGGGCTGAGTGTAGACTTCAGAGCTCGTATTGTCACCATCGACGGACAGCGGGTGGATATGACCCCCAAGGAGTACGAGCTGTTCTTCTATATGGTGAGGAACCGTGGTATCGCCCTGACCCGAGAGAACCTCATCAGCAAGGTGTGGGGATATGATTTCTTCGGGGATGACAGAACCCTGGACACTCACATCAAATTGCTTAGAAAGAGTCTGGGGGAATACAGCAGACTCATAGTAACCCTGAGAGGAGTGGGCTACAGATTTGAAACAGGTTGATAACAAATCAAGCAAATCCACCCCCACAGGTTGGGCGAGGGTTCCGCTGAAGGTGCGTCTTATGGCGTGTTTTCTGCTTTTTGCTCTGGCGTTGCTGGTGTTTTTGTGGTTGTTCCAGACGGTTTTTCTGGATGATTTTTACCGATTCATAAAGACAACGGATATACAGCGGGATACCACCAGAGTGGTGGATAATATTAATTCCGAAGAGCTTGAGGAAATTATTTCCGACATATACACAGACGATGATATGGCAGTGGGAGTTTTCGATGTTTCGGACGGAATCCCCATTCCCGTATATATTACCGAGGCTCAGCAGGAGTACGGTCTGGAGCTTCACATTGAGGAGATACTGGGATATTACGAGGAGGTAGCGGAAAGAGGAGAGCGAGTACTCTTTGATACAGAGATAGTCCGCAGACCTCCGTTCAGAGATAACGCTCCCCCTGGGGGAGAAGAGATTAATGCCAGAGCCATGGCTTGTGCAGAGATAGTGCAGGCTGATAACGGTCACGAGTATATGGTAGTGCTGAAGGTACCCATCACTCCGGTGCTGAGTACCGTAGAGACCCTTCAGGTACAGCTGATGATAGTGACGGTGGTGCTGGTCGTGTTCTCTGTGTGCATTTCGCTTGTCTTCTCCCAGCGGTTGTCAAAGCCCCTCTCAAGAACCAACGAAAGCGCCAAGGAGCTTGCCCGAGGGAACTATCAGGTGAGCTTTGAGGGTGACGGCTGCAAGGAGATATGGGAGCTGAGTCATACCCTGAATGTTGCCACAGCCGAGCTTGCGACGGTAGACAGTTTGCGTCGGGAGCTGATTGCAAACATTTCTCATGATTTGCGGACTCCCCTGACCATGATCACAGGTTATGCGGAGGTTATGCGGGATATCCCCGGTGAGAACAGCCCCGAGAACCTGCAGGTTATCATTGACGAATCCCAGCGTCTGTCTCACCTTGTGACAGACCTGATGGACCTGTCAAAGCTGGAGAGCTCAAGCGCAGAGCTTCACAAGGACAGGTTCTGTATCACCGACTCTGTGAGGGATATCTTCCGCAGATACAAGAAGATGACCCTGCAGGATGAATACAGCTTTGAATTCAACTCGGACGAGAACGTCTTTGTGTGGGGAGATGAGCTGAGGATCTCTCAGGTTATCTACAATCTGGTGAACAACGCTATCAACTATTCCACCGATGACAAGACCATCATTGTCAGCCAGAAGCTCTCGGACGGCAGGGTCAGGATAGAGGTCACAGACCATGGACAGGGTATTTCCAAGGAAAATCTGAAGTATATCTGGGACAGATACTACAGGGTGGACAAAGAGCATCAGCGGGCAAAGGTCGGCTCGGGACTGGGACTGTCCATTGTGAAGAACATACTGATTCTGCACGGTGCCAGATTCGGAGTTGTTAGCCAGCCCGGGGTGGGAAGTACCTTCTGGTTTGAACTGGATGCACTCCCTGCTGAGACTCCTTCTGAGGAAGATCGTCCTGCATCTGAATAAAAATAATGAAGCCTCTGAGCTATATGTTGCTCAGAGGCTTTTTGTATACTTCTGTGTATGTGAGCTTTCCGTTTATCCGCTCGGATTTCATCAGAGAAATTTCTGTGACCCTGAGGGCAGGTATGGTGAGAAGCTTCGCTATGCTCTCCCGTGAAAAATCAGGAGAAGGGATGAACCGTCTGCCCAGGGTGATGTGTGGGCGGAAAGGCTTTGTGTCTATCTGAAAACCCTGCTCACAGAATGCGCTCCTGACAGAGGCGGCAAGGTCTGTGAGGGCTTTGCCGCCCTGTGCTTTTGCAAAGCAGATGCTGCCGTCGCTGCGGCTGAATTCTCCGTAGTCCCTGATATCAAGGGAGAAGCAGGGAGAGGACACCTTGTCCATGGCGGACACAGCGCCCCTGAGGTTTTTTGTCTCTCCCACAAAGCACAGGGTCAGGTGCAGATTCTCTTTGTGTGAGGGAGAGATTGACAGGCTCTGTCTGCGCAGTGCGCATACACCCTCGTACAGCTTATCGGTGGTTGCTCTGTCAAAGTTGATTGCTACGAAAAGTCTCATATCCTCATCCTCTGTCTGCAAAGTGCCTCTCGGCAATTCTCACAGCACCCATAGCGTCCTTGGAGTAGTAGTCTGCCTCTATCATACGGGCGTATTCTTCGCTCATAACTGCGCCGCCTACGGTTACCTTTGTGTTGGGACAGGACTCCTTCATGAGGGTGATGGTGCGCTCCATGGCGGGGACTGTGGTGGTCATGAGAGCAGACAGAGCTACAAGACTTGCCTGCTCTTTCTTTGCTGTTTCGACTATGGTTTCCTCAGGAACATCTTTGCCCAGATCGATGACCTGATATCCGTAGTTCTCAAGGAGGATTTTTACGATATTCTTGCCTATGTCGTGGATGTCACCACGGACGGTGGCGATGACAATTTTCTCGCCTTTGGCGGTGTCTGTGCCCTTTGAGGCGAGCGCGTCCTTTACCTTTGCGAAGGCTGCCTTTGCGGCTTCGGCGCTCATAAGCAGCTGGGGAAGGTATACCCTCCCCTCCTCAAACCCTGCGCCTACAATATCCAGAGCAGGAATGATGTGAGAGCTGACAAGATGGAGGGGCTCCTCTGTGGTCAGAAGCTGTGCTGTCAGTGCAGAGCTTTCCTCAGATAGTCCCGAGATGATGGCGCTCTTCAGGTCAAGGTCTCCTTTGGATACAGGCAGGGTGTCTGCCACATCCTCCATAGCCATAACCTCTGCCATAATCTTCTCGGCGAAGGCCTCCACCTCTGCTGTGAGGGTAGAGTCGTCGGAGCTCTGCTTGTGGTCTTTCCATACGGTCAGCATACGCTCTGAGTGGGGATTCATGATGGCGCTGCTGAGTCCGCACCTAAGCGCAAGGCGGAAGAACTCGGAGTTGACATAGTCTCTGTGGGGCAGACCAAAGGAGACGTTGGAGACTCCAAGCACGGTTTTGACACCCATATCCGCAATACCCTTGATTGCCTTGAGGGTTACCTCGGCGGCGGTTGTATCGGCGCTGATGGCCATTGTCAGGGTATCGACGATAATGTTCTTTCGGCTGATGCCGTAGCTTTCTGCGGTGGCGATGATCTTCTCTGCGATGGCGATTCTGCCCTGCGCAGTCTGGGGGATTCCTTTTTCGTCCAATGTCAGGGCGACGATTACACCGCCGTATTTCTTTGCGAGGGGGAACACGGTGTCCATGGACTCCTGCTTGCCGTTTACGGAGTTTATCATGGGCTTTCCGTTGTATATACGCAGGGCTCTCTCCAGAGCCTCTTTGTGTGATGTGTCAATCTGCAGGGGGGTATCGGTGACTCCCTGCAGAGCCTTTATCACATCCTCCATAACCTGCGCTTCGTCAATCTCCGGGAGGCCGCAGTTTACGTCCAGCACCGAGGCTCCTGCCTGCTGCTGATAGACGCCCTCTCTGAGGATAAATGCCATATCTCCCTCACGCAGAGCCTGCTTGACCCGTTTTTTGCCTGTGGGGTTTATCCGCTCGCCAATGATGACCGCCTTGTCACCAAACTCCACCGCATGGGTGTAGGAGGACACAAGAGTGTGGTGTTTCCGGGTGATTTCCCTGGGTTTTTTATTCTCAAGAGCTGATACCACCGCCCTGATATACTCGGGGGTGGTGCCGCAGCAGCCGCCCAGTATACGGGCGCCGATATCTGCGGAGCGGACCATCTGTGTCGCAAACTCCTCGGCACTCACATCAAACACCACCGTATCTCCCTGTGTGCGGGGAAGTCCTGCGTTGGGACTTATCATCAGAGGGAGGGATGAGTACTCGGCGAAGGTGGTGAGGATTTCGTTCATTTTGTGGGGGCCCAGAGAGCAGTTCATGCCTATGGCATCAACGGACAGTCCCTCCAGCAGGGCTATCATGGACAGGGCGTCTGCGCCTGTCATGAGCTTCTCTTTTTCGTCGTAGACATTGGTGACAAAGACGGGCTTTGAGGAGTTCTCTTTGGCGGCGAGGACGGCGGCCTTGGTCTCGTAGGCATCGTTCATGGTCTCGATGAGTATCACGTCAGCACGGCTCTCGCCCAGACGTACCACCTGAGCAAAAAGCTCCACCGCATCCTCAAAGTCCAGATCACCAAAGGGTTTGAGAATCTTGCCCAGAGGGCCAATGTCCAGGGCGATGTAGCGTTTCTTTCCTCCTGCAACTGATATTGCCTTCTCGGCACAGTCAAGGGCGGCGGCGATAACCTGCTCAAGCTCCTCCATACTGAACTTGAGGGCATTGGCGCCGAAGGTGTTGGTGGTGATAACGTCACAGCCTGCCTCCAGATAGGAGCGGTGAATATCGATTATAGCCTGTGGGTTGTATATGCAGAGTCTCTCGGGGAGGTCTCCTGTCCTGAGGCCTTTTTTCTGCAGTTCGGTGCCCATTGCTCCGTCGAAGAACAGAAAGGAGTCTTTGAGCTTTTCCATTATATTCATATAGAATCAGTCCTTTGCTTTGACAATTGCCGTCACGGATTTTGTGGGGGTGAGCATCATGGAGTCCGTCATGGACAGACCAATCTTCAGGTGAGCCTGCACAAGGCTCAGGATGTCCCCCTGAATCTTCAGGGGCAGATCTCCGTACCCCGGGGAGAATCGTGCCGAGGGTGCAACCCCGAACACACTCGAGCATAGGTGGTCGCACAGACACTCGATGGCGGCGGTGGCACAGCCGTCTGCTATCACAGCACGGCTGGGAAGAATGGGAGAGTACTTGGCGATGAGCCTGTCAGCACCCAGCCCCACCGTAGCGGCAAAGAGGATGGCGGTGCAGTCTCCGCCCAGAAATTTGTGCAGAGAGCGACTCTCTGTTCTGAAGTACCCGAAGTCCGCCACATCCCCCTGAAAGCGCACCTGCACTCTGGTACAGACCGCCATGGGGGTGAGCAGAGGAACCAGCTCCTCGTATACCTCACGAGAGAGGGCGCACAGCCTCTCGTCGCTCTGCTCTCTGCATCCGCTGTATCGGAGCATATCGCAGGATGGCACACAGAGGGTGGAGGGGTCGATGGTGATTGTTTCTATGTGAGGGGTCATAATTATCCTTTGATTATCTCTGACAGATTTGACTGAATCTGCCTTGCTACGTCAGGCTTGTTCATGGAGTATACGTGTACATTCCTGATGCCTGAGGCGTACAGGTCTATTATCTGCTCGGTGGCATAGGCGATGCCTGCCTGCTTCATGGCATCGGGCTTATCTCCGTATTTCTCGGCGATTCGGATGAAGCGCTTGGGCAGCACCGTGCCCGAAAGCTCACAGGAGCGGTAGATCTGCTTTGCGTTGGTGATGGGCATGATTCCTGCCACAACGGGGACAAAGATGCCCTTCTTGTGGAGCTTGTCGATGTAGCTGTAGAGGATGTCGTTGTTAAAGAACATCTGGGTTGTCAGGAAGGAGCAGCCTGCCTCCACCTTCTTGCCGATGTTGATTATATCCTCCTCAAGGTTTTCGCACTCGATGTGACCCTCGGGATAGCAGGCTCCGCCAATGCAGAATCCCCCGAAGTCGGCTATTTCTTCAATAAGCTGAGAGGCATAGCGGTAGTCGGTAGAAACCCTGCCGTCCTTGGGGATGTCTCCCCTCAGGGCAAGGATATTCTCGATTCCTGCCTGACGGAGATTCTCCAGCTGATTGCGGACGGTGCCTTTGTCTGAGGATACACAGGTCAGATGTGCCAGGGCGGGTACCTTGTGGGTGTCCTCGATATCCTTGGCGATGGATACGGTGTATCTGCTGGTGCCGCCTCCTGCTCCGTAGGTGACGCTCATATAGTCAGGTTTCAGTGAGGCAATCTCCAGCGCCGCCGCCTCGACCTTCTCGTACAGGTCGTCGGTCTTGGGCGGAAAAACCTCAAAGGACAGGGTGGGCTTCTCCTGTGCAAATATACTGCTCAGTTTCATATATATCGACTCCTTGTCTGCGGTGGGTTTCTAAAAAAACAGGTTATACATATTAATAATAACTCCATTCGCCTTTCAAGTCAATGAAAGCCGGACAAATCCCATAGGAGGGTTGGCAAAACTACACAATCAAAGTTACCCTCCTTTGTGCAACAGGGCAAAATTCCAATGCAGTGAGTGAAAGTTGTTGACGCGGGAGAGAGCTGATATAATTAAATTAACGAATAGGAGTTTTTTGGACCTGATTGATGCATACGCCATGGGTCTCGAGGGAATTGAAAATGCCTTCGAAGAGGCAGGAGTCGGCAGACTTGTGGGTGATATGGATCTTGACAGAGAGCTCACCGTCAAGGATGCCACTAATATTCAGAAGTGCATTGCAGGACTGATGGAGTTCTCTGCTGATGATTTTATCCTTGCCTTTGAGGGGGCAGAGGATGCACCCCTTCAGTATATATCGGACTTTAATCGTGATTGCGAGCGCAACGTCAAGGACGCCACCGCTATCCAGAAGTTCATCGCAGGGCTTGAGTTCTGATATGCTGAATCCTGATTTTCAGAAATAACTGAACAGATAAGAAAAAACGGTACATTCCATTTGAATGTACCGTTTTGTTTTGTTGTATAGGTCTTATATGATTACTCTTGGATTTTGGGATATATCAGATTGATTATGCAAAAGTGGTCCAGATAAACTGAATATTTCCATCGTCATCTGTGCCGAAATATTCGCCGATGTATTTGTTGGCTCCGTTGTTGTCGCCACCGTAGAAGTCCACTACCATTGCTTTTGTGGTTGTGCCGTTACAGGTGATTACAATGTTTTGATGGTATACGGGAACAAGGAAAATTGCATGGTATTCGTTCTGTATAAATCCACTGGAATCGGGGAGGATCATAACTTCATCAGGAGAGCTCCATGACATCGCCTGCATTTCCTGCCTGTACCAGCTTTGGGGGCGTTCAACCACAACCTGTGTCACAGCGGGCGTGCCCAGTCGCTCAACGGCCCGAAGTCCTGCACAATACTTCTGAATTTCTGTTGCGTTGCGTATGCTCAGGGGCTGAGTCTTGCTGATGAATTTGCCTAACATAAGGCCTGTGTCGGACAGTGTGGTGATATCGGCCAGATGTTTCTGAATTGCCGTTGCGTCCTTTACGTTCAGCTTTTTGTCACAGTTTGCATCGCCCCACGGAAGAGCGTCGGGAGTAGCTTCGTCAGGAGTAACTATCTCAGGAATATCGAAGCTGCTGTTGTCATAAAGACCGAAGGCTCTCTCGTATTTGCTCATATCCCCAAGTCGCCACTTCGCCATAAGTCTGGGTTCAGTTCCCTCAGGGGTGTATACATAGGTGTTGTCAGTGTATAGGATATCTCCGAGACAGTCAAAGGTGAATATGGCAGGGAAGGTCTGCTCTCCTGTGTCGGCACTGAATATCACTCCATATACAGTATCGGGGTTCAGTCCGCCGATAATATCGGGGTTATACTCAACGTGGTCATAGTAGACAGTACATTCTTCTCTCTTAGATTGCCATGTGGCGAAAACCTCGCCGCTTGCCATATCCCATATATGACAGAAGATTCTTTTGAAATTGGTCCACTGATAGGGGATTTCAAAGTCGATGCCCGAGGCAAAGTCGTTGAACATCTCATCCTTGTTGAGCTCAAAATTACAGCTTATCGCAAAGTCATAAGCGGCACAGCCCTGCTCTGCATATACGGTGAAGGTAGGGTCAGGCTTGTATGTATATGTCAGAGTCTCAAGGTCGAGAGTTCTGCGGTTATAGCCGAATGCCATCTCTCCAATAGTGAGAGTATTGCTTGGAACTGTGATGGAACCAAGATTGTAGCAGTACAGAAAAGCTCCGTCCCCCAGGGTGGTCAGGGTAGAGGGCAGGGTTACGCTTGTGAGCTTGCGACAAAAGGCAAACGCGTTGTCGCCGATTTCTTCTATTCCCTCTGAAATAATAACTTTTCTGACAAGAGAATTCGATCTGAAAGCGTCTTCTGCAATTCCGACTACCTTGTATCCGAGTTCTGCGGGGATGGTTACCTGCTCATTGTAGCCTTTGTAAGCAGTGATGATAACTTGTTCTTCCCCAACGATTTCTGCCTCGAAATCTCCCACAGTAATACTTGTATCTGCAACGGGGGTGCTCTCGGCAAAGATTGGAATCATAGTTGCCGGCACGAGAATCATCAGAGCCAGTATGAAAGATATAATTTTCTTCATTTTTGTCACCTCATCAGATTATTCTTTGAGTGCAGAGCATTTCAGAGCGTTTGCTGAATACACTTCACAATTACATTGTAATTCATAGAATGTGTAATGTCAACACAAAAAAACGGTACATTCCATTTGAATGTACCGTTTTAGTTTGTTTATATAAGCGTGTCCGTAATTATAGAAAATTACTTAACGTGCCAGAGCTCTGTTGCGTACTGGAGGATAGTTCTGTCAGAGCTGAACTCACCTGCGTTTGCAACGTTCTTGAGGCACTTTCTGCCGAAAGCTACGCGATCTGCGTACTCAGCATTAGCGCGGATCTTGGTGTCAACATAGTCCTGAAGGTCGAGGAGCAGGAAGTAGTGGTCGGGTGCGTGCCAGCACTTGCCGTCCAGGATACCTTCCCAAAGCTCGCGGAAGCTGCCCTCGCCCTGAGCGCCGTCATCGTTGAACATACCGTTAACCAGAGAGTCAACAACACGTCTGATGTACTCGTTCTGCTCGTAGATAGCGCGGGGCCAGTAACCCTCTCTCTTGAGTCTGTCGATCTCCTCAACTCTTGCGCCGAAGATGTACTCGTTCTCTTCGCCTGCCTTCTGGGTGATCTCAACGTTTGCACCGTCGTATGTGCCCAGAGTAACTGCGCCGTTGAGCATGAACTTCATGTTACCTGTACCGGAAGCCTCTGTACCTGCTGTGGAAATCTGCTCGGAGAAATCAGCAGCAACAACGATCTTCTCTGCGTAGGAAACGTTGTAGTTGGATACAAACACAACCTGAAGCTTGTCCTTTGTATCGGGATCGTTGTTTACCAGATTTGCGATCTCGTTGATGAACTTGATGATAGCCTTTGCGCGGCGGTAGCCGGGAGCTGCCTTAGCACCGAAGATGTATGCTGTGGGGTTCCAGTTGGGAAGCTTGCCGTCCTTGATGAGGAAGTAGATGTACAGGATGGAGAAAGCGTTGAGCAGCTGTCTCTTGTACTCGTGCAGACGCTTAACCTGAATGTCGAAGATGAAGTTGGGGTTCAGCTCGAAGTTGTCCATCTTCTTTACATATTTAGCAAGCTGCTTCTTCTTGGTTGTCTTGATCTTGTTGAACTCCTTGACTGTCTTGTCGTCAAGCATATCGTTGAGAGCGGAAAGCTTGGAGAGGTCTTTCTGCCAGCCGTCGCCAACCTTCTCGGTGATGAATGCAGACAGCTCGGGGTTACAAAGACCCAGCCAACGTCTCTGAGTGATACCGTTTGTCTTGTTCTGGAAGCGATCGGGATAGATTGCGTACCAATCCTTGAGAACGTCGTTCTTGAGGATCTCGGTGTGGATCCATGCAACGCCGTTTACGTAGCTTGATGCATAGATGCCCAGACGAGCCATGTGGACTCTCTCGCCGTCGATGATGCGCATATCGTTGACCTTGTCCTCGGGAAGACCCATGGAGCGCAGGTCCCACATCTCCTTGTCATTGATTCTCTCAATGATGGAGTAGATCTCGGGGATAACCTCACGCATGAGAGAGATGCTCCACTTCTCCAGAGCCTCTGCCATAACTGTGTGGTTGGTGTAAGCAAATGTCTTCTGAGCAATGTCGAATGCCTCGTCAAAGCCGATGCCCTCCAGAGCCAGCAGACGGATGAGCTCGGGGATACAGCAGATGGGATGTGTATCGTTGAGCTGGCAAGCGTTCATCTCTGCAAAGTGAGAGAAGTCGTTGCCGTACTTTGCCTTGTACTTCTTGATGATATCCTGCAGAGAAGCAGAGCAGAAGAAGTACTGCTGCTTCAGTCTAAGAACCTTACCCTCGCGGGAGTTGTCGTTGGGATAGAGAACCTTGCTGATGTTCTCAGCGTCGTTCTTAGCCTTGATAGACTGGTCATATCTGCCGTCGTTGAACTGGAGGAAGTCGAACTCCTCGACTGCCTCTGCCTGCCACAGACGGAGAGTGTTGATGTTCTTTGTGCCGTAGCCGATAACTGCCATATCGTAGGGAACAGCTACAACTGTCTGGTCAGCAAACTTAACTGTGACAGCGTCGTCGATGCAACGGATGCCCCAGGGATCGCCGAACTTCTGCCAGTCATCAGCAGTCTCTACCTGATAGCCGTTCTCGATGGACTGCTTGAACAGACCGTACTTGTAGCGGATGCCGTAGCCGTCCAGGGGGATGTCGTGTGTAGCAGCAGAGTCCAGGAAGCAAGCTGCAAGTCTGCCCAGACCGCCGTTGCCGAGAGCTGCGTCGTCGATATCCTCGAATGCATTGATGTTCATGCCCTTTGCTTTGAGCAGGTCCTTAACCTCGTCAAGTGCACCAAGGCAGTAGAGGTTGTTGTAGATCATACGACCCATCAGGAACTCTGCAGAGAAGTAGTATGCACGACGCTTCTTTGCGTGGTTCTTCTTGCTCTTGTCCCAGCGCTCTGCGATCTCGCCCATAACAGCCTTGCCCAGTACCTGGTGCAGCTGCTCCTTGGTGAGCTCCTTGGGTTTCTTACAATACGCACTCTTGGCAATAAGCTCAAGATTTTCCATAATAGTACTCATGTTGTTAGTCCTCCAGTCTATTGTAGGTTGTTGCCATTTCCTTGAGTTTTGCAGCAAGCTCATCTGTGAGCGATGCGGCATCTATTCTCCACTCCCAGTTACCGCCAAGGGTAGAGGGTGTGTTGATTCTTGCTTCTGTGCCCAGACCCAGGATGTCCTGCATCTGGATGATAGCATACTTGGCACAGCTTTCGTAGGCTGTACGGATGATACCCCAGTTGAAGGCTTCACCCTCGCCCATGCGACAGTAGCTCTTTGCATGGTTTATGGTGTAGTCGTTAGCCTCTGCGTACCAGCCCATGACAGTGTCGTTGTCGTGGGTGCCGGTGTATACAACGCAGTTCTCGGGGTAAAGGTGAGGCAGATACTCGTTGTCGTCTCCGCCGTCAAATGCAAACTCCAGAACCTTCATGCCGGGGTAGCCGCAGTCCAGGAGGAGCTGCTTAACACCGGGGGTCAGGTCGCCCAGATCCTCAGCAACGATCTCAACATCGCTGATCTGCTCGTTCATCAGGTTGAAGAACTCGATTCCGGGGCCTTCCTTCCAGGAGCCGTTTATGGCGTTCTCTGCAGGGAAGGGGATTGCATAGTATGTGTCAAAGGCGCGGAAGTGGTCGATACGGGTGATATCAAAGAGAGCGGTTGCTGCCTTGATACGCTCAAACCACCACTTGTAGCCTGTGCTCTTCAGGTATTCCCAGTCATACAGGGGGTTGCCCCAGAGCTGGCCTGTCTCGGAGAAGTAGTCGGGGGGACAACCTGCTACGCAGACAGGGTTGCGACTCTCGTCCAGCCAGAACACCTCGGGATTGGCCCAGGTGTCAGCGCTGTCCATAGCAACATAGATGGGCATATCTCCCAGAATCTTGATTCCAAGGGAGTTAACGTATGCGCGGAACTTCTCCCACTGCTCATAGAACTTGAACTGGATGAAGCTCCAGAATCCGATATCATCGGAGAACTTTCTTGTGTAGCGTGCAACTGCCTTCTCATCTCTCAGGCGGATGCTCTCGTCATCCCACTCTGTCCAGGACTTCATGTCGAAGCTCTTTTTGACGGACATATAGAGGGCGTAGTTTTTGAGCCACTTGCAGTTTTTTCTCTTGAATGAGCGGAAAGCCTTCTGCATGGGGCTGTCCTTGTCAGTAGCCTTGAAGTTCTCGTATGCAGTACGAAGGATCTCAAAGCGACAGTTGTAGATCTTCTCATAATCTACGTAGCCGGGGTTTGAGCCGTACTCATAACCCTCAAGCTGGTCCTTGTTCAGCAGACCTTCCTCGCAGAGCATATCCAGATCGATCATGTAGGGATTGCCTGCATATGTGGAGAAGGACTGGTAGGGGGAGTCACCGTAGCTGGTAGGTCCTACAGGGAGGATCTGCCAGATTGTCTGACCTGACTTCTTCAGAAAATCGGCGAACTTGTAGGCTTCTTTGCCGATGGTGCCGATTCCGTAGGGGGAGGGGAGAGAGGTGATGGGCATAAGGATGCCGGCCGCTCTAGACATAAAAATCATCTCCAGTAATTATTATGTTTTGATAATTGAGGTCTCACAGGACACTCATAAATTCCATATAAATGAAAAATACAGCAGTCAGATAATGGCATAAATTGTCGCAAAAAGACCGCTATAATCATCGAAATTATAACACATTTATTTTTGTTTTGCAAGTGTTTATGGGGTGTACAGCTCAAATACACCGAAGTCCACAATAAATTGCCAGAAAGGCTGAGAGTTGGCGATTTTTGCCTCTGTTGTTATTTTTTGCACTAAAATCCGCTTTTATTACCTTTGTTTTGCCCTTTGTTGCTATGCCGATGTAGATGAGTCCCACGGGCTTATCGGGGGTGCCTCCTGTGGGGCCTGCGATGCCTGTTGTGGCGATACCCACATCCGCCCCCGAGAGGGCGCGGATTCCCTCTGCCATCTGCTGTGCAGTCTCAGGTGATACCGCACCCAGCTGCTGAAGTGTTGTCCTTTTTACTCCGAGGAGCTTCTCTTTTATGTTGTTTGCGTAGGAGCAGACTCCGCAGTCAAAGACCTGGGATGCTCCCGACTCGTCGGTGATGAGCTTGCTGATAAGACCTCCCGTGCAGCTTTCTGCGGTGGCAACCTTCATTCCCTTATCCCTGAGTGCCTGTATGAGCAGACGGGGCAGGTCAGGGGTGTCGATGCCCTCGCTTGAGAGTATCTGCAAAAACTGAGTCTCGGTTATGGTAGTTACTGTCATGGTATCACCCTATATATTTATTTGCATATTAGACTTTTATATTACCATTTTCAGTTGATTATTGCAAATCAGGGGGATTTTTGGTATATTATGACCAGATGAATTTTTCGTGATGAAGGGGGCTTTTTATGGCTTGGTTTTTCACACAGGATGAAATACAGGGTGATGAGTACCTTGTTACGGGGGAGGACTCAAGACACATTGAGAAATCCCTGCGTATGAGACAGGGCGAGGAGCTGACCCTTGTGACTCCCAAAGGTGTGGAGCATACCTGCACCATACAGGGCTTCACTCAGGAGGGAGTCTGTGTGAGGGTGACAGAAAGTGCCCCTTGCAACAGAGAGCCTGAGATGTCTGTAACCTTGTATCAGTCTCTGGTCAAAGGCGACAAGATGGATATGATAATCCAGAAGTCAGTGGAGCTGGGAGTGGTCAGGATAGTCCCTGTCATCACCGAGCGGTGTGTGTCCCGACCTGACGAAAAATCTCTGAGCAAAAAGCGTGACCGCTGGCAGAAGATAGCTCTGGGCGCGGCACAGCAGTCCTGCAGAGGGGTGGTCCCTTGTGTTGATGAGGCCATGACCCTTACGGATGCACTCAGGGACAGCTTTGATAATGATATGACCCTGATCTTCTATGAGGGAGGCGGAGAGTCCCTGAGGTCTCTGATGAAGCGGGAGGTCTCAAGCCTTGGAATCTTTGTAGGATGTGAGGGCGGCTTTGATATTTCTGAGGTGGAGGCGGCTGTAGCCCAAGGGGCAGAAACCGCTACCCTGGGCAAGAGAATACTCAGAGCAGAGACCGCACCTTTGGCGGCGCTGGCGGCAATTATGTGCCTTGCGGGAGATATGGACTGACAGAATAAAAAAGGAGAATATATATGAGCAACAATACAGTAGGAATTATCTGTGCAATGAACCTGGAGGTTGAGGGTATCGTTGACCTGATGGAGAATGTGACAGAAAAGAAAATCCACGGAGTCAGCTTCTATGAGGGTAAGCTTGGAAACACAAACGTGGTAGCCATTGAGTGCGGAGTAGGCAAGGTCAACGCAGCCATCTCTACCCGTATGATGATTGATATGTATGACCCTTGCTGTGTTATCAACAGCGGTGTGGCAGGAGCCCTCAGTCCTCAGGTGTCTGTGGGTGATGTGGTGGTTGCTACCTCTGCGGTGCAGCACGACTATGACACCACAGGTCTGGGTGAGCCCAAAGCTATGATTACCGTAAACGGAGAGAATATCATCAACTTCCCCATGGACGAGGAGCTGTCCGAAAGACTTGCTCAGGCTGCAGCTAAGCTTGCGGACACAAGGGTGTTCAGAGGAGTTGTGGCAACAGGCGATGAGTTTGTACACAGCACCGAGAGACGTCTTGCTATCGGAGAGGAATTTTCTGCCCTTGCCTGTGAGATGGAGGGCGGTGCTATTGCTCAGGTATGCTACAGAGCAGACATTCCTGTCTGTATCCTTCGCTCTATCTCTGACGACCTGACCAACAACACCTCAATGAGCTTTGACGAGTTCAAGGTTATGGCAGCAAAGAAGACAGTGGATGTGCTTTCTGCTGTCCTGTGATAAGCTGAAGATAAGATAAAAAGAGGAAGCCGAGTACAATCCGTACTCGGCTTCTGATATTGTTATGAGTTATTTTGGAGCTTACAGGTCAGCCAGAGTTTTCTGGATGGCTGTGGCATCCCTGACGGTCAGACTTCCGTCGGCGGTGGTGTCTGCGTTTTTATGCTGTGCATCGGTCAGGTCATACAGGTCAGCCAGGAATTTTTGGATGGCTGTGGCGTCCTTGACGCTCAGCTTTCCGTCCATGTCTGTGTCACCTGTTAGGGTGGAGTCGGTCATCTCTGTGAAGGGGATGGAGTTGGCAGCAGCGTACTCCTGAGCAGTAGATCCTGAGTATCCGCGGATAGTGGTGTTTTTGTTGAGCTCGTATCCCAGATGCATGCCATCCTCGGGGTCAGTAATGCTCTGCCAGCCAATAGCCATCTCGCCGAAGGTGGTGTCCTTGGAGGCGACGGTGACAGCGCGCAGGTTTGTGCAGTCCAAAAATGCCCCCATACCAACGTTTATGATATCCTCGTGGAGGTAAATTCTCTCAAGGGCAGTACAGCCGGAGAAAGTCCAGGGGCTGATGCTGCAGAGACTCTCGGGGATGTTGATACGAGTGAGAGAGAAGCAGTCTCCGAAGGCCTGGGCTCCGATGAAGGTAAGTCCCTCGGGAAGATTCACGGCAGTTATGTCTTCACAGCAGTAGAGAGCGGTGCCCGCTATCATCTCTGTGCCTTCTGCTACGGTGAAGATTCCCTTTGCGTCGGTGTTAACCTCCAGCAGGCAACCGTCCAGATACAGTCCGTCACCTGTCCAGTTGTCTTTGTTTTTGCTGAAGGCAGTGAATCCGAAAACACCTGAACCAATATAGGTCAGGGAGTCGGGCAGGTCAATAGTGCTCAGGTTCTTGCAGCCGAAGAAAGCCCATTCTCCAAGACTTGTGAGACTTTGGGGGAGGGTCAGCTCCTCCAGCTTTTCGTTGCCTCTGAAGGCACCCATCTCTATATGTGTCAGGGTGTCGTTGAGGGTTATCTGAGCATTGTCACAATTGCTGAAAGCGTAGGAGTTGATAACCTTCAGGGTAGGAGGTATCACGATGCTCTCAAGCTTTGAGCATTTGGAAAAAGCGTTTTCGCCGATGTGCTCAAGGTTTGCGGGCAGGTCTGCTTTCTCAAGATTCTTGCAGCCCGAGAATGCCATGAAGCCGATTGCTTTCAGGGAGTCGGGGAAGGTTATCTGCTCTATGGTTTCGTTATCCTCAAAGGCAACGCAGTTGATGGATACGGTGCCCTCCTTCACCTGATAGGTTTTGCCGATGCGGACCTCGTTGGCGCCTACCAGATGGTTGCCGATGTAGATGGCTCCGTCCTTCCAGTTGTCCTGGTTTGTGTAGACAGAGGTATAGTCAAAGGCTCTGCGGTGGATATCCCGCACAGAGTCGGGCAGGGTGATTGATTTCAGAGAAGTGCACTGATAGAATGCCTCGAAGCCTATCATCTCGATGCCATCTTCAACAACAACGGACTCAAGGGTCTTGTTCTGTCTGAAGGCATAGTTTGAGATGAATCTAACCTTGTATCCGTCCACGGTGGAGGGAATGGTCAGGTGAGTCACATCCTCGGCACAGCCAACAATGTACGCTGTGTCGTCGCTTTCCAGGCGATACTTCACATCGCCGCTTGTGTGAACCACCTCTTCGGGCGGAGTCAGGGCGGATACGGCTGTGCACAGAGAGAACATCATCAGGACTGTAAGTATCAGGGATAATGTTTTTTTCATAGGGATTACTCCTTTCGGGAGCCGTAGCTCGTGTATATTAAGGGATGAGATGACCCTTCATCTGTTAGACTCACAAAAAAGGGAAAACCTCACAGTAAAAATTACTCTTCTTATATTTATATTACTATGTATTGAGAGGGCTTGTCTACAATATCTTTCGGCTTTGCTGAAAAACAGGAGAGATTTTATAGCTTTCGGAAAAGTTTTATTGTTTTTCGATTAGAATTTCTTGACAAATGATGTATATGATGATACTATTCCTTCGAGGTGAGTATTCAATGGACAAGTATATCAGAATGTTCAAATGGATGGTAGTGCTCATTGCGGGTTCTACGTTTACACTTTCGGTGACTCTTGTGCCCGAGATCGCAAGCTGGGCTGCGTGGCGTTTCCCCGAGATTGCGTATCTGGAGTATCCCATGCTTTTGTTCGTGTGGGCAACCCTTATTGGTTTCTACTACATTTTTCTGATGGTTTTCCAGATTTGCGGCAACGTTCAGTCCGACAAGGCCTTTACAAAGGGCACGGTCAGACTCTTTGATACCATTGCCATTGTTGCTATGGTTGAGCTGATTGTATATATGCTGGGATTTATTGTGCTTGCACTCACCCTTATGGAGGCTCACCCTGCGTTTGTATTTATACTTTTTATGGTAGCGTTTGTTTGTCTGTTGGTCTTTGGCTTCTGCAAGGTTATGAAGCACCTGCTGCTGAGGGTCATCGAGATAAAAGAAGAGAACGACTACACTATATAAGGAGGGTCTAGTATGTCAATAGTAGTTAACCTGGATGTTATGATGGCAAAGCGTAAGATTTCCTCCAACGACCTGGCGGAGCTTATCGAGATAACTCCCCCCAACCTTTCAATCCTCAAGACAGGCAAAGCAAAGGCCATTCGCTTCTCAACACTGGAGAAGTTGTGCAAGGCTTTGGATTGTCAGCCCTCGGATATTTTGGAGTACAGAGAGGACTGACACCCTGCAAAGGATTAGTTCTGATATCTGACCTGGAGGGTATATTATGAGAAAAATTCTTGCAACAATGCTTGCGGCTATGGTGGTTTTCGGAGCACTCTTTGGATGTAGTGCTCGTTCGGCACATACTCCTGTTTCTACAACTGTTGCTCCTACACAGAGCACCCAGATCCCTCAGGAGGTCACTGCCACCGACGACACCGCAGGCTATGTTAACGAGGGAATGACCATAAACACCGAGGAGACTATTCCTCCTGTGGTGGTTGAGGAGTCAGAGAAATCTGCGTACCTTGAGATTATCGAGGACTACGAGCAGACCTACGGACAGATTCATAATTACGATGATGATGCCATGGGCTTTATCTACGGAGTCTGTGTGGCAGAGCTCATGGATTTTGACGGAGACGAGGTTAACGAGCTGCTCCTTGTATACAGAGAGAAGGACAGCGGAGTCTTTGAGAGCAAGGTCTGGACTATGGACGGGGACAAGGCCGTGGAGGTCAGAAACTCCAACATCGTAAGCAACGACGGCACAAGTGTTCAGCCCTATATCGATTTTTACTACAAGGATAACAAGGTGTATGTCCGCGGATACGAATGTGTCTGGGGAACACCCGTGTTCAACGAATATAGTTTCATCACACTCTTTGGAGATGAGATGAAGGCAGAGAAGACCTTCTCCTACTGTCTGCTGGAGGACGGCAGAAGCTCCGATACTTGTGTGGACGGCGAGGCTGTGAGCATCAGTGAGTTCAGCGAAGAATATGCTCCCTACAATGCAGATCTGCACCCTAATATGTATCGTATGTTTGACCTTTGCGTCTGGGATGAGGAGGACTATCAGTACTTCTGTGACAGCCTGCAGGAGACAAAGGATATCTTAGGATAAATAACTGAAAAGAATCACCGCATAGCTTTGTCAAAGAAGCTGTGCGGTGTTTTTATTTTTTTGTATGCCCTTGGCAAATTGACTTTTTTTCAGCGTGGGTTATAATGGAATTATAAAGGGGTGACGAGTAATGAAAAAATCCTTAGTTATGATTATGGCATTTATTATGGCTATGTTGCTGTGCGGTTGCCGGTGTGACCATGTGTGGGAGAATGCAACCTGTACCGCTCCCAAGACCTGCAAAGAGTGCGGTGCCACAGAGGGGGAGCCTTCGGGACACAAGTGGCAGGATGCGGACTGCACAACACCCAAAACCTGTACCATTTGCAAAAAGACCGAGGGAGAAGCTTTGGGTCACAGCTGGAAGGATGCCACCTGTACTACTCCTCAGCTTTGTGAGGTCTGTGATGCTACAGGGGACGAGGCTCTGGGCCACACCTGGGAGGATGCGGACTGCACACATCCCAAAACCTGCACTGTCTGCAAAGAGACCGAGGGAAAGGCTCTGGGGCACAGCTGGGAGGATGCCACCTGCCAAAGCCCCAAGAAGTGCAAAGCCTGCGACCTGACCGAAGGAGAGAAGGGCGACCACTCCTATGTGAGCTTTGTCTGTGAGCACTGTGGCGACGAGGACACAGAGGGAATGAAAACCAGCCCTCTGCATAGCTTTGTGAAGGGTCGGTATGAGACGGAATACTTTCAGAATGGAGACTATGCTTACCGTATTGTTTCCGTAGATTTTTTAGAGGACAACGGATACGGTGAAATGGGTGGCACGAGTGTCACATATACATTGGATCCTCTGGATTCCATAAATCCCGGCATAGAGGGAAATCCTGACAAGGTGATAAACGGAAAGAATTACTACTGGTCCGGAGGCGGAGCAGCATATCAGCCCTGGGACTACTACCTGACAGAGACCGAGATTGTCATTACCCACGAGACTACAGGTGCAGTTGTCGGCAGGTTCACTCTGAACTCTGACGGAAGCCTTTATTGCACCTACGGAAATGATTATAGAATTGTTACGGGGTATACATATACACGAAAAGTCTATTGATAGAAAAATCAAAGCACGCAGACCAAAAGGTTTGCGTGCTTTTTTGTATAACGAAAACCACGCGATAGTCGCGTGGTTCCAAAAAGGTTAACCGATAAACAAAAATCTCCGCTTGTGATAGAATTGAAGTGACCTGCCAGTCGACTTCAAAGAAAACAAACGGAGGATTTTCAAATGAAA
>JAFTHZ010000032.1 GCA_017457155.1 Ruminococcus sp.
AGGATGCAGATATAGAGTATCAGGCACTGGTTAACGTAAACACCTTCACAGTTGCAGATCCTTACGGAAACGTAAGCATCAGCTGGTATGTTCCCGAGGATGCTATGAACGTGGAGTTCATCAGCGCAGGTCTCGTATCTGTTCAGGACAAGAACTTCACCGAGGAGGCCTTTGTTCACGGTACAACAGACACCAACGTTTATGACAGAACAGTTGACACCGAGAATGCCATCGGCTCCTATGTATGGACAGGACCCTACACCGCAGGCACAAAGCACTTTGTCAAGGCATGGGTTCAGTACAAAACATCAGACGGTCAGGTTGTCACCCTCTACTCTGATATGTTCACAGTTGACAGAACCGAAAACTGACACCATAACCAACCGAAAACGGAATCATATTTCAATCCCCGCAGAATTCATCTGCGGGGATTTTCACTTGCTTTTCATACAGCTATCACAATAATTCAAAAAATTTAGGATAATCGTGTTCACTTTTGGTAGTTTATTGTCTTATTTTAACACAATTATTGATTTATTATTAACAATTTGGTAAACTTTGTATAGTTACTTCCTATTAATATAGGAAATCGAAAGGAGTAAATCCCTATGAAATCAAGAAAACGACTCAGTATGATTCTGCTCGTCTGCATACTGCTGAGCACCTGTCTTTCGCCTTTGTTCGGAATGACCGTGGTGAGTGCTGCAGATACGGACACAGCCGAAATCGCCGCCGACACAGACCTTGTGTCTGTAGGCACTGACTACGGTCTTGCTGATAATATCCAGGACGGCCAGATCCTCCAGTGCTGGTGCTGGTCCTACGATAATATCGCAGCAAATATGCAGCAGATTGCCGCACAGGGCTTCTCTGCTATTCAGACCTCTCCCATTCAGGCATCAAAAGAGTCAACCAACCAGTCCTACAGTACCTTTATGAGCCAGAGCTGGGTTTATTATCAGCCCATAAGCTTCTCTATTGAAACAAACTCATACAGCGCGCTGGGAACCAAGGAAGACTTTGAGAATATGTGTGATGTAGCACATCAGTACGGTGTCAAGGTTATCGTAGATGCTGTTTTCAACCATATGGCAAACGATATGACCGAAAACACAATACATCCCAACATCACCGCAGAAATCAGAGACAACTCAAACTGCTGGCACGATATATCTATCAACACCTCCAACTACAGCGACAGATACAATATCACCCAGTATTGTCTCTCCGGACTTCCTGATCTGAACACAAGCAACTCCATCGTTCAGACTCACTGCACAAACTTCCTTAAGGAATGTATCGATGCAGGAGCAGACGGATTCCGTTTTGACGCTGTCAAACACATCGAGACCCCCTCTGATAACTCCAGCTTCGCCAGCAACTTCTGGCCTAATGTTCTCGGTGCTGCCACAGAATACGCTCAGTCCTCCTCCAGAGGCATCACTCCCTATTACTACGGAGAACTTCTTGATGACCCGGGTGATGGCAATGTCGGAGCATACACAGCATATATGAGCGTTACCGACAACCAGGGCTCCAACTCCATCCGCTCCAACGTTGAAAGCGGAAACGCCTCAGGTGCCGCCAACTATGCTATTTTCAACGGCGCTGACCCCTCCAAGACAGTCCAGTGGACAGAGTCCCACGATACTCACAAAGACAGCGGCACCGCCAATGTCAGCGAGCACAACATCAACAAGACCTGGGCAATTGTCGGTGCAAGAGACGAGGTCTGCGGACTTTATCTTGCTCGTCCCTCAGACATGAACACAACCATGCTGGGCGACGCTGACCAGACCTCCTGGACATATCCCGAGGTCAGAGCTATCAATCAGTTCAAGAACGCTATGATCGGCGAGTCCGAGTACTTCTCATCCTACGGCTCCGTTGCATATATTGAGCGCGGTACCAGAGGCGTTGTACTTGCAAATGTAGGCGGAACATACTACAACAACATGAGCGTTCCCGCTCACACTATTGCTGATGGCACATACACAGACGCAGTCACAGGCAACACCTTCACCGTTGCAAACGGAAACATCTCCGGCAACATTGGTGACACAGGCATCGCAGTTGTATATGATACATCCTACGTAGGCGACAACACCACTGACACCAGCCCTGACTACTCTCTCGTAGGCAGCTTCAACTCCTGGGATCAGAGTGCAAACATTATGACAGGTGACACCGCCACAGTTTCTACCACCATTCAGCTTGCTGCAGGAGACTACACCTTCAAGCTGTACTGTCCCACCACAGGCATCTGGTACGGAAACGACGGTACAATCGAGGACACCACCACCGCCACCTCCTCATCGGGCTGGACAATGAGCTCAACCGCAGGAGACTGTACACTCTCGGCCTCAGGCGGATACTACACCTTCAACTTCAACACAACCACAAAATCCCTGGAGATACTTTACTCTGCAAACCAGCAAGAGACAACTACCCCCACAACAGAGTCCACCACATCATCCTCCTCAGGAAGCACCACAACCTACACCCTGAGAGGTGAGTTCAACAACTGGGACGGAACACAGTTTTTCACCACAACCTCAGATGCAAATGTGATCACAACCACACTCAACCTTGAAGCAGCAGACTACCTGTTCAAGATTGAAAACTCCGGCACATGGTACGGAAACGATGGTACCATCGAGGACACCACCACCGCCACCTCCTCATCGGGATGGACAATGAGTACCTCCGCAGGAAACTGTACACTCTCGGCATCAGGAGGTACATATACCTTTAACTTCAACACAAGCACAAGCAAACTGACCGTGCTTTATACTCCCTCTGTAACCGATCCTGTCAAGACCTACACGGTCACCTTCAAAGACTGGGACGGCACAACCCTCTCTACACAGACAGTCACAGAGGGTGAGGCAGCCACCGCTCCCACATCACCCACAAGAGAGAGCGACGCTCAGTACACCTATACCTTCCAGAAATGGGATACAGACTTCAGCAATATAACCGCTGATACTACTGTCACCGCTGTCTACTCTCAGACCATCAACAAGTACACAGTAACCTTCAAGGACTACGATGGCACGACCCTTTCTACTCAGTCGGTTGAGTACGGCTCTGCTGCCACAGCTCCCCAAGACCCCACAAGAGAGGGCTACGACTTCAGCGGATGGGACAAGGATTTCTCAAGCATTACATCCGACATCACCGTCACCGCAACATACACAGAGTCAGGTACAAAGACCTACACGGTAACCTTTGTTGATTACGACGGCACTGAGCTCAAAACAGAAACTGTCATCTCAGGCGGCAGTGCAACTCCTCCCGTAAATCCTCTGAGAGAAAGCACAACCTCAGGAAGCAGTTACTGGACAACCACCACCTACTATATCTTTGACAGTTGGGACGGAGACTACACAAATGTTACCGCTGACACTACTGTCACCGCAACATACAGCTCTGTCGACTCAACTCCCTTTAATCGTGTTTATTACTACTTCGTATACTTCAAGGATTATGACGGCACTGTCCTCTGGCAGCAGAACATAAAGTCCGGTACCACCGTGACTCCTCCTGCTGACCCCACAAGAGAAGGCTACACCTTCACAGGATGGGACAATACCGACTTTACAATCACCGCAGAAACCACCTTCACTGCAACCTACAAGTCAAATGTAGTTGCAACCTACACAGTCACCTTTATGGACTGGGACGGCACTGTGCTCGATACCCAGACAGTCACAGAGGGCGAGGCAGCCACAGCTCCTGCAAATCCCGAGAGAGCTGCCACCGCTCAGTACACCTACACCTTCAAGGAGTGGGATACAGACTTTGACAATATCACTGCCGATACTACAGTAACAGCCACCTACACCCAGACCCTCAACAAGTACACAGTTACCTTTGTAGACTGGGACGGCACCGTTCTCTCTGAGCAGCAGGTCGAGTACGGCAAATCCGCCACAGCCCCTGCTGACCCCACAAGAGAGGCAACTGCTCAGTACACCTACACCTTCGCAGGCTGGAACGGAAGTTCCTCAGGAATCACCGCAGACACAACCATAACAGCCACCTACACCCAGACCCTCAACAAGTACACAGTTACCTTTGTAGACTGGGACGGCACTGTTCTCTCTGAGCAGCAGGTTGAGTACGGCAAATCCGCCACAGCTCCTGCTGATCCCACAAGAGACGGTTACACCTTCGCAGGTTGGAATGGAAGTTCCTCAGGAATCACCGCAGACACAACCATAACCGCTACTTACACTCAGTCCATCATAGAGTACACAGTTACCTTCGCAGACTGGGACGGCACTGGTCTCTCAGAGCAGCAGGTCGAGTACGGCAAATCCGCCACAGCTCCTGCTGCCCCCACAAGAGACGGTTACACCTTCGCAGGTTGGGATACCGACTACAGCAGCATCACCGCTGACACTACAGTAACGGCTACATATACAAAGAATGTCGAGGCAGTCACTACAGGTACCCTCAAGGTAGACATGGTAGGCGGCTCGGGCTTCACAATCAGCATTGACGGCGGCGCATCCAGACCTCAGGGCTCTGCATACGTTAACAGAAAAGCTCCCGTAGGAGTATCTGTCACAGTCACCGCAAAAACCACAAGCTACAGCGAGTTCATTGGATGGATCGACCCTGCCACAGGCAAGGTACTCTCCACCGACTACACATACTCCTTCTACACCTCAGGTAACGATTACCTGCGCGCTATGTACAGAACCGAGACCGAAGGTGTCAATATGGTAGTGTTCTATCATGACAAGGGCAACCAGTACTGGGATATTCAGTATTATGCACCCACAGACGAAATCTCCTTCCCCGACGGTCCCATGCATGCAGGCTTTGACTTCATGGGTTGGGATCACACCGCCGAGGAAATTCAGGCAAAGCTCGCCGCCGGAGAGGATGTCACAGTGCTCCCCGTTTGGGAGAGACAGCTGGTATACGTATCCATCACAGTAAAC
>JAFTHZ010000033.1 GCA_017457155.1 Ruminococcus sp.
CCTCTGCTGTCATGTTCCACTCTACGAAGTCGAAACCTGCGTGCATAGGACCATCAGGCAGAGCGATTGTATCTGTTGCGCTGTAGTACTGCTGATCCCAGATGGTGTTACCCTTGTCGTACAGGAATGTAACCAGTTGAACACCCTCAACGGGAGTCTTGAACATAGCCTTGATTGTGTCTGCGCCTGATGTATAGAAGCTGTATGTAAGCTCTGTGGACAGGATCTTACCATCTGCTACGTTGATCCAACCTATGAACTCATTGTCATTGGTTGACTGAGCTGTAACTGTTACATATGCATTGATTGCCATCTGTCTGTTGTAGTAGGAAGTACCCTGGGGTCTCTGTGCACCGTTCTCTACTGACAGAGTGAAGCCTGTGCCGCCTGCGATGTCAATCTTCAGCGTACCTGTTGTTGCAGGCTTAACCTCTGCTGCATTCTTTGTATATGTTGCTGTTACTGTCAGGTCGCCTGTGATGTTATCAAATGCAACATCCCAACCCTTGAATGTGTAACCGTCAACTGCAGGTGCCTCGGGAGCTGTTGCTGCTGCGCCGTATGCTACCTGCTGTTCGTCGATTACTGCGCCGTCCTTACCAACGAAGGTAACGGTGTATGTGTTGAGAATCTTGTCATAGACTGCTCTGATGATGAGATTCTCTGTGACTGAATCATACTCAGTATCCCATCCTACAAATACGTATGTATACTGTGCGTCCGCCGCAAGTGTCGGATCTGCCGGCGGAATTGCCGCCTGACCATCTGCTACAATCTGTGCAGAGATATACTTATTGTTTGCATTGAGGAATACTACGGTGTGGAGTGTGGTTGTAGGTTTCTCGGGATCTTCGGGATCATCAGGATCTACGGGATCGTCGGGATCAACCTCGTCACCTGTAGAGGGATTGTCGGGATCAACCTCGTCGCCTGTTGAGGGATTATCGGGATCAACCTCGTCGCCTGTGGAGGGATTATCGGGATCAACCTCGTCGCCTGTGGAGGGATTCTCGTAAACCTCTACAACCAGTACATTTGTCTCAGTATTGAATATGAACTTATAGCTTCCGCCGCTTGCAAACATTGTGCAGTTCTTAGCAGCCTCAACCAGTGTCATACCTACTGTTGAATCAGCGAATGTGCTATCCAGTGCGTACTCGACGCCACCATAATTGATACTGAATTCGTAGGTGCCTGCTTCAACCTTAACGATGGTCTCGTAGGTTGTGCCATCCTCTGTTGTCATCTGTACGCTTGTGTCGCCCACAAGGCTGCCGTTGAGGACAACAGTCTTTCTGTAAAGTGCTGTGACGGTTATGGACTCTGTGATATAGTCGATTGCCTGATCCCAACCAACAAATTCGTAGCCTGCTCTTGCGGGAGCCTCGGGTGCAACTGCTGCACTGCCGTACTTGACTGACTGGGTAGAAATAACGCCGCCGTCATAGCTGACAAAGGTTACTGTGAGTTCATCTGTAATACGGAGGATCTCCAGCTTCTTTGTCTCTACATTGAATCTGAACAGATATGTTCCGCCCTGTGCATTCAGTGTACAGTCACCTGCAGAAGCATCCATATCCCATCCATCGGGAGCAGCGATGGTTGTGTCATCAACAGTGCCGTTGTTGCCGTACCAGACATCTGCTCTGAATACCTTGAAGGTATATGTTCCTGCTGCAAGATCCATAACGTATGTATACACATTGGGATCATCTGTGCCTCTCATGGGATAGCTGAGATCCCAGTTGTTGAATGTACCTCTCAGGTACACTGCCTCATCACCATACTGAGCCATGATTGTGGTGTTTCCGGTAATGAATGAGAAGTCTGCGCTCCAGCCGGAGAATGCGTAGCCGTCTCTTACGGGAGAAGCGGGTGCGGTAGCACTCTTGCCGTATTCTACCTGCTGTGTGCTGATAATAGAGCCATCGTAGTCTACGAAGGTTACTGTGTAAACCTGACCTACATACAAGATCTCAAGCATTCTTGTGTCAGTATTGAATCTGAATGTGTAGGTACCGCCTGTTGCGTTGAGAGTACAGTCGCCTGCATCCCATACCATCTCCCAACCCACATCGGATGTTGCCAGAGTGGAGTTCTCGATGGTGCCGTTGTTGCCGTACCATGTGTCAATATGCTTCATCTTGAACTTGTAGGTACCTGCGGGAAGCTCTATTGTTGTTGTGTAGATGTTGCCGCCTGCGGGCACCATTGCAGTTCCTTCCCAATTGTTAAAGTCGCCCATAACGCTGACTTTGTTCTCTGCGAAGGTTGCAGTTACTACGGTATTCTCATAGATCCAGGAGAAGTCTCTGTCCCAACCTGTGAATACATAGCCTGCTCTTGTGGGAGCTACAGGCGCATATGCGGGATTGCCTCTTGTGACGTACTGTGTCTTGAGCACTGCGCCGTTCCAGTTCTTGAATGTAACGGTGTATGTGGGTGCTACATAGAGGATCTCCAGCATCCTTGTTGCGGTGTTGAATCTGAATGTGTAGGTGCTTCCGGATGCGTTGAGAGTACAGTCACCTGCATCCCATGACATCTCCCAACCCACATCAGAGGTGTAGGTGGTTGTGTCGTCAATCCATCCGTTGTTGCCATACCAGCTGTCGCCCTGCTTAACCTTGAACTTGTACTGACCCGGAGCGAGAGTGATCTTGCCCTGGTAGGTTGTTCCGCCCACCAGAGTGAGCTTTGTGCCCTGCCAATCATTGAAGTCACCCATAATGTAAACGCCGTTGTCAGCAAACTGAGCGGTGAAGGTGGTATTGCCTGTGATGTAATAAATGTCGCCGTCCCATCCTGTGAAGATGTAACCTGTTCTCTGAGGATCTGCGGGAGGTGTTGCTGCTGTACCATATGCAACGGACTGAGTCTTCAGAGTTGCACCGTTCCAGTTCTTGAATGTTACTGTGTACATCTTGGGAGTTGCCTTGTAAACAGCGGTAACTCTCAGAGGAGCAATAACATTTGTGTAGTCCATATCCCAGCCCTGGAATACGTATGTATATCCGTTATCCTCGGGTCTTGTAAGGGTTACGTCGGGAGCGGTTGCAGAGCCGCCGGGCTCAACAACCTCGGTCTTGAGGACTGTGCCGTCCCAGTCTACGAAGGTAACCTTGAACTCATCACCAACGTACATAACCTCCAGAGTATGAGTGGAGATTGTGTAGGTGAAGATGTATGTTCCGCCACCTGCGATAAGTGTACAGTCGCCTGCAGAGGCATCCATTACCCAACCTGTTTCGGATGTGGTGATGGTTGTGTCTGCGATTGTACCCCAGTTGCCGTACCATGCGCCATTCTCAACTACCTTGAACTGATATGTGCCTTCCTCCAGCTTCATCTGAAGAGAAACCTTATCGTTGTCTGTGGTAACGAGGAAGTAGTTTGCAGAGGGATTCCAGCCATTGAATGTACCTGCGAGAGATACGGAGCTGGCAACACCCTGAACGTACTGTGCCTTGATGGTTACGTCGCCTGTGATGTTGTCAAACTTGCCGTCCCAACCCTGGAAGATGTAGCCTTCCTTGACAGGAGCATCAGGAGCAGTAGCTGCTGCTCCGTACTCTACTTCCTGAGTAGAGAGAACTGTTCCGTCTGTGTCTGTGAATGTAACTGTGTACTTGTTGACAGTTGACTCATAGAGAGCGGTCACTGTCATGTCCTCGTTCACAACAGAGAAGTCCTTGTCCCAACCCTTAAAGGTGTAGGTAAACTGTGCATCTGCTGCTCTGGAGGGTGCCTCGGGAGCTGTGGCAGCACCGCCACCGTATACGGTCTGTGTAGAGAGAACTGTGCCGTCATGGTCAACAAAGGTCACGGTGAAGCTCTCAACATCTGTGCTATGAAGAACCTGAAGCACGTTAGTGCGTACGTTGAAGTTGAAGGTATAAACTCCGCCTGATGCGTTGAGGATGGTATCTCCCATATCTGCATCAGATCTAAACTCGATACCTGCTTCTGCTGAAAGGTCAGTTGTATCAATAATTGTACTTGCGTTTGTAAACCAAGTGTCGTTCTGGAGGAGTTTGAAGAAGTAGGAGCCTTCCTCCAGGGTGATCTGTACTGTGAAGATGTCGCTTGTGCCGACTCTGTTCAGATTCAGATCGGTTGCCCAGTCGTTGAAGGAACCAACCAGATAGATCTGATTATCCTTGTACTGAGCGGTCACGGTCAGGTCGGATGTGATCTTTGTAAAGTCCTTATCCCAACCGATGAAGATGTAGCCCACTCTCTCGGGGTCTGCAGGAGCAACTGCGCTGTCGCCGTATACAACCTGCTGAGTTGAGATAGTGTTTCCGTCATGATCCACGAAGGTTACTGTGTACTCGGTTGTATCCTTAACATAGATTGCGGTTACTACTGTATCCTCACCAATACTTGAGAAATCCTTGTCCCAACCTGTGAAGATGTAGCCTTCGATCTGAGGAGCCTCGGGAGCCTGAGCTGCTGCACCCAGCTTTACTGTCTGGGTTGAGAGTGTCTCAGAGTCAAATCCCTTGAACTCTACTGTATACTCTACGGGAGTATAGATGATCTCCAGCATTCCTGTGGTCATATTGTAGTTGAAGGTGTACTTTCCGCCTGTTGCATTGAGGGTACAGTTGTCAGCATCGAGCACCATCTCCCAGCCGATATCGGAGGTTGCGAGGGTTGTGTCCTCAATGGTGCCTGTGTTGCCGTACCAGTTGTCAAGGTGGAGAAGCTTGAAGTAGTATGTGCCCTCAGTCAGAGTCAGCTCATAGGAAACTACATCGCTGCCCTCTATGAAGGTCATACCGATACCTTCTGCCCACTCGTTGAAGGAACCGAAAATGTAAACGGTGTTGTCCTTGTACTGAGCGGTTACTGTGATGCTCTCAGTAATGTTACTGAAATCCTTGTCCCAACCTGTGAAGATGTAACCCGGTCTCTCGGGATCTGCAGGAGCCTCGGCAGACTCGCCGTATGCGATCTCCTGAGTATCGATTACGCTACCGTCATGGTCCTTGAAGGTTACGGTGAATGTACTGTCATCCTTAACATAGACTGCAGTAACTACTGTATCGCCCTCGATATCTGTAAACTCAGTATCCCAGCCATAGAAGATGTAGCCTTCTCTTGTGGGAGCTGTGGGAGCGGTTGCGTCTGCACCGAAGAGCACGCTCTCGGTAGAAATTACGCTGCCGTCATAGTCCACAAAGCTTACTGTGTAAGATACGGGAGTATACAGGATCTCCAGCATGTTGGTCTTCTTGTTGAAGTTGAATGTGTAAGTACCGCCGGAGGCTTTCAGCATGCAGTTGCCTGCTGTGGGATCTGTAATCATCTCCCAGCCGATATCGGAAGTACTGATTGTGGTATCCTCAATAGTACCCAGATTTGTGTACCATACGCCCTTGTAGAGGAGCTTGAAGGAGTACTCCCCTGCCTTGAGGTTCATCTGAATAGTAACACTGTCGCTATCCTCAACCTTGGACATCACATCATTTGTTGCCCAGTCGTTGAAAGAACCTACCAGATAAACCCTGTTGTCCTCGTAACGTGCATTTACGGTAAGGTTGTAGGTAATATTTGAGAAATCCTTGTCCCATCCGATGAAGTCGTAATTCTCTCTCTGAGGATCCTTGGGAGCTGTTGCGGCTTCGCCGGTGTTGACGATCTGTGTATCCAGTACAGTGCCGTCCCAGTCTACAAAGGTGACTGTATAGGTGATAGTCTTTCTGATGTATGTAGCTGTGATTACTGTATCTGCCTGAATGTTGGAGAAGTCGCCCTCCCAACCTGTAAACAGGTAGCCGTCTCTTGTGGGCTCATCGGGAGTAGCAGCAGAGTTACCTCTCACAACTGTTTCTGTGCTCAGTACTGTGCCGTCCCAGTCTACGAAGGTGACTGTGTATGAGGGAGGTGTAAACAGTACCTCAAGCATCTTTGTGGTTGTGTTGAATCTGAATGTGTATGTTCCGCCTGTGGCCTTGAGAGTACAGTTATCGGCATCAGCAAACATCTCCCAGCCGATGTCGGAGGTTGTGATGGTTGTGTCCTCAATGGAACCTGTGTTGCCGTACCATACGTCGCGGCTCAGAAGCTTGAACAGATATGTACCTGCCTCCAGCTTGAGGGTTATTGAAACCACGCCGTCGGCCTCTTCGGTCATAACTACGTCGTTTGCCCAGTTGTTAAAATCACCTGACAGATAAGTTGCAGGATTTACATACTGTGCTGTTACTGTAGTATCAGCTGTGATTGCAGAGAAGTCTGTATCCCAGCCTGTAAACTCGTAACCCTCTCTCTCAGGATCAGCAGGAGCCTGGGCTGCTGAGCCGCTCTCAACTGTCTGAGTGGAGATTACTGTGCCGTCATGGTCTACAAAGGTAACTGTGAATGTATCTACAGCGTTCTTTGAGTAGGTTGCGGTTACCGTTGTGTCCTCAGTGATAGCAGAGAAGTCCTTATCCCAGCCTGTGAAGGTGTAGCCCTCTCTCTCAGGATCTGCAGGAGCCACGGCTGCTGAGCCACTCTCAACTGTCTGAGTAGAGATTACTGTGCCGTCCCAATCCTTGAAGGTAACTGTGAACATATCCACAGCGTTCTTTGAGTAGGTTGCGGTTACTGTTGTGTCCTCAGTGATAGCAGAGAAGTCCTTATCCCAGCCTGTGAAGGTGTAACCCTCTCTTGTGGGATCTGCAGGAGCAACGGCTGCGCTGCCGCGCTCGACTGTCTGTGTCAGGAGAACCTTTCCGTCAAAGTCCACAAAGTTTACTGTGAATGTGGGCAGTGCGTGCAGAACAATCAGCTTGCCTGTGCTCAGGCTGTAGTTGAAGGTGTATGTTCCGCCTGATGCATTGAGGGTACAATTGTCACTCACATCGGGACTCATTACCCAACCGGACGCTGCCGAGTTGGCGGTTGAATCCTGGATTGTGCCTGTGTTACCATACCATACTCCCAGATCTTCATTGTGAAGCTTGAAGGAGTATGTGCCTGCATTCAGAGTCACGGTTGTTGAAACAGTGTTGGTCTCGCCGTCATATACCATCTGGCCTGAGCTGTCCCAATTGTTGAAGCTGCCCTTCAGGTACATGGATGAGCCGTAATCGTAATCAGCTTCGTGCTCTATAGCAAGCTTTCCTGTTGTGCTGTCAAAGGTGAAGGTGTAACGTCCGCCTGATGCTATGAGAGTACAGTTGTCAGAAACATTGGCATACATTGTCCAGGGATTTGTACCTGTTGTGTCTGTGATGGTGCCGGAGTTTCCGTACCAGAGACCTGTTGTTGTGGTCAGCTTGAAGGTATATGTACCTGCATCAAGGAAGAGAGTTGTAGAAGCGGTTGTGCTGTCATTTGCAACAAGCACATTGCTCTCAGAATTCCAGCTGTTGAAGCTACCGACCAGGGATACATCGGTGGTGACGCCTGTATCGAAGGGGCCGCTGTCTGCCACGTGGTAAACAACTGCGATACCTGTATCGCCGATATCACCTGAGATGTAGCCGTCAGAAACTGTGAATACGTTGCCGGTGATTGCATCTGTATACAGACCGGCTGCCATGGTGTGTACGGGAGCGCTCATATCGTTGTAGTATGTTCCGCCTGTGTTGACGATTACGATACCGGAGTTGCCTCTCTCTACACATACCAGGTTATTGTAGGATGACAGATACTCTGACTGTCCTACAAAGTGATTCTTAAACTGGTTAACAGCCTTGACCTCGGGATTTGCCCAGGAGGTAACGTCGGCTGCACCCATAAGGGTTGTTTCGATGTTTGAGGGACGTGCAAGATACAGACCGCAAACGTCTGCTCTGGAGCCAACGATAGCCCAGGTCTTGTTGATGTTGTGGTCACTGATGAATCTTGTGCCGTCATCCTTATAGTTGTCGTGGGACTCTGTCCACTGAACTGTTCTTGAGGGTGCTGCACCACAGCTGATGCCTGCACTTGCTGCTGCAGAAGCATTTCCGTCACAAACCGCCTGTCTGATGTTGTTGGCGCCTGTATCAGTAACGCTCATGTAGCGTGTGTATGCCTCTACGCTCAGTCCGCCACCGGGGCCACCGATAAGCTCACCATAATAGTAGGGAGTGAACTTGCGGGTTGTCTGTGCATAGGATGTTGCCTCGCCGAGTACAGTGTACCAGAAGTCACTCTTGGTGCCATCTGCATCCCAGTCTGTCTCGATATGCTTGACCGCGTCAAAACGGAATCCGTCAGCACCTGCATCGATTGCTTCCTTCATGAAGTTGATACAGTATCTCTGAACTGTGGGATGAGCTGTGTTCAGGTCAGGCAGACCTGTGAGACAATAGTGTGTTACATCGTAACGATTGTCAAAGTTGTAGATATTCATGGAAATATCATGCCAGCAGCTGGGGTCATCCTTGATCTCGCTGGGAACCCAGGGATGGATGGTATTTCCGGACATATCATTTGCTGTGTGGTTGAATATAGTATCAACTATAACCTTGATACCATACTTGTGTGCCTCTGCACACATAGCTTCGAAGTCAGCCTTTGTACCCAGTGCATTAAAGGAGTTAGTCTCAATGTTGAAGGATACGGGCTGATATACTACCCACGAGGAGTTCCATACTGTATTGTAGTACTCTCTTGTGGTTTCCTTTGTAGCCTGAATGGGAGAAACCTGAATTGCTGAGAAACCCTGGCTGGCAATATCCTGAAGCTTGTACTTGATATTACTGTAAGACCAGTTCCAGCACTGGAGGATCTGACCCTTCTGTACATCAGCTGCCAGATTATAGATATCCAGGCCTGCGGTGCCATTGGGATTAACTGCTGCTGTATAGGTAGCAGTTACTGTCAGGTCACCTGTGATGTTGCTGAAGGACTTGTCCCATCCTGCAAAGGTGAAGATATACTGAGTTGTTGTAGGTCTTGTGGGATTTGCGGGAGCAGTTGCTGCACCACCATAAGTTACGTTCTGAGACTTGAGGACTGTGCCGTCGTAGTTCACGAAGGTAACTGTGTAGGTGTTAAGAACTGCGGTGTAGGTTGCAGTAACTGTCAGGTTCTCTGTAACATTATCAAACGCCTTGTCCCAACCTGCGAAGATATAGGAATTCTGAGCGTCAGCTGCTCTCTCGGGATCTGCAGGAGCCTCAGCTGCACCGCCGTACTCCACGTCCTCAGTCTTGAGGACTGTGCCATCCCAGTTTTTGAAGGTTACTGTATAGACATTGCCTGAGACTGTGTAAGTTGCGGTTACTGTCAGATTTCCTGTGATGTTGTCAAATTCCTTGTCCCATCCTGCGAAGGTGTATACTGCCTCGCCAACGGGCTCTCTTGTGGGAGCAGCAGGAGCCTCAGCTGCGCCGCCGTACTCGATCTCCTGTGCAGACAGGAGTGTGCCGTCCCAATCCACAAACTCAACCATATACTTGTTGACAGTTGCGGTGTATGTTGCGGTTACTGTTGTGTCCTCTGTGATTGCAGAGAAGTCGGTATCCCATCCGGCAAAGGTGTAGCTGTACTGAGCGTTACCCTCTCTTGTGGGATCCTCGGGTGCTGTAGCAGCAGAACCCTTCTTGACGGATTCCGTCTTGAGGACTGTGCCGTCCCAGTCAACAAAGCTGACTGTTACGCGGTTGGATACGAATACAACCTCCAGCATTCTTGTGGAGGTGTTGAAGTTGAAGGTATATGTACCGCCTGATGCTGTGAGTGTACAGTTGTCGGCGCCGTCTTCCATCTCCCAACCTATGTCTGAGGTTGTGAGGGTGGTGTCCACGATGTTGCCGGAGTTACCGTACCAGATGTCATTTGACAGAATCTTGAACAGATAGGTGTCTTCCTCAAGCTCAAGTGTCACAGACACTATATCGCCTGACGTGGAAGTCATAACCGTATCAGTTGCCCATCCGTTGAAGTCACCCAGCAGATATACTGCATTGTCCGTATATGTTGCTGTAACGGTGATGTTTTCTGTAATGTCGGAGAAGTCTACGTCCCATCCTGCGAAGGTGTAGCCCTCTCTCTCGGGATCTGCGGGTGCCTCAGCAGCCGAGCCGTAAGCAACACTGTCGGTCTTGAGTACTGTACCATCCCAGTCCACGAAGGTTACTGTGTAATAGTTGACAGTCTGGTCGTAGAGAGCTGTGACAGTAGTATCCTTCTGAATCTTAGAGAAGTCTGTATCCCAGCCTGCGAAGGTGTAGCTGTACTGAGCTGTAGCCTCTCTGGTGGGGTTGGAGGGTGCTACTGCTGCGTTGCCGTACAGAACTTCCTCAGTCTTCAGCACTGTGCCGTCCCAGTTTTTGAAGGTTACTGTGTAATAAACATCTGTTGCAGAGTAAATAGCAGTAACGATCAGATCCTCAGTAACAAACGAGAAGTCTGTATCCCAGCCTGAGAATGCATATTCTACGCCGTTCTCGCTCTCACGCACGGGATCCTGGGGAGCTGTGGCAGCACTTCCGTACTCTACTACCTGAGTAGAGAGGAGGGTGCCGTTGTAGTCTACAAACTTGACAGTGTACTTGTTGACTGTCTGTGTGTAGGTTGCTGTAACAGTTGTGTTACTCTGAATATCAGAGAAATCTGTGTCCCAACCTGCGAAGGTGTAGCTGTACTGGGCGTCTCCCTCTCTGGTGGGTGTTTCAGGTTCAGTTGCTGACTGACCCTTCATAACTGTCTGTGTAGAAATAACTGTACCATCGTGGTCAACGAAGGTTACCACAAAGCGATCTGCCTCATAGAGTACCTCAAGCATATTTGTTGAGGTGTTGAAGTTGAAGGTGTATGTACCGCCTGATGCGTTCAGGGTACAGTTATCTGCGCCAACTACCATCTCCATCCGATAGCGGAGGTAGCGGTGGTTGTGTTTTCGATTGTACCGTTGTTTCCGTACCACTGGTCCTGGGTGAGGATCTTGAACAGGTAAGTATCGGGCTCCAGACTAAGTGTCACAGACACTACGTCGTCGGAGATTTTGGTCATTACTGTATCCGTTGACCAGTAGTTAAAATCACCCAGCAGGAATACTCTGATATCCCTGTACTGAGCTGTAACAGTGGTATCTGTTGTGATATTGGAGAAATCTGTATCCCATCCTGTAAACTCGTAGCCGTCTCTTGTGGGAGCGGCAGGAGCTGTGGCAGCTGAGCCGTACTCAACACTCTGAGCATAGAGAACTGTGCCGTCGTGGTCTACAAATTCAACTGTGTACTTATTAACTGTCTCAGTGTAGGTTGCTGTGACAGTTATGTTGCCCTGAATATCAGAGAAATCTGTGTCCCAGCCTGCGAAGGTGTAGCTGTACTGTGCATCACCTGCTCTGGTGGGTGTTTCGGGAGCTATTGCTGCGCTACCCTTGCGGACGCTCTGAGTTGAGAGAACAGTTCCATCCCAATCAACAAAGGTAACTGTAAACTCATCGGGCTCGTAGAGCACCTCAAGCATTCTTGTTGAGGTGTTGTAGTTAAAGGTATATGTACCACCTGATGCATTGAGAGTACAGTTATCTGCATCTGCTATCATCTCCCATCCGATAGCGGAGGTTGTGATGGTGGTATCCTCAATTGTGCCATAGTTACCATACCATACGTCACGGGTCAGAATCTTGAACAGGTAGGTGTCTGCCTCAAGCTCGAGTGTAACAGATACGATATCTCCTGCTGTGGAGGTCATAACCGTATCGGTTGCCCATCCGTTGAAGTCACCCAGCAGATAAACTGCTGTGTCAACGTACTGTGCAGTAACAGTGATTGTGGATGTGATGCTTGTGAAATCAATGTCCCAACATGTAAACTCGTAGCCGTCTCTTGTGGGAGCAGCGGGAGCTGTGGCAGCAGAGCCGTACTCAACACTATCACTCTTGAGTACTGTGCCGTCCCAGTCTACGAAGGTGACGGTGTACTTGTTGACAGTGGCGGTGTACTTTGCAGTTACGGTCAGGTTGCCTGTGATGTTTGAAAAACTCTTGTCCCAACCTGAGAAGGTGTAGGTGTACTGTGCTGTTGCCGCTCTTGTGGGAGCAGAGGGCGCAGTGGCTGCACTGCCGTACTCAACGCTGTCACTCTTAAGTACAGTTCCGTCCCAGTCTGTGAAGGTGACGGTGTACTTGTTGACTACGGCGGTGTACTTTGCAGTTACAGTCAGATCTCCTGTGATGTTGGAGAAGCTCTTGTCCCAGCCTGAGAAGGTGTATGTATACTGTGCTGTAGCCTCTCTGGTGGGATCTGCGGGCGCTTTGGCTGCAGAGCCGTAAGCAACATTCTGAGTAGAAAGCACTGTTCCGTCCCAGTTCACAAAGGTGACGGTGTACTTATTGGTTGTTGTGGTGTACTGTGCTGTTACTGTCAGATCTCCTGTGACGCTTGAGAAGCTCTTGTCCCAACCTGTGAAGGTGTAGGTGTTCTGAGCTGTAGCAGGTCTCGTGGGATCTGCGGGAGCAGTAGCAGCAGAGCCATACTCAACACTCTGAGTAGAGAGTACTGTACCATCGTAGTTGACGAAGGTTACTGTGTACTTGTTGACAGTTGTGGAGTATGTGGCGTTTACTGTGATGTTCTCTGTAACGTTGTCGAAGGACTTATCCCAACCTGTGAAGGTATAGGTGTACTGAGCAGTTGCTGCTCTTGTGGGATCCTTGGGAGCAGTTGCAGAAGAACCATAAGCAACACTCTGAGTAGAGAGTACTGTGCCGTTCCAGTCTGTGAAGGTAACGGTGTACTCATTTACGCTCTGAGTGAATGTTGCGGTGATATCGGTTGTTGCCTGAATGTTGGAGAAAGACTTGTCCCAACCTGCGAAGGTGTAGCTGTACTGAGCGTCGCCCTCTCTGGTGGGTGCTTCGGGTGCAGTTGCTGACTGACCCTTCATAACAACATCAGACTTAAGAACGGTACCGTCCCAGTTAAAGAAAGTAACTGTGAATCGGTCAGGTGAGTAAAGCACCTCGAGCATTCTGGTAGATGTGTTGTAGTTGAAGGTATAATCGCCGCCGAAGGCTGTCAGTGTACAGTTGCCGGCGCCGTCTACCATCTCCCATCCGATATCGGAGGTTGTGAGAGTTGTATCAACGATGGTGCCGTAGTTACCGTACCATACGTCACGGGTCAGAATCTTGAAAGTGTAGTTGGCAGGCTCCAGGTGGATAGTTGTGGAAACAATGTCACCGGATGTCTTTGTCATTATGGTGTCAGTAGCCCACTGATTGAAATCACCCACGAGGTAAACCTGAACGTCATTATACTTTGCAGTTACAGTCAGGTCTCCTGTGATGTAGGAATAATCTGTATCCCAGCCTGAGAACTCATAGCCGTCTCTTGTGGGATCAGCGGGAGCTGTGGCAGCAGAGCCGTACTCAACGCTGTCGCTCTTGAGCACAGTTCCATCCCAGTCTACAAAGCTGACTGTGTACTTGTTGACTGTTTCGCTGTAGGTTGCGGTTACAGTCAGGTTGCCTGTGATGTTAGAGAAGCTCTTATCCCAAGCCTTGAATGTATAGGTATACTGAGCTGTGGCAGGCCTTGTGGGGGTAGCAGGTGCAGTAGCCGCTGAACCATAAGCAACACTCTGGGTTGAGAGCACTGTGCCGTCCCAGTTTACAAAGGTGACGGTGTACTTGTTGGTTGTTGTGGTATACTGCGCTGTTACTGTCAGGTTGCCTGTAATCTTTGAGAAGCTCTTGTCCCAGCCTGAGAAAGTATAACTATACTGAGCTGTAGCAGGCCTTGTGGGGGTAGCAGGTGCAGTAGCCGCCGAACCATAAGCTACACTCTGGGTTGAGAGCACTGTGCCGTCCCAG
>JAFTHZ010000034.1 GCA_017457155.1 Ruminococcus sp.
TATGAATTCCTTTCTTGAGCCAAAATTAAATAAAATAAATGAAATGATTAAATTATAACAGTAGTAATTAGTAGAGAAGAAGAAAATGTTGAAAAGTCTAATTTTTCCAGTAATAATCAGAAAAATCATTAAAAAATCATCCTGATGAAAAAATATGACTTTTAAACAAATTGATTTCCGAGGAAATCATGAATAATGAAATGTTTAAAACACAGATGTTAAAAACTAAAAAAATGTTAAAAACTTAATATAAAAAGAACGTTTAGTTATTATCTCTTATATTTTTTATGATATCCTCAACGGTCTCTTTGAGTTTACTGTCTGTCTGCATTTTTTCTTCCATCTTCTTCATTGTGTATACTATGGTTGAGTGATGAAGATCCTGGAATATCTTTCCAATCTCAGTGTAATGTATTCCGGTCAACTCTCTGATTATGTATATAGCCACCTGGCGGGGTTTTTTGATGGAAGTCTGACGGCTTTTGTTTCCTCTTAAATCATCTGCAGATACGCCGAAGGTGCGGGCAACTTCTTCGATAACCTTATTGACAGTATGTTCGGGAGAAGAATCATTGTTGAGAATCTCAGAGATAACCTCGCTGACAACTGTCTGGGTTATTTTCTCATTATTAAGAAGATATCTTGCGTTGAGTTTCTTGACAACCCCCTCAAGCTGACGGACATTAGCCTTTATCTTATGGGCTATATATTCTGTCAGCTCATCAGATATGGGGACATTGAGAGAATTTGCTTTTTTCTTGATAATAGCAATTCTTGTCTCAATATCCGGAGGCTGAAGATCAGCCAGTAGTCCTGATTCAAAGCGTGAGCGGAGTCTGTCATCCAGAACTTTCATATCTTTTGGAGGACGATCAGATATAAGAACAATTTGCTTGTGATCCTCATAGAGGGCGTTGAATGTATGGAAAAATTCTTCCTGAGTTCTGTCTTTTCCTGCAATAAACTGAACATCATCCACCAGCAGAACATCAGACTGTCTGTACTTTTGTCTGAACTGCTCTGTTGTAGCATTTCCTATTGCATTGACCAGCTCGTTAATAAATTCGTCTCCCTTAACATAGCAGATTTTCATTTCAGGATTATTCTTCTTGATTTCATTACCGATAGCGTAAAGAAGATGGGTTTTGCCCAGTCCTGAACTGCCGTATATCATAAGAGGGTTGTATATTGTGGCGGGCTTTGCAGCAACTGCTACCGCAGCAGCATGAGCAAAAGTGTTTGATGAACCGACAATGAAATTTGAGAATGTGTATTCATAGATGGAATCTGTATCTATATTGCTATCCTCTGCAGTTTTATTTTCTTTTTCCTCAGGTGTAATAAAGCATATCTCAAATGTTGTGCCGAAAACAGTCTCAAAAGCTTCATTGAGAAGTACGCTGTAACATCTTTCCAGAGTATCTTTATGAAAATCACTGGGTACTATCAGAGTGGTCTGACCCTTGTCAAAATCCAGTGATACAGGCTCTATACGATTTATCCACATATTATAAGCAACTTCGGTTATCTTACTCTTGCAGTACTCGCAGATAACACCCCAGGCTTCGCTGAAAGAATCCATTTTTATACCTCCTGTTTACGTAGAATTTTATCTTAATTTCATACAAAGACAATCTTTCACATTTACCATTTTATTTTATCAAAAACAAGAGTAAAAAGCAATCCTTTTTTCGCATTATTATAGGTTTTTATTACTATATTTATATGTGCTTTTTTTACATGATTTTTTATTCTGTAAATTGTGTCTCAAAATCTGCATAAATACAAGATATTGTGGCATTGAAATAAAGTGATTTTTGAAAATAAAAAAATTCAAAAGAAATACGGATTTCCTTGAAAATTTTTATTGACTCTTGAGAAAAATTAGGTTATAATGCTAAATTGCAAGGTTATGTATCCGAAAGGAGGATTAATATGCTTAGAACATATCAACCCAAGAAGCTCCACAGAAAGAAGGAGCATGGCTTCAGAAAGAGAATGTCCGACAGAAACGGACGTAAGGTTCTTGCTCGAAGAAGAGCAAAAGGCAGAAAGAGACTTTCTTACTAAAAGTGAGGACCACATTTTTTGTGAAAGAAGAATGTGGTCTTTCTTTTTATTTTCAGGAAGTCTTTGATTTGTCAGCTTTGCTGAACTGATTTTTTGGATTCAGGTGGTTTAATGAGTGATATCATCACTTTGAAAGAGAATCGGGAATTCCGTCGTGCGTACACTCGCGGTCGCTCGTATGTTTCTCCTGACCTCGTAACTTACATCATCAAAAATAATACAAATAACCTTCGGATCGGTATCACCACCGGAAAGAAAATCGGAAAAGCAGTAGAGCGCAATCGTTCCAAACGAATTATCAGAGCAGCATATTCAAGTTTGTGTGCGGATATCCGTCCAGGATATGACCTGGTATTTGTAGCCAGGGCAAAAACTCCGTACAGAAAGAGCAAGGATATCTATCGCAGTATGAAAAAGCACTTGACAGATGCAAAAATACTGGAGAAAAGAATATGAAAAAACTGCTTTTATCTTTTATTCGTTTCTACAAAAAGCACATCTCCATACATACGCCTGCTTCGTGTAAATATTATCCGACCTGTTCTCAGTACGGATATGAGGCGATAGAGAGATTCGGTGCCTTTAAGGGTACCGCTATGACTATATGGAGAATCTTGCGGTGTAACCCTTTTTCAAAGGGTGGGTATGACCCTGTACCGCAAAAAAAACAAAAGACCCGAAAGAAAGGTTAAGCTTATGAATTTTATCGGAGGCATTTTCGGTTATATACTTTGGCTCTGCTATGAGCTGGTTCGTAACTATGGCCTTGCTATCTTCATTTTTACTATTATCGCAAAGCTCATCCTCTTCCCCAGTTCCATCAAACAGCAGAAGACTATGGCAGGTAATGCCCGTCTTCAGGCAAAAATGACAGAGCTTCGTGAAAAATACGGAAACAACAGAGAAAAGCTTAACGAAGAAACCCAGAAATTATATGCAAAAGAGGGTGTCAGCCCCTATAGCGGCTGTCTTTCTACTTTACTTCCGATGTTTATTATGATCGGAGTTTTCTATGCAGTTGCTTACCCTCTCACAAATACTCTGCATCTGGACAAGGCAATGGTCACAGAGGCACAGAAAGCACTGGTTGCAATTCCCGGAATCAATGTGAGTCCCTCTGCTATGTATGGCGGAGAGATTGATATTCTCAGATATTTCAGCAGCTTTGAGTCTATACAGGCTTGCTTTGAAGGCGCAAGACTCTCTGTAGCAGAAATAAAGGATTTTGCAACATCATTTAATTTTACAGGATTGAATCTGCTTGAAATTCCTTCACAAAAAGGTTTTTCACTCTATCTTCTCTTCCCTGTTCTGTGCTTTGTAACTTCTGTTGCATCACAGTATTTTATGCAGAAATTAAACGGTACAGCAAACTCTCAGCAGGGATGTATGAAGGCAATGATTCTGTTCCTTCCCCTTTTCTCTGCTTATCTTGCATATACAGTTCCCGCAGCTGTTGGTTTTTATTGGATCTGCAGCACAGTACTGGGTTTTGTACAGTCCGTAATTATGTTCAAGTATTTCGGACCCGGAATGATGGTTGCCCGTTCAGAGGCAGCCCGAGTTGCACTGCTTGAGAAGCAGGAGGCAGGAGTTAAGCACCTTTGATGCAACTCATTTTATTTCTATAGAAAATAACTACTACACATATAAATTATGATCTAAGAAGGTGACATTTTGATTAAAGAAGCAATCGGTATCGGAGAAACCGAGGTTCTTGCCCAGGAGGATGCTTGCAGACAGCTGGGAGTTGAGACCTATGAGGCAGAATTCGAGCTTCTTCAGAGAGCAGAGAAAAAGGTTCTCGGTCTGTTTGGCGGTTGTCCCGCTAAGGTCAGAGCTTTTATCAAGGCTTCCCCTGCAGATGCTGCAGAGGAGTTTCTCAGAGATGTTCTGGGTGCAATGGGCCTGGAGAATATCACTCTTGAAGTTAAAGAAAACGAAGAAGGCGGAGTCATCATCAACCTTGAGGGTGAGGATGTTGGCTTTGTAATCGGCAGACGTGGTGAGACACTGGATGCACTCCAGTATCTGACAGGTCTGGTTGCAAACCACGTAGACAACGCTTATTATAAAGTTACTATCAATACAGGAGACTACAGAGAGAAGAGAGAGAAGACTCTCGAGATCCTCGGTAGAAAGCTTGCATTCAAGGCAGTCAAGACAGGTTATAAGACAAGTCTGGAGCCTATGAATCCTTATGAGAGAAGAATCATCCACACAGCTGTTCAGAAAGTGAACGGAGCTACATCATGGAGTGAGGGTGAAAATCTCAACCGTCACGTTGTTATCGGTCCTGATCCTAAGGTATCAAGACCTCGCGGCGGCAGAGGTCGTGGCGGCAGAGGCGGTTATGACAGACGTCCCAGACGTAACAATAACACAGCTGCAGATCTTGCAGACAAGCCCCAGCGCGCTCCTATCAACGAGGGCGAGGGTACTGCACTCTACGGCAGAATAGACAAGTAAACAGACGACGAGGATTTCACCCGTCGATAGTCAGGGCGGCGGTTAGCCGCCCTGTTTTTTTTTAATAAAACTTTTTACATATATCATAATATATCAAAAGGTGACAGTATGAGCGAAAAAACCATTGCCGCCATCAGTACGGCACAGGGCCAGGGCGGAATAGGAATTATCAGAATATCTGGAGAAGACGCTATTAAAATTGGAGACAGAGTTTTTTGTGCTGTAAGCGGAAAAACTCTTTCCGAATCCCAAGGATATCGTGCTCACTACGGAAAGGTAGTGGAAGACGGCGAGATGCTGGATGAGGTCGTGGCTGTTGTTTATCGTGCTCCTCACAGCTATACCGGAGAAGACGTTGTAGAGCTGTGCTGTCACGGAGGACTTTATATTACCCGACAAATTCTGCGTACGGTGCTCTCACAGGGGGCTGTGCTGGCAGAACCGGGTGAGTTCACCAAGAGAGCTTTTCTTAACGAAAAAATGGACCTGACAGAAGCTCAGGCTGTCATGGATATTATCTCTGCACAGAGCAGACAGGCTGCCCGTGCGGCAATCAGCACAAGGACAGGTGCCCTCAGCAGAAGAATAGAATCAATAGTTGACGAGCTTGTCACCCTTGTTGCTCATTTTGTTGCCTGGGCAGATTATCCTGAGGAAGATATCCCGGAGATAACAGACGAGGCGCTGACCCGTACATTTTCAAGCGTAAAAGAGCGCATAAACGAACTTCTCAGAGATTATGAGAAGGGGCAGGCAATAATCAGAGGAATTGATACGGTTATTGCAGGCAGACCAAATGTTGGAAAATCAACCCTCATGAATCTGCTGTCAGGATATGACAAGAGCATAGTCACAGAGATCCCCGGTACTACAAGAGATGTGGTTGAAGAAACGGTTATCGTTGGAGATGTGACGTTGAGGTTATCCGATACAGCGGGACTGCGAGATACGGATAATATTGTTGAGAAGATCGGCGTTGACCGCACAAGAGAGAGACTTTCTTCCTGTGCGCTTGTATTGGCTGTGTTTGATTTCAGTCAGGAGCTGACAGATGAGGACATAGAGCTTCTTGGCAGTGTTGGCGATGTTCCTGTTATTGCTATAATTAATAAGACGGATCTGACTCAAAAATTAGATTATAAATATATAGAAGATAAGATAAAACACGTTGTATATATCAGCGCAAAGAACGGCAGCGGAAAAGACCAGCTGGAAGAGATAATAGCTACTGTCAGCGGAACAAAGGATTTCGATCCTTCTGTGGGAATTCTTTCAGGAGAGAGACAGAGACAGGCTGCAAGCAAAGCCCTATCTTCAGTAATTGACGCGGAGAATGCACTTCTGTCAGGGTTTTCTTATGATGCGGTTACTGTTTGTGTTGAGGATGCCATAGATCATCTGCTGAGCCTTACAGGAGAAAATTCATCTGATGTAGTGCTGGATGAGATGTTCCATACATTCTGTGTTGGTAAATGATGTTTCACGTGAAACATCAAAAGTAAATGAAAATCAAAAGGATTTGTAATATGAGAACTTATCAGGCTGATAAATTTGATATTGCTGTAATTGGTGCAGGCCATGCAGGTATTGAGGCTGCACTTGCAGGTGCAAGACTGGGCTGCAGTACCGCTATATTCACCATTAATATGGACGCTGTGGGTAACTGCCCTTGTAATCCTTCTATCGGCGGCACTGCGAAGGGTCACCTCGTAAGGGAGATTGACGCCCTGGGAGGAGAAATGGGCAAAACTGCAGATGAGAGTTTTCTGCAGATGCGAATGCTCAATCGTGGAAAAGGCCCTGCTGTACACTCTCTGCGTGCACAGATTGACAGACTGAAGTACGCTTCAATCATGAAGCATAAGCTGGAGCTTCAGGAGAACCTTCAGCTTCGTCAGGCAGAAATTACAAGCATTGTGCAGACAGACAACGAGGAGTATCCTTGGGAGATCACTACCCGTATGGGTGCAGTGCATCAGGTGAAGAAGGTCATTATTGCCACAGGTACATATCTTGGCGGACGGATATTCGTCGGTGAGGTTAGTTATGAGGGCGGACCTGACGGAACTTTTGCGGCTACACAACTGGGAGAAAGTCTCAAGAATCTGGGACTTCCTCTGAGAAGATTCAAGACAGGAACCCCTGCGCGAGTACTTCGTTCCAGTATAGATTTCTCTGAGCTGTCAGAACAGACAGGTGACGAACCTCCCGAGCCTTTCTCTTTTGAGACAGATAACATGGGCGAAAACTCTGTTGTATGTCATATCAGTTGGACAAACGAAAATACAAAGAAGGTAATACAGGATAACATCCATCGCAGTCCTCTCTACGGAGGAATGATCGAGGGCGTAGGGCCAAGATATTGTCCCAGCCTTGAAGATAAAATTGTGAGGTTCCCTGACAAAGAACGTCATCAGCTGTTTATAGAACCTTGTGGTCTGGATACAGAGGAAATGTATCTGCAGGGAATGTCATCGTCACTCCCTGAGGAGGTCCAGCTTGAGTTCTATCATACCATCAAGGGTCTGGAGAAAGCAGTGATTATGCGACCTGCCTATGCTATTGAGTACGACTGTGTTGATCCTCTTGCGATGACAGCAACGTTAGAGTTCAAGGATTTCAAGGGACTTTACGGTGCAGGACAGTTCAACGGAAGCAGCGGATACGAAGAGGCGGCTGCTCAGGGACTTGTGGCAGGAGTCAATGCGGCATTAAGTATCAAGGGTGAAGAGCCTCTGATTCTGGAACGTTCTGGCTCATATATCGGTACCCTGATTGATGATCTTATCACCAAAGGCACAGCGGAGCCCTACAGAATGATGACATCCCGAAGCGAGTACAGACTTGTGCTCAGACAGGATAACGCAGACAAAAGGCTTACTCCCATCGGCAGAAAGATAGGACTTGTGACCGATGCCCGCTGGGAGAGATTCAAGAATAAGCAGGAAGCCATCAAGAATGAGCTTCATCGTGTCAGAAAGACCACTCTGTCTCCTACAGATGAGCTGAACGCTATTCTTGTTTCACGTGAAACATCTCCTGTCACAACGGGAGTGACCCTTGGGGACCTGCTTCGTCGACCTCAGATATCTTACGCTGACCTGGAGTCGGTGGATATAAATCGTCCGAATCTCAGTCGGTCTGTTATGGAGCAGGTTGAAATAGAGATTAAGTACGAGGGATATATCAAAAAGCAGATGGACAGAGTTGAGCAGATGCAAAGAATGCAGAAGAAAACTCTCCCCGAGAATATAGACTACACACAGATATCAGGGCTGAGACTGGAAGCGCAGGAAAAGCTCCAGAAAATCAGACCCCGCGATATCTCTCAGGCATCCAGAATATCAGGAGTATCTCCTGCGGATGTGAGTGTGCTGATTATCTGGCTCACTCGACACAACAGAGGCAAGACAGAAGGTGATGCAAGGTGAATTTTAAGGAAAAACTATCATACGAGGCAGGGCTTATAGGAATTGAGCTTGACGAGACAGCTCTGGACAAGTTTCAGACATATTATGATATGCTCATAAGCTACAACGAAAAAATGAATCTCACCGCCATCACAGCTGAGGACGAGGTTATTGTCAAGCATTTTTGTGATAGCATGTATCTGCTGACAAAGTATGATATAAAGAAAGAGAGCTCCCTGATAGATGTGGGCACAGGAGCAGGCTTTCCGGGAATTCCTATGCTGATAGCAAGACCTGATCTGAAGCTTACTTTGCTTGATGGTCTGAACAAAAGACTCACCTTCCTTTCTGATGTGCTCCATAAGCTTGGATTTACGGCAGAGCTTGTGCACAGCCGTGCAGAAGAAGCTGCCATGGATACGGATTACAGAGAGAAGTTCGATGTTGTGACCTCAAGGGCAGTAGCAAGGCTCAACACCCTCTGCGAGTATTGTCTGCCCTATGTGAAGAAGGGCGGAGTGTTCCTCGCTATGAAGGGTCCCGCAGCCAAAGAAGAGTTGTCAGAAGCAAAGAACGCTATCGGAATTCTCGGGGGAAAAGTTGTCAGCGCACAGGAATACTCCTTGTCAGACAAAAGCAGCAGAACCTTGGTTATCATCGAAAAAATCAAGAAAACCCCTGATAAATACCCGAGACACAACTCACAGATAAAAAAGAAACCCTTATAATAACAGAAAAAGCTTCTCTGTAATGCAGAGGAGCTTCTTTTTTTCTTCGACATACAATGCCACAGATATTGAGAATAATCAAAAATAATCGCTCAGAACACGACAATATTCTGATATACGGCGTGTTAGAATATAATCACAGTCAAGGCCACACAGAAACGATCTGAAAATCAGGGGGTGCTCCCATGGGCTTTCTGTCAAAAGAAGAGAATAAAGTCATTGAGGTGCCTACTATTCAGATCAGACCAAACAAAACTCAGCCCAGAAAGGTCTTTGACGAGGACGAGCTGAGGATGCTGGCTCAGTCTATATCCACAAACGGCATCCTTCAGCCCCTGACGGTGCGAAGGTTATCTCAGTCAGAGTTCGAGTTGGTTGCAGGAGAAAGACGTCTGAGGGCCGCAGTATTAGCGGGACTTAGCAAGGTTCCTTGTGTGCTGATCAAATGCACAGACAAGGAGTCGGCTATATTTGCACTGCTTGAGAATCTTCAGCGCAGCGACCTGAATATGTTTGAGGAAGCCAGAGGAATCTCCCGACTTATCAGAAAATACGGGATAACTCAGGAAGAAGCAGCCATCCGACTTGGAAAAAAACAGTCAACGATTGCCAACAAGCTCCGCCTGCTGAAGCTGTCGCTGGAAGATCAGGACTGGATAATCCAGGCAGGACTATCTGAGCGGCATGCCCGCGCTTTGCTGAGAATTGACAGCGACGAATTGCGCAAGGAGATGCTTAGCCGAATTGTGGCAGAAGGCCTGTCCGCAAAAGATACAGAGGATCAGGTTATGAAACTACTGTGTCGGGCGACTATCACCCAATCTCCCAAGCAGGAGAAAAGATTTGTAATCCGTGACGTTAGAATTTTTGTGAATACCATTAATAAAGCGGTAGATACCATGAGGCTTTCGGGAATCAACGCTGTCAGCAAAAAGCTGGAGACCGAAGAGTTTATCGAATATACTGTAAAAATCCCAAAGGCCGAAGCAGTAGAGACTCAGAAGAAAAAGTCCCGTACCAGGACGGCCTGAGGACTCAGAAAAAGACATAAACAATTGATAACTGAAAAAATGCTTTCTACTTAGGGTGCGAAAGCACCCGTCCACTCATACCCATTTCCTTATCTGAACCCCTTGCCTCAAGGCGCATAGTGCTTGCACTGTGCGTCTTTTGGCGTTTTTGAAGGATAAATGTTCCACGTGAAACATTATGATGAGGAGTTTTTCAGAATAATGAAGAATTTTGAGATAAAATACTTTTCATTTAGTGCCAAGTATGATAAAATAAAGCTTAGATTTTACTATTATGCGAAAAGGTGATTTTCTTGGCAAAGATATTTGCGGTTTCAAACCAGAAGGGCGGTGTTGGCAAAACCACCAGCGCCGTGAATCTGGCGGCGGCATTCGGAGCTATGGGCAAGCGGGTGCTGTTGATAGATGTTGACCCTCAGGGCAACGCCACCAGCGGAGTAGGAGTTGACCGCCGAAAGGTAAAGTACTCCTCATATGATGTGCTTGTGGACGAGCACCCTCTGCAGGACTGTATAATCAAGACAGAATTCAAGAATCTGTCGGTTGTTCCCTCCAGCCTGGATCTGGCAGCAGCAGAGCTGGAGATTGCAGACAAAGAGAAGCGAGAGGCAATCCTCAAGAATGCCTTGCTTCCCGTAAAGTCCGATTACGACTATGTTTTTATAGATTGTCCTCCGTCGCTGGGTCTTGTGACTGTTAATGCGCTCACCTGTACGGATACGGTTCTCATTCCCATTCAGTGCGAGTATTATGCGCTGGAGGGTCTGGCACAGCTTATGAATACTGTCCGCAGAGTCAAGCGTGTATACAATCCCCATCTGGATATAGAGGGAGTTATCCTCACTATGTATGATGGCAGACTCAACCTGACTCAGCAGGTAGTCAACGAGGTCAAGAAGTATTTCCCCCGCAGGGTGTATTCCACACCAATTCCCAGAGGTGTGCGAATCTCCGAGGCACCGAGCTTCGGCCAGCCTGTTATATACTATGATCACTCCTGCAAAGGGTCAAAGGCCTACATGGACCTTGCAAAAGAGATTATAAAGAAGGAGAGAGGATAATGGCAAAGAGCAAACGCGGCATGGGCAAAGGCCTGGGAGATATTATCTCCGAGAACGAATATGAGAGCAGCGAAACCATAGTTGTGCTCAGTATTGCGGATATCGAGCCTAACAGAGAGCAGCCCCGAACAGAGTTTGACGACGAAGCCCTGTTTCAGCTCTCCGAGAGCATAAAGGAGCATGGTGTGCTTCAGCCGATTCTGGTACGTCCTATCTTCAGCGGAGGATACCAGATAATCGCAGGAGAACGCAGATACAGAGCGTGCATCATGGCAGGAGTCACTCAGGTGCCCGCAATAATCAGAAATTTTGATGACCTGAAGACCATGGAGATTGCTCTTATTGAGAATCTTCAGCGAGAGAACCTGAATCCTGTGGAAGAAGCCAGAGGATACAAGGTTCTGATGGAGACACACGGACTCACTCAGGAGGAGGTTGCAACTTCTGTGGGTAAATCAAGACCTGCAGTTGCAAATGCACTCCGTCTGCTCAAGCTTCCCGAATATGTGCTGGCGCTTGTGTCAGAGGGAAAGCTCTCCGCAGGACATGCCAGAGTGCTGGTGTCTATTGAGGATCCCGACAGAATTTGTGAGCTTGCAGAGGAGATCGTGGAGAAGGGTCTGTCGGTAAGATTCACCGAAGAAGCTGCAAAAGCCAAGAAATCATCAAAGAACACATCAACAAGAACCATCAAACCCCACTACTACAGCGAGGTTGAGATGGCCATGACAGAGAACCTGGGCAGAAAGGTCACCGTCAGCAAGTCAAAGTCAGGCAAAGGAGGCGTCCTCACCATCGAGTTCTACTCGGACGAGGAGCTGACAAGCCTTGCAAACAGACTGGAAGAAAACTGATAATAATCATACATATAAATTCAAGGAGACAGAAAAATGTTAGATATTAGATTTCTCAGAGAAAACCCCGATATAGTAAAAGAGAACATCAAAAAGAAGTTTCAGGACAGCAAGCTTCCTCTGGTTGACCAGGTTATCGAGCTTGACAAAGAGAGCCGTGCCGTCAAGAAAGAGGCAGACGACCTGAGAGCACAGAGAAACAAGCATTCCAAGATGATCGGAGCTCTTATGGGTCAGGGCAAGCGTGACGAGGCCGATCAGATGAAGGCTCTGGTTACATCTCAGGGTGAGCGCCTGGCTGAGCTTGAGAAGCAGGAGACAGAGCTTTCCGAGAAGGTCAAGACCATCATGATGACCATCCCCAACATTATCGACGAGTCCGTTCCCATCGGCAAGGATGACAGCGAGAACGTTGAGGTTCAGCGTTATGGAGAGGCATATACTCCCGATTTTGAGATTCCCTATCATACCGATATTATGGAGAGATTCTGCGGAATCGATCTGGAGAGTGCCAGAAAGGTTGCAGGAAACGGCTTCTACTACCTGATGGGAGATATTGCTCGCCTGCACTCTGCGGTTATCTCCTATGCACGTGACTTTATGATCGACAGAGGCTTTACCTACTGTGTGCCTCCCTTTATGATTCGCTCCGACGTTGTTACAGGTGTTATGAGTTTTGCAGAGATGGACTCCATGATGTACAAAATCGAGGGAGAGGATCTTTATCTCATCGGTACCAGCGAGCACTCCATGATCGGAAAATTCATTGATACAATGAACAAAGAGGAGTCTCTGCCCTATACCCTCACCAGCTACAGCCCTTGCTTCCGTAAGGAGAAGGGTGCCCACGGCATTGAGGAGCGCGGAGTATATCGTATCCATCAGTTTGAGAAGCAGGAGATGATCGTTGTCTGCAAGCCTGAGGATTCTATGATGTGGTTCGACAAGCTGTGGCAGAACACAGTTGACCTGTTCCGCAGCCTGGATATTCCCGTACGTACTCTGGAGTGCTGCTCAGGTGATCTGGCAGACCTGAAGGTCAAGTCTATCGACGTTGAGGCATGGTCTCCCAGACAGCAGAAGTACTTTGAGGTTGGCAGCTGCTCAAATCTGGGCGATGCACAGGCTCGTCGCCTGAGAATCCGCGTAAACTCCAAGGAGAACGGCAAGTACTTTGCTCATACCCTGAACAATACAGTTGTAGCTCCTCCCAGAATGCTTATCGCATTCCTTGAGAACAACCTTAACGCTGACGGATCAGTAAACATTCCTCAGGCACTTCGCCCCTATATGGGCGGCATAGAGAAAATTGTGCCTAAGGACTAATAATTACTGATAATCAATAAGTAAATAACAAAAAACAACAAACCGCACTCGGATAAATACCGGGTGCGGTTTTTAGATTCTGCATATAAATTTGTGTCAGGCTAAATACTGAGCCAGAAGATTGAAGATGCCCACAGAGGAGAATCCGCAGATGATTCCCAACAGACAGCCTACTGCAACATCAGAGAAGTAATGAACACGGAGATACAGTCGGCTGAAGCCAATGAGGGTCGCGAGAACAAATACGGGAATATAGATAGCAGGACCGCACCAGTAGATGGTGACCGCGACTACCGAGAAGGAGGAAGCGGTGTGGCCAGAGGGGAAGGAATAGTACTTGGGGCGTTTGATAATCTGTTCCTCATCAGGAATCTGCTCGCTGGGTCGGACTCTGCCCACTATACGCTTGATGGTTATCTCTCCTACAAGCCAGGTAATAAATAGAGATAGCAGAATGTTGAGCCCTGCTACCCTCATTTTGGCTGTGGCAATCATAGGAATAGTCATAGCAAACCAGACAAGTCCGCCGGTACCCAGGGTAGTGATACCTGCCATTATTCTGTTGTTAGCCTTGGAATGAATGCGCTTGATTCCGTCAAGGATTCTTTCATCCATTCTCTTGATTTTATCTAACATACATATCCTCATACAAAAAAGAAATATTTCCTATAATAATATAATATCACAAAAATTATTGTTTGAAAATACTTTTCAGAGACTTTTTGCGGGATAATTATTTCATATGGAAATTTCTACCAGATGAGCAATGCAGGGAATACTCAGCCCTTGCTGAGAAGAGGTGGAGCTCATGAGTGCGCCTGTGGCGATGAATAGGATTTTTTTCAGCTTTCCTGCTGCCATTGATGGTAGAATGTGTCCGCACAGAACAGAGGCGGCACATCCGCAGCCTGAGCCTCCTGCGTGGACATCCTGTTTCTGCCTGTCATATATGAGCAGACCGCAATCGCTGTGGTTCTGTCTCAGGTCATGACCTTGCTCTTTGCAGAGAGTATATAGGATATCAGAGCCCACAAGTCCCAGGTCCCCGGTGAATATTCTGTCATAGTCGAGAACGCTTTGTCCGCTGTCTGAGAGAAAGTCACACAGAGTCTGTGCCGCCGCAGGCGCCATGGCGGCTCCCATGTTGGCAGAGTCCTTGACCCCTGCGTCCAGTATCCGTCCGACGCAGGCGCGGGTGATACAGGGCGCAGGATGCTTTGCATATCCCAGAAGACAGCTTCCTGCTCCTGTGACCGTCCACTGGGCGGTGGGGGTCCGCTGTCCTCCGTATTCAAGAGGAAACCTGTACTGTCTCTCAGCAGAGCAGAAATGAGAGGAGGTCACACATCCGCACAATCGGCCGACCCCTGACTCAAGAGTAATGGCTCCCATAATCAAGCTCTGTGCCATGGTGGAGCATGCTCCGTACTGTCCCAGATAGGGTATGGAAAAGTCCTTCAGTCCATAGCTTGAGGAGATACACTGATTAAGCAGATCTCCCGCAAAGATAAAGTCAAGGTCCTCTCCCTTCGCTTCTGCTTTTTTTATGGCGAGAGAAAGGGCCTCTTTCTGAAATTCGCTTTCTGCCTGTTCCCAGGAATTCATCAGAACCTTAGGATCATAGAATATCTTGTCAAAACATTCCCCCAGAGGACCTTCTGATTCCTTTGGCCCGGCAACTGCGGCGAAGGATAGAATCTTCGGGTGGCTGTCAAAGGTGAAAGTGTACCGACCTGTGCGTTTTGTCATAAAAAAACTCCCTTTTGCGCTTTTTAGTAGCATTTGCAAAAGGGAGCTGTAAATTCATTATATTGTCTGCTTGTCCGCTGTGGTCAGGGAGCGTTGTTCTGAGCCTCGGGTGCGACTGTGGGATCCACAGGCGGTGCGGGAGGATCGGTTACAACAGGAACCACCGGTGTGGGAGGATCCGTTACAGCGGGGGTTGTGGGCTTAGCAGCAGGTTTGGTTGCAGCGGGTTTTGTTGCTGCAGGCTTGGTTGCTGCGGGCTTGGTTGCCGCTGTTGACGGTGCTGTTGTTTCGTCAGTTTTGCTGCTGGGATAGGAGTATGTAGAGGAGGGCAGGTTTTCTCTGCGGACCTCGACTCCGTTCTTGTAGAAAATACGGACAGCAGATGCGCCGTAAGTGCTGTCGTTGGAATAGGTCTGCCAGGAAGAAATCTTGATTGTATCAAAGGAAGGATCCTGCCAGCCGTAGAATGTAGCGGTCAGTGTGCCGCCTGACATTGAGCTGTTGAGATAGATGGGATAATCTGTGTCGTTTCTCAGCTTAAGGTCCAGGATAGGATATGCAATGGTAGCATCCTGTCCGATGGGAACATAAGAGGAGGGGTAACGATGATTGTATCGCTCAACGATGGTCAGGTTAGCACGAAGGGCTGCGCCGTAGATTGTGGTACAAGCCTGACAAACACCGCCGCCGATGCCCTGAGTGTACTCTCCGTTAGAGATAACGGTAGCTGCACGGTAGCCGTTCTCGGTGGAGTTGGTGTTGCCAGCACAGCCTGAGAAGGACCAGGTCTCGCCGGGCTCGATAACAGAGCCGTTGCAAAGGTTCATAGCGGTCTTCATGTTGTGCTTTGCGTTCTCGGTGCTGTATGTAGTGGTAGAGAATGTGGACAGAAGCTTGATGTTACCGCTCAGGTCAGAGGAAACAACGTCGGGCTGAACCTCGTTGATAGTGGCAACCAGCTCGTCGGTTTCTTTCTCGCCCTTTGCAAGGGAGAGAAGAGACTCTGTCATAGCGGTGACAAGTGCCTCCTGATCCAGCTCGTATCCAACCTTCTCCTGTGTGAAGGATACCTTGCTGCCTGATGCAGTGGAGATGGTTGAGTTCTGAGCCTCAACGTCAACCTCAGCGGCAATCTCGGATACAACTGTCTCTACAGATTCCTTGTTAGCCTCGAAAGTAATATTGAAGGTCTTTTCTTCTGTGCTGTTTTCCTCGAGAGCGTCATTGAATTCAGCGGCTTCCTTCAGGATATCCTCGATGTTGTTGTCCCAGGTAAAGCTGGTTTTTGTGTAGTCGAAGGATTTGTCGTCAGCCTTGACAGTAAGCGTAAAATCGTGTATCATACTGTCACATTCTGCGAGCGCCAGCTCTCTTGCCTTAGCATAGGTCTGTCCGCCCAGAGATATGCTGTCTATGTAGATTCCGTCGGAGAATACATAGGCATTCTCATCAAGCACGGGACCTGTGGATGCGGCCTCGTCCCCTGTGGCAGCAGTGCCGGGAGCGGGTGTGGTCTGTGAGCAGCCGGAGCATCCACTGAAGCAAGCAACAAAGATTGCACACACCAGCAGGAATGCCACGATAGCGTGAATTGATGCACGACGGGATCTCTCAGGAGAGAAAGCTCCGTTGTCTGTTGTTCTATTCATATTATGACCCCTTTATAAAAGTGATATAGTATTCACACAATAAACAGATTCATGTTATATAATACAATAAAATAAATCAAAAATAAAGATAAAAAACAGAAATTTATTATGGCGAAAGCTCCAAACTTAAGGGTAAACCTTAGTCTTTTTTTGGGATTTGTTTCTATAAAAGACTTAAGACGGATAAATTATTGCCAGAATAGCCAAATATTGCAGTGAGCACGGAGGTCAAAATGAAACGATATTTATGTTTTGTGATTGCAGGGATAATGCTTCTGTCCCTGTGGGGATGCAAGGAGAGCACCCTCATCAGCGACGAGGAGAATCTGCTGACGGACTACGTCAGGTCGGACGCTGTGCCTGTGTATGACTTTACATCGGGAGAGGTCATAATGCCCGAGACCTACTCAGCCTATACCGAGGCTGTGACAGAATTCTCTCTGAGACTGCTTGCAAACAGTATTGCCGAGGGAGAAAACACCCTGATAGCTCCTGCGGCTGTGGTGAGCGACCTGTCTCTGTGTGCAAACGGTGCAGGTTCGGCGGCTCTCAACCAGCTTAATTCTACTCTGGCAGGCGGAGAGGGTCTTGCTTCGCTGAATACAAACACTCATTATCTCAACAGTCGTCTGCGCACTCTCAATACAGAGCAGACAGGCTACACCGGTACCAACGCTCTATGGTTCAACGATAAGTTCGACGTAAAGGCAGCATTCCTGCAGAGTGCAAAGAACTACTACGATGCCGGAGTTTTCAGACTTGACTTCTCACAGGAGAGTACAAAGGATAAGATTATCGGCTGGACTGCGGAAGCTTCGCAGAACAAGGTAACAAATGTAGTGGACAATGTGGGGGCCGAGGAGATGGCGCTGATGCTCAGCACTGTCAGGCTCTCTGATGGCTGGACAACAAACTATACTACCGACCGATTGACAGAGGGAACCTTCCACGGAGCAAATGGCGATACACAGGTTACGTTTATGGAGGGCGAGGAGTTCTACATAAGCTCAGCCTACGGTGAGGGTATTATCAAGAGTTTCGCAAACACTCCCCTGCGCTTTGGAGCCATACTCCCCTCGGAGGGTACAAGTGTGGAGGAGCTGGTAACAAACCTGACCTATAACCGCTATGCGGAGCTTCTGTCATCCCAGACAGCAGTCAACAGATGTGCGGCAAAGCTGCCTGAGTTTTCTGCTTTTTTCAACGGAGACCTGAAGCAGGCTGTGTCAGATGCAGGGCTTGACAAGTGCTTTGGCGCTCAGGGCGAGTTCACGGCACTAAGCAACACAAGCTCCGTCAGCTTTGACAGAATAATTCAGGACGCATCTCTGTATATCGGACCTTTTGGAACGGTTGAGGCAGAGACTATGACAGACCTGGGCAGCGGTCCTGTGTCTGAGGAGCTTGAGAAGCTGACCTTTGACAGACCCTTCCTTTACTTTATCTTTGACAACGAGTCAAACATCCCTGTATTCATGGGAGTTGTAAGCAATATTGAGTGATAAACAGAAAGAGCAGACAGGCTACACAGTCCGTCTGCTCTCTTTTTATATTATTGGAATTGTTTATTCTTCCTCTGTAACAACAGCAAGGCCGAGAACATCCAGATTCTCCTTCTCAACAGGAGAAGGACACTGTGACATCAGCTCGGATGCGTTCTGTACCTTGGGGAAGGCGGTTACGTCACGCAGTGAATCCGCACCGCAGATGATCATTGTGATACGATCAAGGCCAATACCCATACCGCCATGAGGAGGAGCGCCATATTTGTATGCGTCCACAAGGAATCCAAATTTAGCCTCGATCTCCTCGTCGGTCATCTTCAGAGCTCTGAACATCTTCTGCTGAAGCTCGGGGTCAGAGATACGGATAGAACCTGAGCTGAGCTCCACACCATTAAGGGTCAGGTCGTATGCCTTGGCAATAACCTTGGAGGGGTCAGTGTCCAGATACTCCAGACATTCCTCTCTGGGCATGGTGAAGGGATGGTGCATAGCAACCCACTCGCCGCTCTCCTCGTCTTTCTCGAAGAAGGGGAAGTCAACAATCCAAAGGAACTTGTATGTGTCGGGAATAATATCAAGCTTCTTTGCCACTACGCCTCTCAGTGCGCCCAGAGTAGGCAGGGTGACAGAGTCTTTGTCGGCAACGATGAGAACAACGTCTCCGCGCTGTGCGTCAACTCGCTCGAGAATAGCCTCAAGCTCGCCCTCGCCCATGAATTTGGCGAAGGAGCAGGCAGGGGTCTCGTCCAGCCATCTAACAAAGGCAAGACCCTTTGCGCCGATGCCGCGGACGTACTCGGTGAGCTTGTCGATCTCTTTGCGGGTGAGAGTGTCTGCACAGTTCTTGGCAACAATTGCGCGGACAGAGCCGCCGCCCTCGATAGCAGAGGAGAATACTCCGAAGCCGCTGTCTTTGACCAGATCAGAGATGTTCTGAATCTCCATGCCGTAGCGGATGTCGGGCTTGTCTGAGCCGAATCTCTCCATGGCCTCTCTGTAGCTCATACGCTCAAAGGGTGCCTCCAGGTCCTCTTTGAGGACGTCTTTCCAGATGCGCTTCATGAGCCCCTCGTTGATCTCAAGAATATCCTCAACATCAACAAAGGAAAGCTCCATGTCGATCTGAGTAAACTCAGGCTGACGGTCTGCACGCAGGTCCTCATCGCGGAAGCAACGAGCAAGCTGGATGTAGCGGTCATATCCTGACAGCATCAGAAGCTGCTTGTAAATCTGGGGGGACTGGGGCAGTGCATAGAAAGAGCCCTTGTGGATTCTGGAGGGAACCAGATAGTCACGAGCTCCCTCGGGAGTGGACTTCATCATCATGGGAGTCTCAATCTCAATGAAGCCGTTCTCATAGAAGTAGTCGCGGGTAGCCTTGCATATTTCGTTTCTGATCATCAGATTTTTCTGCAGGGGTCTGCGACGAAGGTCAAGGTATCTGTAGCGCAGACGGAGCTCTTCGTTGGTGTTCAGCTCGTCAACGATCTCAAAGGGAGTGGTCTCTGCCTTTGAGAGAAGGCGGAGATCCTGAACATCGATCTCGATGTTACCTGTGGGAATGTCGGGGTTCTTGGAGCTTCTTTCGCGGACGGTGCCCTTTGCGCATACAACAAACTCGCTGCGAAGCGACTGGGCTTTCTCAAAAATTCCTCTGTCGGTATTATCATCAAAGGCAAGCTGTACGATACCTGTGCGGTCACGAAGATCAACAAAAACCAGCTGACCCAGGTCACGCTGCTTCTGTACCCAACCGCATACGGTTACTTCCTGGCCGATGTTTGCGTCACGAAGGTCTCCGCAGTAGGTGCTCCTCTTAAGTCCTGTCATAAATTCTGCCATATATATTCCTCCTGTCAGATAGGTTTTGAATAAATTTTAATCAGAGATAGGATAGTCCATCTCCTCGCTCATGGCGATGTTGATGAAGTCCACGGCGAAGGAATCTCCCAGAGAGATCTCCTTCTGTTCTCCTGTCTCCATGTTCTTGATGTTGGCCTTGCCTGTTTCGATCTCGTTATCACCCAGAACAATGGAGTAGAGGGATCCGATCTTGTTGGCATATTTCATCTGTGCCTTGAGGCCTCTGCCTACGATATCTGTGTGAGCGATAAAGCCTGCTTTGCGGACCTCGTTGACAAGGTTCAGGGCTGTGGCTTTTGCATTGTCGCCCATGGTTGCAATGTAAAGGGAGCTTGTGCCGTCTTTATCGGTGAAAGGCGCCTCTTTCTCAATAACCATCATCAGTCGCTCAAGACCGATGGCAAATCCAAGGGCAGGGGTGGGATTTCCGCCCAGCTCCTCTATAAGGCCGTTGTATCTGCCGCCGCCGCATACTGTGGACTGGGCGCCGATGCTGTCAGAGATAAACTCAAAGACGGTGTTGGTGTAGTAGTCCAGACCGCGTACGATGGAGGGGTTAACAGTGAAGTTTACGCCTGATGCTGTCAGGTACTGCTGAACCTTGCTGAAGTGGTCATCGCAGCTTTCGCACAGGAAGTCTGTGATCTTGGGTGCGCCTGCGGCAATCTCTTTACAAACGGGACTTTTGCAGTCCAGAATTCGCATGGGGTTCTTCTCAAGTCTTGACATACAGGTAGCACAGAGGGTGTCTGTGAACTGTGAGAAGTACTCCTTGAGCGCGGCGTGGTACTTCTTTCTGCACTCGGGACAGCCGATGGAGTTTATCTCCAGTCGGATGTTGTGAAGGTTAAGTCTCTCAAAAATGGAGCTTGCTGCGCAGATGAGCTCTGCATCTGCCAGGGGATCGTCGGCGCCGTAGACCTCCATACCAAACTGATGGAACTCTCTCTGACGACCTGCCTGAGGCTTCTCGTATCTGTAGCAGGTTGTGAAGTAATATGCTTTTACGGGGAGAGCATCGTTGAAGAGGCCGTGCTCCAGAAATGCTCTGGCGGCTCCTGCGGTACCCTCGGGTCTCAGGGTCAGGGATTCTCCGCCCTTTGTCTCGAAGGTATACATCTCCTTCTGGACTACATCTGTACCCTCGCCCACTCCTCTCTGGAAGAGCTTTGTCTGCTCAAACACAGGAGTGCGTATCTCAGAGAAGCCGTAGGACTTTGCCTCTGTGGAGAGAGCCTTCTCTACGATTTGCCATTTATAGCTGTCACGGGGGAGAATATCCTCCGTACCTTTGATTTTTTTAGCGATGAGAGCCAACGCTTATCACCCTTTCGTGATTATTGGATTGCAATATTTATACATTGTACATTGTATCATATTGTGAGGTTGTTTTCAACAGAAAAATGCAGAGTTTCAGCGGAATAAACAGGCCTTGGAGAAAGATAAAAAAGAAAGCTCCCTGTACAGGGAGCTTTGAGCAGATATGTAAGTTGTGTCAGGACAGCTTATCCTTGATTTTTGTAGCTTTAATAAGCTGGATGAGAATTGTGCCGGCAATGATTCCAACCAGACCCTGAACCATATTGGGCACAACAGAGGCGGCAGCTCCCCATCCGTATCTGAGGACAAGAGCCTCGTATCCGAAGTATCCGCAGACCATTATAATCTCAGCAAGAACTCCCCCTGCTGTGATAAAGACGAAATAATACTTTTTCTCGGCGAATCTGCGCGAGAGCCAGATCACAGCCCACACAGCCAGAGCCATCATTGCCTTGATGACAAAGGTGGCGGGAGCATACTGAGCATAGCCCACAAAAATATCAGCCAGAGCACTGCCTACGCCTGCCGCCAGTGCTCCGTACACAGGGGGCAGAAGAAAAGCCCCGAGAATGACGATGGCATCTCCCAGATTCAGAAAGCCTCCTGTGGGGGTGGGGATCTGGATGACCAGGGTTGCAACACAGCACAGAGCGGCCAAAAGCGCGCAAAGAACAATGTTAAATAAAGATTTTCCGTGCTTCATATAATCACCTTCCAAAAAAATTTTCTTTATTATACTCTTCTCAGTATGAAGATGCAATAGAAAGTAAAAAGCTTTCCCGAAAAAATCAGGAAAGCTTTTGTGTTTATTATCAGACGTCGTAGGTCTTGTCCAGCTGTTTCAGCTCGGAATAGGTGTCTATCTCGATGATATCCTTGAAGGTACACTCACGGACATGAATCTTGTACTCGTCCTTGAAGTACTTCAGAGCGACCTCGTCCCAGTATCTCTCTTTTCCGCCGGGAGACTGGTATACCTGCTTGATGTGGCCTACCATCTTTGCTCCGTCCTCTTCGCTCCAGTAAGAGATGCCAAACATGTGGTGGCAGTTTGTGCCGCCTACGAGGAGCTTCTTGATGACACCTGTCTCTGTGGTCTCAAAGCACCAGTCGTCGGTCTTGTCAACAGGAACACCCAGATAGTTGGTGTGGTACTGGTACTTGGTAATGAGAGCAGGGTTGTAGAGCACAAGGTCTGCCTCCAGCACGTATGCGTTCTTCAGCAGGTAGCTGGCACATACTGCAGAGGAGATGTTGTTTGCCTCGTTGTAGAGGGGGTTTTCAATAAACTTGATCATAGGATAGTCATACAGAAGCTGGTCGAACTGCTCTGCAAGATATCCTCTGACTATGTAAATCTCGGTGATACCAGCAGCGATAACTGCATCGATAAGGGTTGTGATGATTCTCTTGCCGTTGACACGGATGAGGGGTTTGGGAGTGTTGAGTGTGACAGGAACCATACGTGAGCCGAAGCCTGCAGCAATGAAGATAGCACGCTTGACTCTGAAGGGCTCCAGAGCGTCAAGACCTCTGGGGGTTATCACACCATCCTCCAGATATCCCTGAGCGGTCAGATCTGCGATGCACTTGTTGGCGGTACCCACAGACATCTTTGTGGCAGTAGCGATCTCTCTCTGGGGACGGGAATCCTTCTTGTCAGAAAGATATACCAGAACATCAAACTGTTTTTTACTAATCATAATATCACCTTTCAGTTCTCAGAATCAGCAGAAGATTCTGAACAGGAACTCGAGATTAAGCTCGGTTTTTCGGGTATAAGAAACCCTCTGTGAGGGGTAATTTACAGAGGGTTTGCTACGACTTGATTTTTGAACAAATGAGAGAGTAGAGAATTACTGATCCTCGCCGAAGCTGCCTGTTACGTCAGCCTCAACCTCTTTGTTCTGGTTTTCGTCAATGCCCAGCTTGTCGCTGATGGACTTCTTTGCACGACGGAAGTAAACTGCTACAACGGTACCGATAGTAACAGCAACACCTGCTACGGCTGCGAATACCATAGAAACGCTTGCTGCGTCGATATAAGCTGTAATAATCTGCATTGTAATTCCTCCAAATTAATCATTTTTCATACACAATGTATTATAGTGTAGAAAGCTGTAAAAGTCAACATATTTGCTATATTGAGATAATTTGTATTTTTCTGCAGAAATAAGGGCAAGAACCGGATTTATTATTTGTTCTGTGCCTTCTGCTCTTTCTGCTTCTGGATAATGCGGGAGTAGATGTATTTTGCACCTGCTGTGCCGCTGTCACCAACATTGAAGATGTTGCGGTTGAGTGCTTCGGTGATCTGCTTCTCGTACTTTTCGGGATTGCCAAGAAGCTCTTCGACAACAGAGGCTGTGGTAGAAAGCTCCTCTTTGTCCAGAGACACACCCACCTGCTCCTTCCAGGAGATCTCTGTGGGTACCAGGGGAATCTTTGTGTAGTTGGGGTTGAGGACCTTCATGGGGGTGTTGATGAAGAGAGAAGGCTTCTTGGTTGCATATGAGAACTCGTATGCAATACCTGACCAGTCGGTAATCAGCAGGTCGGATTCCCAGATGGTACGGTTGGAGGAGAAGTCGGTCTCAATGATGAAGTCCTCTCCGTCACAACCCTCGTACTTTCTGATGATAGCGTCCATCTTTGCGGGGAAACGCTTGATGTACTCGGGGTGAGGACGAAGGATAACTTTGTTGCCCTTGTGCAAGAGTCCCTCCATAAGCTCGTCCAGACAATACTCAAGGATGTTGTCCTCCTGCCATGACGGTGCCAGGAGAATCTGCTTTTTGTCCTTCTGGACCTTCTCCATAGAGTCGTACATCTTGCACAGGTTGTCAATAAGGCCGAATCCCACGGGGATGAGGGTCTTCTCGGGGAGCTCGTAGAGCTTCTCGGTAGCGCGGATCTCATCAATCTGATGCTGACCAACACAGAAAATGGTGTCAAAGTGGTCGTATGCACCCTCGCGGACACACATGGTGGTGGAGGTGGGACCATGGAAGGTGTAGATGTACTCAACGTCCTTTCTGACGTAGGAACGTTTGATGTAGTACTTCTCCAGGTCAGGAGTTGTCATCAGAACAATGTCCGCATCCATTCTCATCATAAAGGTGATGATCTTTTTGGGTCCGATATAGTAGGGCTTGATGCGGGGCTGATCCTTTGCTTTCTCAAAGATAGCGTCCTTGGGATCGTTTGTAACATAGTGTATTGTGATGTTGGTGTTCTTCAGCAGGGATTCGATGATGTTCTCGAAGTACTTGTAGAATCCGCTTTTCTCTGAATAAATAACCAGCTTTTTGTTTGCGATTTTGTAGAAGCGCTTGTAGTCTGCTTTCTCGCGCTTTGCGTTTTCGTCACGCTTAAACAGGCCCTTCTTCTTTGTGCCTGCGTCAAGTGCCTCGATGGCTGCCAGCTCCTTGCGGCTATCCTCGAGAGCCTCGTAGTCAACGAACTTCTTGGGAGAGATGATGGCGTTGAGCAGAAGAAGCTGAAGGACAGCGATGATGTTGCTGACTACCCAGTACAGAGCGATGCCTGCAGGAACAAAGAATCCGAGATACAGGGAAAGTCCCACAGAAAATGCCATGGTGCCATACTTGTTGCCCTTGCCCTGCTCTGCCTGAAGAACGTTGCTCTTGTTCTGTACAAAGCACAAAAACCAGGAAGAGAAGCCTGCGATAATGGGAGCAAGCACATATATCCAGTTGTCAGCCACAGTCTGGCTGGGGGTTGCAGAAAGGTCAAAGCCGAAGAAGTCCAGGTCGAAGTCGTGGGCATTCTGAATTGCCTTTTTGCCGTCCTCTGTGGCAGCAATCTCAGCAAAAGCCTCGGGATGCTCCTTGATGGCGTGGATGGCGCTGATCTCAACGGAGTTGGACTCAAGGTCGATCTCCTCTACCTGAGCGGCAGTGTCGATAACCTGATCGATAACAGCGTCGGGAGTGTTGAAGATGTATGTGAAAGGCTGATAGATAACAGCAACTACGCCCAGCAGCAGGATGATCTGCACAGCAAGAGGCAGCAAGCTTGCAAAGGGATTGTATTTCTGCTCCTTGTAAAGCTTGGTCTGTTCCTCACCGATTCGCTCGGTGTCGCCGTAGTACTTAGCCTTCAGTCGATTGATGGCAGGCTGAATCTTGACGATTTTGATGGCGTTGAGGTGTACCCAGATGCCAACGGGCAGGATGATTATCTTTGTCATGAGAGTGAACAGAGAGATAACCAGACCGTAATCAGCAAGCAGTGAGTGACACAGCTGCATGAGAAAACCCAAGGGGGTAGCAATCCAGGAGATTATCATATCGTACATAATGCTCTTTCCTCCGATTTGTTTTGGGATGACCCATATTTCTTCATTCTACATTATACTCCTTAGGAGAATCCTTGTCAATTGTACAAAATATAGAGAAAAACAGGAAAAAAACCTTGTTTTGTAACCTTTGTGTAGTTGAATTGAGGCGTATGATATGAGATAATGTGACAGAAAAAGCGAAAACAGGATTTTCTCCGACAAAACGTCGGTGGCAGACATAAACCGCAGGAGTGCATCTGTGGAGAAAGGTGGTGGGCCTTGTGAGGAACAGGATCAATAAAATTATAGGAGGTATACTCGGGGTTGCGGTTGCAGCGGCAATGGTGTTTGTGGCGGTTGACCCGGGCAGCGTTCCCGAGAAACAGGGCACCACTGCTCCTGTGGAGGAGACAGTACCTGTGACTGCACCCTTACCGGGGGATGTTCCTGTTGCATCGGCGCCTCCGGGTTCGGTTCTGCTTTCCTTTGTAGGAGACTGCACCCTTGCGTCCGACCTGGGCGAGGTGAAGGAGCCGAATCTGCTGTGGATGGCACAGAACAAACCTCACGAATACTTCTTTGAGGGCGTGTATGATGTTCTTTCTAAGGATGATCTGACCTTTGCAAATTGCGAGAATGTGTTTACCGACAGATATCTTTCCAAGCGCCCCAAGTCAGGCACGGCTTTCTGGTTTACCTCTCCTGCGTCCAACGCGGACATACTGAAGCTTGGTTCGGTGGAGGTTGCGGGTGTTGCAAACAACCATACCTACGACTATCGGGAGGACGGTCTGCTTGATACAGTGTCGGCGCTGGAGGCTCAGGGCATCGTGGCAGGACAGGACTGTGTCCCCGTGTATGTGCAGGCAAAGGATATGACTATCGGAGTGGTGTTCTGTACTATGTGGTCCAGCGGACAGCGCACCGCTATCGAAAATGCCCTGACCAATATGCAGGATAATTGTGATTATAGCATTGTTTACTTTCACGGAGGATCAGAGGGCAGACACTATCCCGACAATTATGTGATAGATGTGTGTCGCGGTCTGGCAAACTCAGGATTGTGTGACCTGATCGTCGGGTCTCACTCCCATGTGCTTCAGCCTATGGAGGTGGTAAACAACGTTCCTATAGCTTACTCGCTGGGAAACTTCTGTTTTGGCGGAAACGCCCATCCCGAGAATATGACGGCGATTATGCAGGTTGTGCTTACCGAGACGGACGGGGGCATCACAACAGAGACCTCCTTTGTGCCCTGCTATGTACATACAGGCAGCAGGAACAACTACCAGCCTGCGCTGATGACAGATTCAGCGGATAAGGCGGAGGTTATGGCACTGCTCACAGCGAAGGTGGAGAAACGTGCCGAGGAGCCGAAGGCATCCTCTTCTACTGCACCCACAGAGCCCACCGCTGCCACACAGCCGTCCACACAGGTGCCTGTTGTCACCGACCCTGTGGCGACAGATCCTCCACAGCCTGAAACCACCCTCAGTGACCTGCCTGTTCAGGACCAGGTTACTGAAGAGAATGATGACGGATATAATTACTGGTAAAAAGGAGGGAGTGATTGATGATCGCTCCCTCTGTGTATTTTCTCCCGTAAAAGAAAGGAAATCCCCCAAAAAAGCTCCTCAAAAAAATTTTTGAAAAAAGATATTGAAATCCTGAGAAGTTTATGATATTATAGTCGGGTAGCAAAAATCGAATATGCTGATATAGCTCAGTCGGTAGAGCGCATCCTTGGTAAGGATGAGGTCACCGGTTCAAATCCGGTTATCAGCTCCACAAAAAGAGGATTCCTTTTTGGGAATCCTCTTTTTGCGATGTATAGTAGATTTGCGTTTGTTGAGGGCCATAAAATCTGAGGTTTTTCTATAATTACCGGGTTTTCTTACATTTGTTGTTGACGGCATATATATGGGATGATACAATGAAATTGAAGATAAAATGCGGAGGCGATTTTATGAAAAAATTCATGTCATTGTTCCTTGCGATTATTATTGTTACAGGTGCGGTCTTCATGGTTTCATTCACAGCTTACGCAGAAGAGGCTGACACCTCCCCCGTAGCTTATGAAGAGCCAATGCAAAACGTCCTTCTGGATGTGAGCGCTTTGGCTACAGACGACGAAAGCTTCGCTGCCTATATTTGGACCGACAACGGTGACGACAGATGGGAGGCTGCCCAGGCAAGCGAAACAGGCTACCATGTTCTCAAAATGCACATGGGCGAGAATGCGGTGTTTGCCCTGATGAATGGTGACGGAGAGCTTGACTGGTTCTCGGTGAAAAGTCAGACAGAAGACACTCGGTACACAGGAGAATACAACTGTGCAGTCCTCAGCTACTCTGATACTGAGGGCAGAATGAATGTTGAGTGGACATCTGTTGTGGACAAAACAGACCTGGTTCAGCTATTAGGGGAAGCAGAAGTATATTTGTTTGATGAGGCAAGCAAGTATACCTATGAGTCAGTGTTTGAGCTGCAGTGTGCCTATTATGACGCATTGCATCTTCTCAAAGGAAACCCCAAGCAGGCAGGAGTCGATATGGCCACAGACAGACTCACAAAAGCAATCCGCGGTCTGATCACAAAGGAAGAGGCGGGCATAGTCGATAAGAGTGATCTGGAGCTTGCTATCAGCACTGCAGTATCCTACCAGATGTCTCTTGAAAACTTCACGGCTTCTTCATGGAACTATATGATGCTCAAGCTGGATGAAGCTTACGCAGTTGACATGGATGAGAACGCCAGTCAGAAAGAAGTGGACTTTGCAGCGCAGGAGCTTTTCGATGCCATTGAGGCACTGGAGAGCGAGGACGAGCAGGTCGGCGATGTGGACGGTGACGGACTTATCAGCGTCAGAGATGCCACAGAGATTCAGTACTATCTGGCACGACTTGTATATATAGCCCCGAACAGATATGACGATGCGGATGTGAACAGGGACGGAGTGGTCTCTGTTAAGGACGCCACCATGATTCAGAAGTTCCTTGCAGGCATAATTCCTTCCCTGTAAAATATGAAGCAAAAGCTGTACCCTGAACAGGATACAGCTTTTCTGTTTGTCGGAAAAATTCCTGAGAAAAGTTGCTCGCGGAGGCTGAGGATGATATACTGTGAGTATCAAATAATTCCAAGGGAGGGGATTCTATGCCCCTGCAGATAATCAGGCAAGATATTACAAAAATAAGCTGTGACGCTATCGTCAATCCTACGAGCGAGACCCTCACCCCCACAGGCGGAGTGGACCTTGCGGTGCACAAGGCGGCGGGTAAAAAGCTCCTTGAGGCAGTAAGATCCATAGGTTACGTAAATACAGGTGAGGCAGTCATTACCCCTGCCTTCAGGCTTAAGTCGGAATATGTCATTCATACCGCCGGCCCTGTGTGGCAGGGCGGAGACCATAACGAAGAAGCGCTGCTTGAGGCTTGCTACAAAAACTCCCTGAATCTTGCAAAAGAGAACAAATGTCAGAGTGTGGCGATCCCCCTGATTTCTTCGGGAGAATACGGATTCCCCAAGGACAGGGTTCTGAGGGTTGCGCTGGGTGCTATCAGCGACTTCCTGTTTACCGGCGAGATGATGGTATATCTTGTGGTCTTTGACAGGGACTCTTACTCTTTGGGAGAGAGGCTGCTCGGTCATATCAGGAGTTTCATCGATGACAATTATGTTAAGATGAACTTTGTCGATCGCCCTCGCTGTGCCGCCTTCCCTCTCCGTCGGGAGAAGCTGAGCGCCCCGCCTATGCCTATGGCGGCCCGCGTCTGTGCCGTTCCCAAAAATGAACCTCAGGACAAGGACTGTATATGCGAGTCAAAGCCCCCTGATATAGACGACTTCATAAAGCTGGACGAGGGCTTTGCGCTCAAGCTCCTGAGGTTGATTGACCTGAAGGGGATGGATGATGTTGAGTGCTACAAAAAAGCCAACGTCAGCAAGCAGACCTGGTACAAAATAATGAACGACAAACACTACAAGCCTAACAAAAAAACCGCAATCTCTTTTGCGGTGGCGCTGGGTCTGAGTCTGACAGAAACTCAGGAGTTGCTGGAGTCGGTGGGCTTTGTGCTGTCCCACAGCTCCCTGTTTGATGTTATCATTATGTACTGCCTGAGCAACGGCATATACGATGTCTGTGAGATCGATGCCATCCTGTTCAGTTATGATCAGGAAACTCTGTACTCCAAGCTCTGAATAAAAAAACACAGGGTGTCTCTTTTTTGAGGCCCTGTGTTTTTTTGTGAGTATTATTATGTAATAGGCTTTACCAGACAAAGGGTATCAATCGGTATTTTACCTTTTGCTTGTACTGTGAGTAACCGCTGAGTTCTTTCTCAAGAAAAGCTTCTTCGCCTTTGATCCTTTTTGCGATGATAAAGGGATAGGATAGAAAAATGACAAAAGAAAATACTGACCCCAGCACAACGGGGATGGATAGAAAGAGCAGAAGGGTTACGCTGTACATTGGATGCCTGACCACAGAGTACAGGCCTGTGTCAATGACCTTCTGATTGTCCTGAACTTCGATGGTGCGGCTCAGGTAGGTGTTCTCCCTGAGGACCTCTGCGTAGAGAGCGTATGCAACAAGGAACACCACAGCTCCGCCTATGGAGACCCCTGCGGGCAGGCGGTACCAGTCAAACCTCACTCCCAGACCTGCCACCACAAAACCCAGAATAAACATAAGTCCGCTGAGTTTTACAACCAGACTCTGGTCCTTCTGTTTTTCTTTTGCACTGAGTCTGCTTCTGAGCAGCTGAGGATTCCTCAGCATCATAAAGATTCCTCCGATGAACATGGGCACAAACAGTATGCCCATGAGCAGATGTCCGCCCGTATATGAAAGGGTGCCTGCAGGCAGAAATATAAGTACACCCACCAGTACAACACCTAAGGTGAATTTGATAATTGCCTGAAGAAAAAGTTTGAAAGTCATAGCTTGCTCCTGTAAAAAACTTTTTGATAGCTGATTACAGCATACCTCAAAAAATCAGAATAATCAATACAAAAAAACAAGTACCGCAGGTAAATCTCCCATTGACCAAAAGAGAAAATGAAAAAGCTATAATAGGGTTGTAAGGTAAAACTTACGACCGATTTTTGTTTCACAAATATTTTTTTCAGAGGAGAGATTGATATGAAAAATAACGTTACAGAACTGGTTTTTATCCTTGACCGCAGCGGCTCAATGGCAGGCCTTGAGAGCGATACCATCGGAGGGTTTAACGCTATGATCGAAAAGCAGCGCAAGCTCAGCGGTGATTGCTACGTCTCTACGGTGCTGTTTGATAACGACAGCACTACTCTTCACGACAGAGTGAAGCTGGAGGAAGTAAAGCTCATGACGGACAATGACTATACCGTAGGTGGATGCACAGCGCTCATTGATGCTATCGGAGGAGCTATACAGCATATCGGAAATATTCATAAGTACGCCCGCCCTGAGGATGTTCCCGAGCATACAATGTTCGTTATCACTACCGATGGCTACGAGAACGCAAGCCGAAGCTTCACAAGCAATCAGGTGAAGCAGATGATTGAGCGCAAAAAGTCAGAGCAGGGCTGGGAGTTTCTTTTCATCGGCGCCAACATCGACGCGGTTGAGACCGCCCGGACCTTCGGTATCGACGAGAACAGAGCCGTCAACTACAAGGCTGACAAAAAAGGCACCAAGGTGGTCTATGAGTCCGTGGCAAAGGCGGTGGGCAGTATCCGCAAGTGCCGTCCCCTGCAGGCGGATTGGAGCGCCGACATCAGCAGGGATTACTCCGACCGCAAAGCAGAGTAAACAAAAGAATAATCAAAAGAAACAGGACACACCAAGAGGATGTGTCCTGTTGTTTTTATATATATGTTGCTCAGTCTCCGTTGAGGAAAGAGACGTAGTCAAAGTCATCCAGATAACGTTTTTGGCTGAACTTGCTTTTGTAGCGGAGGATCTTGCCCCAGAAGAACTTGTCGTCATAAAGGTCGGATTTTACGATTTCGCTGTTGGTGAATCCTACGGGGTTTGTGATCATACGCTTGTTTTTATATTTAACGTTCTTGAAATTCTTGTATGCTTCGTCGGTTTCTCTCAGCTCCTCGGGATACTCCACAACAACAAAGATGTTGTCATAGTCTATCCGCTTGCCTCGCTCCTGCCATTTGCTCACGGCTTCGTCAAAGGTTTTGTAGTGCATAAAGTCAACGCGGATGGTGCGTCCGTCCTTTGAGAATTCGCCGATGGGATACTTCTTGCCCTCCTCGTACACCTGAGTAGGGGTCTGTGATACAAAGTATTCGATGTCATCCACAAAGGCAAAGAAGTCTGCAGACTTGGGGAAGAACAGGTTTATGGTGGGAGATGTGAACCTGAGTCCAAGGTCATGATACATAACTCCGCCCACGCAGTTGTTGGCGATTATGGTGGGAGCGTGGTTGCGGTTTCTCCTGCGCTTTTTTGCGAGATATGAGGCTCGCCTTCTTTCGACTATGTCAGTGGCAAGATTCTTGAGTTTTGAGATTCCCATGTAAGATCACTCCTTTGTTTATATGATATATGAAACCTCTGTGTATGTCAAACAAAATCCACCCGCTGAGTGGTCTTACGTCCTCAGGGGCGGATGGTGATAAAAATCTTTGATTCTCAGCTGAACATTGCCTCGAATTCTTCGGGAGAATCGGAGTCTGATGTGCAGACAACAAAGTTGACATAATCTCCTATGGAGCGACAGTAGCAGTGCTGATACATAACAGGCTCCATGGACTCCAGCTTGTAGCTGCAGCGCAGGTACTCGTAGCCGCTGAGGGTGACGCTCTTCTCTTCCAGCGCCTCGGCACCCATGAGATTTATGTATGCATCGGTGAAAACATCAATATATTCATCTGCGGTAATGGGGGCTCCGTTGGTGATTTTTGTGTTTTCGTAGCCAATGTTGATATTAAGGATGCCATCAGGACTGAAGGCCTGCATATCATACACAGATGCAGTCTCGTCCAGCGTCCGTGAGAAGTTCTCTTCGGACAGGTCCTCTACTGCAAATCCGTAGATTCCCGCCAACTCCTCGTCGGTGGCAAAGGTCCAGTCCCCGGGTTTTGTAAACTCAAGTCCTGTGAAGCTGCTGCTGTAAACATCGCCTGCGAGTACACCTTTGGTTACCTTCTGGGAGATGTCGCTTTGGTCTTCCGGCACAGTTGTGGGAGGAACGATTTGTGTGGGAGCCTCGGTTGAGACAGCGGCTGTGGGATCTGCCTCGGAGTCCTCCTTGTTGCTGGTGTCACAGCCAAAGAGACTCAGAAGCAGTAGCAATACAAGAATAAGTGAAAGTGCGTTTTTCATATGTTTTTTTCTCCTTGCAAAGAGATTTTTATGTCAAGAAAAATTATACCTTCCACCCCATGGGTTGTCAATGAAAATCCTTTGAATATACTATGACTCTATAACAGCAACAGCTCCTTCGGCACAGGGTGTCAAGCGATTCGCACAAAGTCTGTCGGGCGGTTTTGTGTCATATGCCAAAAAGTGTTTCAACCCGTAGAATTTTCTGGTATGTTGTTTATTTGAGTCTTCTGAATATGGTATCATAACATAAACAACCACAAGGAGGAGACCTTCCTCCACGGCACCACCGATTTGGATGTGTATGACAGACTTGTGGTACACTCTGACCTGTTCACTTGTACAAAGGAATAACAAAAGAACAACCGCCTTCGGTTTTTCGAGGGCGGTGATTTTGTTTGTGTGGGGGGATGATATGGATAATTCTGTATACAGATTCCAAAAAAATCCGACAAAAGACTCTGAATCTCAAAAACTTCTCCCTGTAAGGGGCTGTATCTTTCAAAAAAACTATTGAAATATCTCAAAAAAAGTCCTATAATGTTTCTGTATGAGTTATCTCAATTTTTTAAATTCAGAAAGGAGTAGCAACAAAAATGAACTATTCTCATGAAGTACAGAAAATGTGCGTTGTTGCAAAAGGACCCAAGCACGGTCCCGCACCTATTCCCGAAGAGGGCAAGTGGGTAAAATCCTATCAGATTTCCGACATTTCCGGTCTTTCTCACGGAGTCGGCTGGTGTGCACCTCAGCAGGGTACATGTAAGCTCACACTCAACGTCAAGAACGGTATCGTCGAGGAGGCTCTGGTTGAGACTCTCGGATGCTCCGGTATGACTCACTCCGCAGCTATGGCTGCTGAGATTCTTCCCGGCAAGACTCTCCTTGAGTGTCTGAACACAGACCTTGTTTGCGATGCTATCAACACAGCTATGAGAAACATCTTCGAGCAGCTGGCATACGGCAGAAGCCAGACAGCATTCTCCGAGGACGGTCTGCCCATCGGCGCAGGTCTGGAGGATCTGGGCAAGGGTCTCCGCTCTCAGGTAGGTACCATGTTCTCCACAAAGGACAAGGGCGTACGTTACATGGAGATGGCAGAGGGCTATGTCCTCAAGACAGCTCTGGACGAGAACAATGAGGTTATCGGCTATCAGTTCGTTAAGCTCGGCAAGATGATGGAGGATATCCGTCACGGCATGAGCCCCGACGAGGCATATAAGAACAACATCGGTCAGTACGGTCGCTTTGATGGCGCAGCCAAGTACATTGACCCTCGTGAAGAATAATTAAGGGAGGTTAATAGAAATGGCTGTTACATTTGAGAGTATGGACAGAAGAATGCCTAAGATCAATGCTTGCATGGCTGCGTACGGCATCAAGGATCTTGAGGAGGCACGTCAGATCTGTCTTGACAAGGGCTTTGACCCCGACGAGATCGTCAAGGGCGTTCAGCCCATCGCATTTGAGAACGCATCCTGGGCATACACCCTGGGCTGTGCAGTAGCTATCAAGAAGGGCTGCACAACTGCTGCTGACGCTGCAGAGGCAATCGGTGTAGGTCTGGAGGCATTCTGTATCCCCGGCTCTGTTGCAGAGCAGAGAAACGTTGGTCTCGGCCACGGAAACCTGGGTGCAATGCTCCTCAGAGATGAGACAAAGTGCTTTGCATTCCTGGCAGGCCACGAGTCCTTCGCTGCTGCAGAGGGCGCAATCGGTATCGCAAGAAATGCTAACAAGGCTCGTAAGGAGCCCCTGAGAGTTATCCTCAACGGCCTCGGCAAGGACGCTGCATACATCATCTCCAGAATCAACGGCTTCACATACGTTGAGACCGAGTTCGACTACTTCACAGGCGAGCTGAAGATCCTGGAGGAGAAGGCATTCTCCGACGGCGAGAGAGCAGCAGTTCGTTGCTACGGCGCAGACGACGTTCGTGAGGGCGTTGCAATCATGCAGTTCGAGAACGTTGGTGTTTCCATCACAGGTAACTCCACCAACCCCACAAGATTCCAGCACCTGGTTGCAGGAACATACAAGAAGTGGGCTATCGAGAACGGCGTTCAGTACTTCTCCGTTGCATCCGGCGGCGGCACAGGCCGTACACTCCACCCCGATAACATGGGCGCAGGTCCTGCTTCCTATGGTCTCACAGACTCCATGGGACGTATGCACGGCGACGCTCAGTTTGCAGGTTCTTCTTCTGTTCCTGCTCACGTTGAGATGATGGGCCTTATCGGTATGGGTAACAACCCCATGGTTGGTGCTACAGTTGCTTGCGCAGTTGCAGTTTACAACGCAATGAAATAATTTTATCTTTGGTAAATATAATGATCCCCTGTTCGTTATGGACAGGGGATTTCTTTTTGCACGGGGAAGAGTATTGATCGGTTTGCAGGGAGTTTTTGTTACAAAAGGCAGCGCTCCACCCTCTGTGTACAGCAGAAAACAAAAACAGCAGAACCGAAGTTCTGCTGTGATTCTGAAGGTTTTGTACAGCTAAAGTACAGAAAGAGCGAAAACTCACCGACGCAAAGGGTGGCGTCAGATATCGTTGTGGCGAACACCGAATTCCTGATTCTTTTTTTTGTGCCACCATCTTTTCAGGGTCTTGCTTTTTCTAGCTGTTGCAATAGCGATAAACTTTATTTTCAGAGGGATTGCAATGAAATAAGAGGAGAAGGGGATTCTGAGTTTGTTCTCTCTTATTTTGTTGATGATGTTCTTAAAATACAGAGCCTCAACGGTGCCGTCTGCGGACTTTGACATAACAAAAGCCATGTTATATGCAAGATGTTTTCTGAAATACTCCACATCAAACACTTCGGAATATTTGTCAAGCATATTGATAGAGTAAAGCTCAGACATGGTTCTTATGCATTTTTCGCAGGTGCGACAGTTAAAGCTGTTTTTGTTGCATACGTTAAGAAGCTTGTAGGTCTCCTCATGCTGAGAGATGAACTGAACTTTTTCCAGTCTTGTAGCCACGGCGCCTGTAACATAGAAAGAGATGCTCTCTGTAGAGAAGCACTGCATATTAAGCAGATCGTAGAAGGCGCTGCTGTATGGGTTGAAAGAAAACATATTCAGAGGGAATCCTGCAGAATAATAGTATTTGCCAAACAGCTTCTGCAGAGCCAACGCAGCGGAAGCTGAGCGGTATGTATGAGTAAAGTTAAAGCTCATCATAAGAACTTCAGAGAGATTGGAGTTAACCTTTACAAACTGCAGACCAAATTTCTCTACAAGGGGCTGATACTGCTCTGTTCTTTCTTTGAAGGTTTTCTCGGCGCTCTCTCCGCCGTAGGAGCCGCAAGCGCCAACGTTGAAGAAGGTCAGGTGGGTAAGGTTGAAGCCCTTGGTCTTCTCGTTAGTGTTTCGGAGCAGAGTGTCAAAGGAGTCTACTCCTGCAGAAAAGCCTGAGCCCACGCCCTTTGCATCAAAGGTCATATCTGTGACTTCTGAGCTGAGTTCGATTCTTCTGTAATAATTGGTAAATTTTGCGAGAGCAGGGAGGAAGGTCTGGTTCATGTTCCAATACAGCTTCTCTGATATGGGACAACCCTCAACGGTAATGTTGTGACCGAAAGCCATTGCAAAGGGCAGAATACCAACAACAAAAGCGTCCGCTTTCTCGTAGCAAAGGTATTCTGAGTAAGCCTCTTCAACTTCGTACCATACAAGTTCCTCTTTGTCGTCAACATAAATTTTGCTGCACAGTCTGACATAGTTCATATCCGAGGAGCTTCGTTTCTCCAGATAAGGGGCTGTGATTTTAATCATGGAATCCACCTCTTAGCAAAAATCTTTTTTTCATTGTAACATAAGTTTTATAAAAAGTCTATAAGAGCAGGGATAATGATTGGGACAGGGAGAGGGTTTCTGACAGATAGCAAGAAAAAACAGCAGAACCGAAGTTCTGCTGTGAAATGTGCGTTTGTGGATTTGATTACCAGACAAAGTCAGAAGCGCTGCCCTTGGCATCGCCGACTACATCCTCAGCCAGAGTGATGGGAGGAGCAACGGTTGTAGTTGTGGGGATATATTCTGTAGAAGCTCTGATGCAATCAGGAGCAGCAAACATAAAGACGTTGATTGTGGGTTCGCTGTAAATCTTCTTCATATATCACACCTACTTTCTCTTATAAATAACATAAAAATTCTAGCACATTATATTTTAGGTGTCAAGGGTTTCTGATGATTTTCTGAAAATTTGTGAAAAAAAAGACAGCCTCTCCGAAAATGGAGGGGCTGTCTGTGTGTTTTGTGATGTTGACTTAGTCTTTGGTGGCCTCGAACAGGTCAGAGTATACGGTGTACAGCTGGCCTGAGGCATCTGTGTACTGTACCCATGCTCTTGCCATCCAGGTCTCGCCTGAGGCGACGGGTCCGATATAGAATGCGGAGCCGATTGCCTGATCGTCAACCACGAGTCTGTCGTATACGCTGGAGTCTGTGGTGCCGTGATAGAAGGTTTCTGCCTTGTAGGTGTTTTTATTTGTTGCGATCATACCTGCGCCTACAAACTGCAGATTATTCTGATCCTCAGGTACGCACCAGCTGAAGTTCCACTGGCCGTACTCTGTTGCGAGGAAGTTGGTGATTGCAACCAGTACCTGGTAGTCGATCTCGTCGTCCTCGCCGATAAACACAGCCGCAAGACTCATATCCTCTGAGGGATAGAAGTCATAGACGGTTTCATAGGAGAGAATCTTTTTACCGTCGGTCCAATATGCAAACTTCATTCCCTCCTCGGGAGCGTTTGCGGTGACGGTGGTCTTGCTGTTTGCAAGGTACATGCCGTCCTTGGCGGTGCCGAAGGTTATCTCTCCGCCTGTGACGGTCAGATTGCAGTAGACCTCCTGTCTCTGCCATACCGGCATAACGGTCACATCTTCTCCAGCTGCAACCTTCTGTGCAATTTCTTCGGCTGTGTAGTTCCAGCCCATAAAGTCGAATCCTGCTCGCATGGGGTCGAGTGCGGGGAATACAATCTCGTCACCTGCGGCGTAGTACTGGATATCCCAGTACTGGTCTGCTACGTCATAGTAGAAGTTGACAATGCTCAGTCCCTCAATATCGGTTTTGTACATAGCCTTCAGGTAATCGTTGCCTGAGGTGTAGAAGGTGTAGGAAAGATCTGTTGAGAGGATCTTATCGTTGGAGGTGTTCAGCCAGCCAAGGAATGGGTTATCGTTAGTGGTGAAAGCGGTGACAGTAACCTTGACACCTGTCTTTATGTTGGTGTTTTTGTAGGAAGTGCCCTGAGTACGAGCAGCGCCTCCGTCGATGGAGATTCTGAAGCCTGTTCCGCCCGCAACGTCAACCTTCAGGCTGCCTGTGATAGGAGCTGTTGCTACAGGCTCTGTCACTGCAGGTTCTGTTACTGCAGGCTCTGTTACTGCAGGTTCTGTTACTGCAGGTTCTGTCACTGTGGGGTCTGTCACTTCTGGCTCGGATGCAAGGAGAACGCCGTTTTCGTCGAAGGTGTAAGTTTCACCATCGATGACTTGTTCACCTGTGACCATTCTGCCTTTGTATGTTTCGTCTGTGGGATGGAAGTAGTATGTGTTGCCGTCGATTTCCTTCCAGCCTGTGACCATCTTGCCGTCCTCGGCGGTGTAGTATTTGTATCCGGAGGAGGAGTTAGTAATCCAGCCTGTGAGCATCTGGCCGTAGTGATTCTCCATATTGTCCTCAAAGAAGTACCACTCGCCATCAAGTTCTGCCCAGCCTGTGGTCATCTCTCCTTCCTGGTCAAAGTAGTAGATATAGCCTGTTTTTGGGGATGTAAACCAGCCTGTAACCATAGTGCCGTCGGCGGTGTCAAAGTAATACCACTTGCTGTCAAAGGTCACGAAGCCTGTCTGTATGGCTCCTGTGGATTCGTCAAAGTAGAAGTACTCTCCGTCCACATACTGGAATCCCTTGAGAATTTCGCCGTCAGATGCGGTACGGTATACGATTCCGTCAACAGTGATCCAGCCGGTTCTGTGAAGAGCTCTGGAATCTGGGTAGAAATAGTACAGGGAGCCGTCGATTGTCTGGAAGCCGCTTACTGCGTAACCATTGGCATCCAGATAATATCTTGCACCGGAGAGGGGCTCGTCAATCCATCCTGAATATACAAATGTACCATCGCCCATCTGATACTTGAAGCCGTTTTCATCCTGATACCACATACCATTGGTAACAAGTGCACCACTTGAGTCAAAGTAATACCACTTGTTGTCAATATATCTGTGGCCTGTGAGCATAGCGTTGGTGTTGGGGTCAAGGTAGTAGGTCTTGCCGTTGTCCTCAACCCAACCGCTGACTGCATAGCCGTTTGCGTCAAGATAGTACCATGCGCTGTTGGCGCTGTCCCAAAGCCAGCCTGCACCTGCAAATGTGCCGTCGGAATACTGATATTTGAGGCCGTAGTCATCCATTACCCAGGATGCGCTCAGATTACCTGAGGAGCTTGCAGAGTAACCGTTGAAGCCATAGGTCTTGACGATGGTGGGATAATCCTTATAGCATACATTTGCGTCAAATGTGCCTGCGTTTGCGATTACATATTCAAAGGTATACTGATACATACCGTACTTCTGGCTGAACTGCGCATCGTATTTGGTGTGGTCCTGGCTGGTTAAGGGATATGTTACCCAACCTTCGTATTTGCTGCTGATGCCGGAGGAATCTACCCAACCCTGCTCAAACCAGCTTTTGTATGTATACATTCCTGTCAGATATCCGCCGGATGCTACTGTGTCAAGGAACGCTGTGCAAATCTGAGCAGAAAGCGTACTTCCTATTCCCTCTTGTGTGGGGTCTTCAAAATCCATGTAGATGGGGTATTCAAATTGTTTGCCTGCAATATAACTCAGGCACTTCTGTGCATCGCTTACTGCGCTTGCAGCGTCGAGAGCATAGGAGTAGAAGTATGCTCCTACATCCAGACCCAGTCGCTTACACTCGTCGTAATACATATCAAACATGGGATCCTCGCCCTTGTTGGTGGATCCGCAACGGATAATTACAAAGTCGATGCCTGCGGCTTTTACTGCTGCAAGATTAAGTTTAAGGGTGGTCCAGTCGTCTCCGTTGTTCCACTTAGAGATATCAATACCATGAGCCTGAACCACGCCTGTGCCATCAGCAGGCATTCCGCCCTGATAGCTTGAATATCCTCCACCTACATTAGGCGTTTGTGTATCTTCGATAACAGAGCCTTCTACAAGCACACCATTTTTATCAAAGGTACAAGTAGAACCGTTAATATCCACTGTGGTATTCTCTACTCTTGCACCGCTTGAGTCAAAATAGAAATAGTGTCCGTCTTCCTCTACCCAACCGGTCTGCATAGCACCGCTTGAGTCGGTATAATACCATTTATTGTCAATATTGAGCCATCCTGACAGCAATGCACCACTGTTTGGATCGAAGTAATACCAAGCGTCACCGATCTTCTGCCAGCCTCTTGCAGAGTATCCGTTTGCATCAAGATAATATCTTACATAATTGTTTGTTGCATCATCAAGCCAACAGTTTGCACCGTAGGTGCCATCTACATAGCGATATCTGTAGCCTGTTCCGTCATATTCCCAAGTACCATCACACAGGTAACCATCGTTATTGAAGTAATACCATCTGCCGTCAATATATCTGTGTCCTGTGAGCATTGCGTTGGAGTTGGGATCCAGATAGAAGGTGCCGGTGTCAAGATACAGCCAGCCGTTCTGAGCGTATCCGTTGGCTCCGATGTAGTACCATGCGTTGTTGTCGGGATCCTGGAGCCAACCCTGAGAAGCATAGGTTCCGTCAGACCACTTATACTTGTAGCCGGTTCCGTCATATTCCCATGCACCTGAGAGGGCACCGCTTGAATAGAACTGAATGATTCGGCTTGAGTTGTTTTCGACCCAACCGTTAACGGTGCTGCCGTTAACATCGGTGAAGGTTCCGTAAAGTCTGTTGTTTGCACCAACCTTGGTGATCTCAAAGACAGAGAATCTGGGGATGGTGGTAGTAGCTGATGTTGCGTATTCGGAGCTGTAGATATACTTTGCTGCATTTGCAACATAGAGTCCGGGGGTGGGGTTGGCACCGCTGTAATCTACTTTATCTACAGAGCTGTCGGAGATATAGGGCAGTCTGCCGTATCCGTAGAGATAGGAGCTGGAGAGAGAGTAGCTCTTGAAGTAAACACCGCCGCCGTTGGTCTCAAGACCGGATGCGTCACTTGTGTTGCCCTCAACTGTGTAGAGCACTCCGTCCTTAACGTACAGGCAGATACCGATATGAGAGGGAGAGGATGAACTCTTGAAGAATACAAGGTCACCGTACTGGGGGGTATAGGAGCCGCCCATGCCTGCACTGTAGGAGAAGTAGCCTGCGCCCTTGAGCTGGTTTACCCACATTGCACAGCTGATCTCTTTCCATATGTAGTTATAATCACCTGAGTGATTACGGCAGAGAGAGCTGTAAGTGGCGTGATTTGTACACCTGGACTGATACAGACACCAGGATACGAAAGATGCACACCAGGGATAATCTGAGCCGCCGTAGCCAAGACCCAGGTCACCCATGTTGTAGCTCATCTCAACATAGTTTGCGCTTCCGGAAATTTCACCGGAAAAATAGCCGTTAGCAGCACCTTCCTGATAGCCAAGCTGGGATAGAGCTATGGCAATGAGGTCAGTCCTGTTGTCGCCTGTGATGGGAACCTGCTGGTAATTGCGGTAGTATCTTCCCGCGGCGTAGGAGGCAGAAGGGCCTGACTGGGCGCCGTTTCTGTAGACGGCAGCTGAGGCTGGGATAGTGCTCACCGCAAGAGCCGACACTATCATCAGAAGCGCCAGTATTGCCGCCAGTGTTCTTGTCAGTCTGTTTTTCACAGCATATCATCTCCTGAATATAGAATTCTGGGTATCATACATAATTTATATTAACATAATTTCCATAATTCGTAAAGTTGTTTACAAATAATTGTTAACTTTTTCTAAACTTTTTCTGTTTTTCACAATTTGAAACGACCGATTCTGTTGGTATTAACAAGGGACTTGTATCAAATGATTGCGGCTACACTATAGATAGTATAAGAAAATAAGAACAGCGGCACATTTCCCTGCATAGGAAATGCGCCGCTGTGGTACTATTCAGTTATCTGTGGGGCTTTACTGCGCGGATTACTCTTCTGCACTCAGATTGTAATCTACGTAGTTGTCGCTGACCACCCACTGACTCTGGCCATTCTCAACAACTCTCATTGCTGCGAAAGCAAAGAGTCTAAGATTCTCCAGCTGTTTCTTCTCGAAGGTTGTAGTGAACTGAACACGATTCTTGGTTGTGAGGTAAACCTGATTTGTGTTGTTGCCTGCATCTTCCTTGGTAACAACCTGATACTTGAATCCGTTGGCGATGAGGGTGATATTCTCGCTTGTAACAGAGAGCTGCTCACTGTCATCGGTGGTCTTTTCGATAGTTACCTCAATCTGCTGGCCGGCTGTGACACCGTAGTTCTGTGCATTCTGGACGATTGTCTGAACGCCCTCGCGAAGCTGTTCCAGCTGTGCTGCTGTCAAGTTGTCAACATCGAAGCTGTTATTCTTGACATTTACATAGACAATGGCAACATCTTTAATGCCATCACCTGATAAAGTAGTATTGCCGCCAATATGGAAGTTATCAGCGTAGCCATATGGATTCATAACAGTGTTGAGACGAACATACTCAATAGGCTTGCCGTTAGCGCCTGCCTCTGAGTAGTAGTCATACTGGTTACGGCTTACTGTCAGACCCTTGTCGGGCTCACCGATGCCGTATACAGCATAGATTGTCTCATTGCCTGAAATACGATACATATAGTTGATGTCGGTGGAAGCTATCTGAGTTCCTTCCTCATCAAATGCCCAGTACTGGAAGGTGAGGGTTGTTCCGTCAGACAGGATAGCTGTCTTGTCGGTATTTGGTCTGGTGCCTGTGTAGCCGCTCAGGCCGTAGTTTGAGAGGTAAGAGGTATCCTCGTTTACACCTTCGTTTACATTGTTGTCATCCAGAAGCTCCTCGCCCAGACGCTGGTTGTAGTAGCCTGTGATGATGTTGAAGGTGCCGGTTGCAACATACTTGTCAGTATTGCCGACCTGAGTCAGAGTGCTTGTGTCTCCATCGGTGAGTCCGTAGACGCTCATAGTGTACTGCTTGGGACAGTTGAACATCCAGGATGTAATGGTCTTGCCGTCGTCGGAGATTTCTACCCAGTTCTCGCCGGATTCCTGTACATTACCATACTGGTCGGTATGGTAGGGTGTCTCCTCATACTTCTCTCCTGTGTGGGTGTTGATGAGGTTCTGCATTCCGGTGACTGCCTGATCCTGACTGAGCCACAGGTAGTAGTCGTCAAGCAGGTTGTTTACCTGACTGGATTTACCGCTCTGCAGAGCCATACCTGCCTCTGCAATCATACTCTCTGTGTCGTATGCAGTGTGCTCTTCATCGGTGAAGATAATGTCTGAGCCGTAGAAACCGTATGCAAAAGTCTTGGGTTCATCACCCATATCAGCGGGAAGTCCGCTGATGACCTCACGGTCGTAGTACTTGATGTTTACAGTTACATATTCGATGGTGTTGACAAATGTAATATTGGTGGTGTCATTTTCCAGAACAGGGATGTAGGTGCCTGCGGTACAGGAGATCAAATGTTCCTGCTGTGTTGCCATATTTTCTATCTCAGTATCGTTAAGGTAGGTACGGATGCCCTTAACCGTGCAGGGATCCGCAATCTCTGTGACTGTGTATTGGGTGGCAACATCCAGATCCTTGAAGAGAGCCTTCTGGCCGCCCTTAATGGTGAAGGTGTTACCCTGCTTGACGGTCTGGTTGGATGCAACTACTGCGCCTGTGATGATGTCAACGACATCGTAGGTGTAGATACCGCTTGTGAGGACATCGCCATCCTCGGTGTAGCCTACAATGGAGAAGGTGTAGTCGGAGTTATCCTCTGCGGATAAGTCGTTACCCTCTGAATCCACTACCTGCTTCTCAACCTCAAATCCTGAGGAAGGCAGAGTCTCCATGTTGAAGTAGATATCGTTAAATGAACGTGAGCCACCGCGCTCCAGGTAGAAGAACTTGAGTGTGTGACGTGTGCCGTTTGCGAAGGTGTTGCCCTCGAACATATCCTCGTTGAGGGTTGTGCCTGCAAGGATACTGTTGCTGCCCTCCTGTGCTGCCTCAGCATAAGCTGTCTCGAATTTCTCTCTGATTGTGGAGGACTCGGAGGTATCGATACCAACCTGGGGATAGCAGGATTCATCAGTGGGATGGGCTACGTTACCTGTTGCAAAGTTGATGGTAGCCATCTGTGCGCCGTGAGTACCTGCAACGTTGAGCACCAGAACGTTATCGATATAAACAAGCACGTCGTCGTCACCGGTGAAGTTGAACACCATGTCATGAAGATCGCCGTTCATATCGTAAACCTGACCATTGTTTGCAATCTCAAAGTCAAACTCCATGGTCATACCGAACCAGGTGTTTGTCTCCTGGCTGTTGGGATGATCGGTGCCGGTAGTGTCTGCGTATACATCATTGTAGTATGCAGGGAGATTCGGTGTATCCTGCTGAGAAGATGTGTAACCGGTTCTCTGCTTTGTGTCGGTCTCATCAGGCCAAACAGGATCAACAAATGAGCCCGTTGTGCTGGCTGTTGTGTAGTCACCGGTCAGATAATCGCTGGTGATGTTGTGACCGTAGTTAAAGGGCAGGAAGTTTCTGTTGTAGGAGTTGTAGTCACGCAGAGACTTTCTCAGATATCTGTTGTTAAAGAGAGAGTCTTCGCCAAAGGTATCAAGACGGGTGCTCTTAATAAGAGAATTATAAATATCATGGTAGGTAACGCCTGTCTGAGAATCAGTAAAGCTTGTGTTCTCGTCGTAGTAGTAGTGGTAGTAAGGTCGGATTACATAGTCATACAGCTGGAAGCGCTGACCCTTGACGGGCTGATAGATGCCTGAGGTGTAGTACTCGGAAGTGTCGAAGTATGCAGCGTTCATATATGAGCTGTATACCATACCGCCTGTGGATGCTTCCTTGAACATACCTGTGCCGTATGCATCACCTACGTCGTAGCGTACACTCTGGTAGTAACCATCTGCGTAGTTCTCTGCAGTGAGCTCTTCGTTTGAGTCGCCTGTGACATAGGTCATCTCCTGGTCAAACAGGTACTTAAGGCTTCCTGAGTCGGAGCCAAAGGCGGGACTGTTGTCAAAGTCACCGTATCGGCGGTCCCAATCGTGGTAGGTTACGTTGTTGACAAAGGGATAACCGGTTGAATCAAGAGAGTTGAGCATCAGAGGTGTGGAGTCATACTGGCTGGGATTACCGATGTTATCAACTGTGATGTCGTCAGAATCCTTCAGTGATTCCTCCAAGGTTGCAACACCGTCAACTACGTATTCGGGGTTCCAAGCATCCTGGTTGAACCACAGAATGTTGTCGTTTGCGTTTGCATCGAAGGAGCTGACGCCGTTTTCACGGAACTTTCTTGCTTCTCTGGCGATGTAGCTGTTGTTGTTGATGTATTTACCATAGTCAAACAGGGACATCTTGATATTGTCGTTGCTTGCAATTCGGTCAAGGAACAAAGCAGAATCTGTCATCTGTTCCTCGTTGAACATCTTGCCCATCTGACCGAAGTAGTGGGAATATACATCGTCAAGAATTGAGAGAACAAAGCCTGTGTGTTTATTCTTCAGATAGTAGTTGCCTTCGTTATCCTGATAAATAAACCAACGGTAGTAGTTAGTGTACTCGCCGGTCTCTTCTGTGTAGGAAGGCTGGTTGAAGTAGAACCTTGTGGCTACCAGTCCGTTGTCAACGTCGTTCTCCTCTACGGGCATGGTGTCCTTGTAGTAGCTGTAGGAGCCGCCGTCCAGAGCGTAGGAGGCCTTGGCGTCGGACTTGTTGTGAGTAGCGTTGGTCCATGTGTTGAAGATCATGTAGGAACCATCTTCCTGACGTTCGAAATCCCAGAACTGACGAACTGAGAACACTGCATTGTTCTTCTCAATGAACTCAGGGTAGTAGATGGTTTCTTCAGAGACGCCGGTGACTTGAGTCTGGAATCCCTGTGAGGTTGTGTAGATCGAAGAGTTTCTGTCGAATGTGATATCATCGCTGGGGATTGTCAGGTAGTACTCGTTACCGTCTTTGCTGTAGCCGATGTATGCGCTGAAGTCGTCTCCCAGATTCAGAGGATCTCCCAGCTCTTCCTTGATATCCTCGGAGATAGACTCATTGGTAACGGTTATAGCAATCTTATCTCTTGTGACAACTTCGGAGTTAGAGGGAGCGGCAACAATGGTCACAAAGGCTGTGCCTATACCTGTAGCTGTTAGAGTGCCGTTTTCGTCTACCTGAACTATATTTTTATCGGAAGTTGAGAATGTGAGGGATCTGTTTTTTATGTTTGTCAGATACTCTGATGCGGACATTACATCATCTACGTTCATGGTCAGTGAGCTTGCGCTGACATCCTCGTTGTAGATAACATAGCATGCAGAGGGGATCCATTTCTGATTGACGAAATCTCTGCCCAGGAATACAACCTTGTCCTCATAGACTCTTACATAGAAGCCCTGAGAGCCCTCGATCCACTCGCCGCCGGCAACACCTGAGTAGTCAGACCAGAGGTAGCCGACTGATGCTGTGTTGATTGCAACGGGAAGGTCTGCAGAGCCGGGGAACATGTTGTTGGGAGAGTTGATTTCCCAGTGGCTGTGTCCGCCAAGAAGGATTACGTTGTTGTATTTATTAAGGATAGCTTTGAAATCATCAATGTTTACAACGCCGTCCCAATCCTGTCCGTCAAAGCTACCTGCAACTGTGTTTGCAATTGCCTGGTGAAGCATAACGAATACAGGCTTGCCACCGTTTGCCTCGTTCTCAGCAAGCTCGGCGTCCAGCCACTGGAGCTGAGTAGTGGACAGCTCTGCATCGTTGCTGTTGGGGTTTGCGCTGTAAAGGCCGTAGTAATCATCGTTGTCGCCTGCAAGGAAGATGTACTTGTAGCCGTTGATGTCCTTTGAATAGTAGGGAGCGTCTGTGGTGATGCCTGCGCCCAGAGTGTTTGCATAGTTGACAAACTCAGTAATGTCTCCGGGGTAAGAGTCGTGGTTACCCAGAGATACGTACATCTGAGGCAGGGTGCCGTCAGCAGCTTCGTAGAGGGAGTTGACCTGGTCAAACTCAACCTTGAGACCGTTGTTGGCGATATCACCATTTACGAAAATACCTGAGCTATCGGGACTGTTGCGGGCGATATCTTTGAGCATCATCTCGAAATGCTCGTTGTCGTTTACGTGGTAATACTGATCAATGAGATTTCCGCCATCTACGGATGTGGCCTTGTCGGATGTGATATGAAGGTCAGATACCATCTGGAACTCAGAGAGGATATTTTTGTCCAGTCCGCTGTATGTAACGGTACCTGTGGGCAGGGGGATAAAATAGCCCTCTTTGCCTTCTGTACCCTTATATGAGATGTATGCCACCAGAGCCTCGGCTTCTTCGGGAATGAAGGTGTGGCTGTACATATCGAATACAACAATATTGCTGTTTATCTTTGTTTTTGCCAGAGCGGTGTAGTCGGCGAGAGGCTTTCCTTCGATATCTGCCCAGTAGAGAGCAGTATCTGTGTTGCCGATAGCTCCTACGGAGTCAGGGGAAATCTCCAGAGCGACAGAGCCGTTTGCAAAGCCGTCATTCAGGTCATCAACTCTGTATGCACCGTTTGAGAAGCTTGTATTCACAGAGTCCTCAACAGTGATGGTCTTGTAGTCCTGGATATCGGAATAACCGCTGTCCCCGAACAGATAGAGAATGTACTCTCCTGCCTCAAGGTCTTTGAGGGGGGTGCCATTTGCATCAGCTGCCAGATCCTGAAGCACCACAGAGCGACCTGAGTGTGCACTCAGGTAATACCATGAACGGGAGGGGATTGTGCTGCCGGGAGCATTGTTGCCCAGCTCGGACTTCTTGTAGATACCGACCCATGCACTGCTTGCTTCGGTGCAGGAGGCTGCAGTAACAATGATGTCCTCGCCAAGACCATAGTTGCTTTTGTCTGTCTCAACGGTGCCGCCTACGATAGATATGGTGGTCTGTGCCTGAATCTGGCTGTAGCCTGAATCACCGAAGAGGTAAACGTCGTACTCACCGGGTGACAACGCTTTGTTGGCGTTGTCGGTGGATGCGCCGTACAGGCTCAAAGAGGCACCCTGCCAGTTGCGACCTTTGGAGGTTGACACCAGATAGTACCAGTGTAGAGCGGGAACAGAGCTGGAGGGAACGTCTCCCTTGTTGTAAACACCGACCCAAGCCTGGTCAGAGGCGTTGTTTGAGGACTTTGCAGTTACAACAACGGTCTCACCATAGTAGTAGTCGTGTTTGTTAGTGGTGATGTAGTTGTTTGCGTTGTCTGTATCGCCGTTTGCATCGGTTACATTGAAGGTAACGGATGCAACAGGGGATGAAGCGTCAGCAGAACTAAACAGAACAGCAGTGTAGGGACCCACAAAGAGAGAGGGTGAAATACCCAGGGGGTTGTCTGCGTTGTAGACGCCTGTTCTGATGTCAACAGCTTCGCCTTCGTTGCCGGATACATAGTACCAGAAGATCGATTTGGTGTTAGCATAGTCTGTCTGGTCTGCACGGTAAAGGCCCACCCAGTTGCCGTTGTTAGCAGTGATGTAGATAGGCTCACCTACTGTGTAGTTATCCTTGTTGGACTCGATGGATGCGGATGTATCCTCTACCTTCTCAAAGAGTGTGGCGTCACCAGAGGTGCCGCTCACTGCAGAGTAGGTGTTTGCAGATACACTTGGCATGACGGGTGCGTCTTCTGACATAAATGTTGCCATGGGCAGATATGCAATGAGCATAAGCGCCGAAAGAACAATAGCCAGAGAACGCTTTGTGATGTTCTTCATAAAACTCTCAACTCCTAAGAAAAAAGTTATATCTGAAGCAGTCGAATCGTAGGCCCGATACGACTGTAGTTTCCGCAAAACTTATTACAGAAAATTATGGGATGGGACATGCACCCAATTATCCCAATTATAATCTATACCATTATAATGCAAAAAAAAGGATTTGTCTATAAAAATTGCCAAAAATTAGTCAAAAAATTAACTTTTTTTCGGGATAATATTTATGCTCTGCTGAAATTGAACACAATACATCAAAACCATTGCAAAAAATATCGGGACTTCTGTTATGACAACAGAAGTCCCGGGCAGGGGATATATTGGTAAGTTTATTTCTTTCGGCTATTGTCCTCGCTGTAGAGCATGTAGTTTATCTTGCCGAAGACCTTGTTCTGAAGGAAGTCGCACAGCTTGTTGATGCCAAGATATTTAAAGCCCAACATCAGCACGGCGGTGGCCAGCCCGCACAGCACAAAGGCGGTGGCGGCAATGCCGATAACTCCCAGTGCAGACACAAGGGGGCCTTCCTGAGCGATAAGAGCCACCCGTTTCTCAAGTCCAAAGATCCAGTACAGATCCTGAGTGTGGAACACAAATATTCCGAAGGTCAGGGAGGATACCCAGCAGATGAACTTTCTGCCAAAGTTGAAGTTCAGATTCACAAAGAACTCAAAAATACAGATAGCCTCCAGCAGAATCAGGGGAGAAGTGTAGCTGACAAAGATTCTGTGAAACATAGCTTCGCCCTTGAGCTCGGTGGTGATGTCTGCCATAATAATCATATATGCCCATGCGGCCAGTCCGCAGGCAAAGTATCCCATAAGCCAGATGTAGCGTTTTGAGGGGGTGGGGACACCGTAGTTGCGGATGTATGCTCCGATAACGTACATGCAGGCAAGCCACAGGAAGGAGTATCCGGATGTGGTCTGGAACAGGTCTCCCACCTCTGGGATGCAGGTTATCACGCTGAAAAGAACAAAGATGAGGGTGAGAAGGTACTTGTGCTGCTTCTGATTGAGGTTTGCTATCATTATGTTCAGGAAGGGTGAGAACAGAGAAAGTGCAAAGAACGCGGTAAAGTACCAGTTCAGATCGCCCAGTATGGGGAAGAACATATCTCTGTATGCGTGCTCATCCAGGTCTGTGGGAGAGTATTGTCCCAGAGCTACGGTCATGATTATAAAGATGAAGAATACCTGAAACCACAGGTTCAGAAGTCGGGATAGCTTGAATTTGCTCTTGCAGGAAACATAGCCTGATGTTATGGCGAAGATGTTGACCGCACCATAGGAGAGAATCTCAAACAACCACAGCAGGACACCGTTGTCTGTGTATATGCTGAGGATGGGATAGCTTCCCAGAGTGTGCAGCATGATGACCATAAAGGTGGAGACAATGCGGAGCATCTCTACACCCAGATGTCTGCCTGTTGGTGCACCTGACGGGGGCGCAAGGGTTTTTGTACTCATAGTAATCTCCTCATTTTTGTTATTATACCTGAGCGGCTGGTACCGCAGCGGGGGTATGATAATCAAATGGTATCACGAAATATAGGGAAAAGCAAGGAATATATGAGAGATACGGGGAGAAAACCGCGAAGAACACAGGGCTTTGTTCAAAAAAAGGGACCGAAGGTTTTTGATGAAAACCCTTGACAGGGATTGTCAAAATGGTATAATAGTCATACATTGTTCATTTTTCGGCGAAAAAATTGGTTTTTATGGGCAATTACCCCCTGTGTAGTGGGAAAGTCCCTGGTCGTTTTTTCAGCCGATTTTTCATTTTTTGCAAGAAATGGACGAATTTTGAAAAAAGGAGAAATTCCTATGAGTAAGAAACCTGCTCCTCAGAGCGGAGCAAAGCTCGAGCGCAGACTCAGCCCCATGAACGTATGGGCACTTGCGTTCGGTTGTATCATCGGTTGGGGTTCATTTGTTAATCCCGGCAAGAAGTTCCTTGCAACCTCCGGTACTCTGGGTACAGCCATTGCTATGGCAGGCGGTGCGCTGGTAATGATCATCATTGCCTTCAGCTACAGCTATATGGTTCCCAAGTATCCCAAGGCAGGCGGAGAGTTTACCTTCACAAAGATTTGTTTCGGCAAGGTTCCCGCCTTCATCTGCGGATGGTTCCTGGTTGCGGCATATCTGACCAATGTTCCCATGAACTCAACAGCTCTGGGACTTATAGTTAAGGGTATCTTCGGTGACTTTCTTCAGTTTGGATATCTATATACTCTGGCGGATAACCCCATCTATGTTGGAGAGATTCTTTTTGCCTGTGCTATACTGATATTGTTTGCGGTGTTCTGTGTCTGCGGTGTTAAGGTTGCAGGTGTTATCCAGACAATTCTGGCAGCGACTCTGGCTATTTGCGTGTTTACCCTGGCAATCTCTGCACTTTTGAGCAGCGAGACATCCTGGGAGAATCTGGTCCCCTACTTCGGATTTGACAAGACCACTGTGGAACCCAAGACTGACAATCAGTCTATTATCTCAGGCGTTGTTGCTACCTTCGCCATTGCTCCCTGGGCTTTCGTGGGATTTGACACTATCCCCCAGGCAGCCGAGGAGTTTAACTTCCCTGCAAAGAAAGTTAACTTCATTATGATCATCGCGATCCTCTTCGGCGGATTTGTATATATCTCCAACAACCTGGTAACAGCTTCCGTATATGCTAACTATCCTGAGGAGATCACAAGAATCAATGCAGAGGGTGGCTGGGCACTGCTTGAGTCCGCGCGAATTCTGCTGGGCAACTTCGGTGTTGTTCTTGTGGGTGCAGGTGTTCTGTCTGCGGTTCTCACAGGTATGATGGGCTTCTATATGGCATCCTCCAGACTTATGTATTCCATGTCCAAGGAGGGCTACCTGCCCAAGGCATTCTCCAAGATTTCTCCCAAGTTCAAGACTCCCTATGTGGCACTCATCTTTTGCCTTGTAGTTTCTCTGGTCGGACCTTTCCTGGGCCGTGAGGCTCTTGGCTGGTGGCTGGAGATGTCAAACATTGGTGCAGCAGTAGGCTTCGGCTTCACAGCACTGGCGACCATTGTCACCCTGAAGAAGAGTAATGAGAAGAAACCCTTTACCTTTGTTATGGCTATCCTGGGAACTATCTTCTCCATCATCTTTATCATACTTATGCTTATCCCCCTGCCCTTCCTCCCCGGTGTAAACTTCGTAACTCCCTCTTACATTATGCTGATTGTATGGATTGTACTGGGCGCTCTGTTCTTTGCATTCAAGAACAAGGACATCAAAGCAGCAGAAAAAGAATAAAATCAGATTTCATATATTTTATCGACGAGAGAATCCGGAGAAGGATTCTCTCGTCGATTTTTCTTGCACATAGATGGCACAGACTATATAATAGAGAAAAAGACTATGATGAGGTGCAGTCGTGAAAATAGTAGTTCTGGATAAAGATACCTTAGGAAATGACATAGACTTGAGTCCCATATACAGGCTGGGTGAGTGGGAGGAGTATGCCACTACTCCCTATGAGCAGGTATCACAGCGTGTGAAGGATGCTCAGGTAATAGTGACCAACAAGATAAAGCTGAATGAAGAAACCCTCTCGGGAGCGGATAATCTCAGACTTATCTGTGTTGCCGCTACAGGCTATGATAATATTGACACCGAGTACTGCAGAGAGAAGGGAATCGCCCTATGCAATGTACCCGGTTACTCTACAGACAGCGTGGCACAGGTGACGGTGGCTATGGCGCTGTCTCTGGTGACTCACCTACCTCAGTACAGGGAGTTTGTCCACTCGGGAGCCTACTCTGTCTCAGGTGTTGCCAACAAGCTGTCTCCTGTATATCACGAGGTGTCCTCTATGACCTGGGGCGTTGTGGGCGGAGGCGCTATCGGCACTGCAGTTGCAAGGGTGGCACAGGCTTTGGGCTGTAGGGTTATGGTATGTCGCCGCAAGCAGGAGGGAGAATTCCCTCTGGCAGATATAGACACCCTGTGTCGTGAGGCGGATATTATCTCTGTGCACCTTCCGCTCAGCGACAGCACAAGGGGAATTATCAGCCGCAGCCGCATCGAGAAAATGAAGAAGAATGCGGTGGTCATCAACACTGCCCGCGGCGCTGTGTGTGATGAGCGGGCGCTTGCAGATGCTATCCTTGAGGACAGGATCGGGGGGCTGGGGGTGGATGTATACTCTACAGAGCCCTTCCCAAAAGAGCATCCATTCTCAGAGATTCTGGACAGAGAGAACGTATGCCTGACTCCTCACATGGGATGGGGTTCAGCGCAGGCAAGAGCCAGATGTGTGGCTATGATGGCGCAGAATATCACCCGATTCTTCGCGGGAGAGCACCATAACAGAATTGTCTGAGGTAATGGTTGACACACACCGCTTGATTGGGATATAATGAAATTGTAAAAAACAACAAGGTGAAACGGAGGGATATGCATGGGCGAGAAGATGACTACCTTTGTCAGGGAATACCGCAAGAAGCTGAAGATGAGTCAGGAGGAGCTGGCAAAGAAGGTTGGTGTCAGACGGGAGACCATCGGTCGACTGGAGAAGGGCAAGTACAACCCATCCCTCAAACTTGCTATGGATATATCCACCGCCCTCAAGGCCAAGGTGGAGGAGCTGTTTCAGTTTTCTCCCGATATTGCCTGAGGATATCTGAATATAAAAAAAGAGCCCCAAGGAAGGTGTGTTTCCTTGTGGCTTTTCTTTTTGTCATGAGAATAGAAAAAAACAGCCGCAGAGGAAAACTCCTTCTGCGGCTTAGTTTATATGTGCAAAGTTTTATTTATCCAGAATACGCAGAGCGCCGGTGGGACATACCAGAGCACACTGTTTGCAGTCCTTACAGCCTTCGATAGCGGAGGGGGTGTTGAACTCGGGCTTGATAACAGAGTCAAAGCCTCTGCCGATATATCCCAGAAGTCCCTTGCCTGCAACCTCGTCACAGACCCTCACGCACAGACCGCAGAGGATACATTTGTCCTGATTGCGCTCGATGGTGACAAGCTTCTGTTCTGTGAAGCAGGGGTGGACGGGACCTGAAAAACGTGCAGGGTTGATGACGTATCTGTTTGCGTGACGGATGAGAGAGCAGTCCTCGTAGTCGTGGCATCCGCACTCGAGACAGCGCTTTGCCTCTGCACGTGCAACTTCCTCAGAGAAGCCAAGGTTGATTTCTTTGAAATCGTGCTTTCTCTCCTCGGCACTTCTGTGGGGCATCTTTGCTCTGGGAGCTTTCTCGTGGGAGGAGAGGTCCTCTGCTGTGACCTGCTTCTCGGATACAAAAGGAGCGATGTAAGGAACACAGTCGCCCTTGAGGAAACTGTCAATAACACCGGAAGCCTTCTGAGCTTCGCCGATGGCGGCGATAGCGATGGAAGCACCGCGGTTGGTGGCGTCGCCCACTGCGAAAACATCGGGGAGATTTGTGCGGAAGGTGTACTCGTCTGCAGAGATGATACCGCGGGAGTTAAGCTCTACCGCCTCAAAGCCTGCGGGGTTCACCTTCTGGCCAATGGCGGCGATGACGGTGTCAACGTCCAGATACTTGAACTCGCCCTCTACAGGAACGGGGGAGCGTCTGCCCGAGGCGTCTGCCTCGCCCAGCTCCATAACCTGAAGCTTCACCTGCTTTATCTTGCCGTTCTCGCCAATGTACTCGTCGGGATTTGTCAGGAAGAGGAACTCTACACCCTCCTCCATTGCCTCCTGAATCTCAATATCCTCAGCAGGCATCTCTGCACGTGTACGGCGATAGATGACGTAGACCTTCTCGGCGCCTACTCTCACAGCGGTACGGCAGGCGTCCATGGCGGTGTTACCTCCGCCCACAACGGCCACAGATTTGCCGATGTTCACTTCTTCGCCCAGCGCAACCCTGCGCAGGAAGTCGATGCCTCCCAGCACTCCCTCAAGCTCCTCGCCGGGGGTTCTGGTGCTCATTGAGCTCCAGGCGCCGATAGCCACCAGGGTGGCATCGTGGTTGTCTCTGATAGTATCAAAGGTGATATCCTCACCGATTTTTACGTTGTTCTTCATCTCTACGCCCAGATCCTCAATGAGAGCGATCTCCTTGTCGAGGATATTCTTGGGCAGACGATACTCGGGGATACCGTAGCGGAGCATACCGCCCATCTTGGGCATTGCGTCGTAGATTGTGACCTTGTGGCCTTTGGTAGCCAGGAAGTAGGCTGCAGTCAGTCCTGCGGGACCACCGCCGATGATACCTACGGTTTTGCCTGTGCTTTCGCTTATCTGAGGCTTGTAGGGTGAGTCGCTGTTCAGGTCGTTGTCTGCTGCAAAGTACTTGAGGAATGCAATAGACATAGGCTCCTCTACCAGCGCTCTGCGACAGGCTGTCTCACAGGGGTGGGGGCAGACTCTGCCGATGGATGCAGGCAGGGGGAGCTTTTCCTTGATGATGCGTACGGCTTCTCTGTCATCTCCCTCGGCGATTTTTTTGATATATCCCTGACAGTTGGTGCCTGCAGGGCAGTTGAGCACACAGGGTCCCAGACAGTCGCCCTTGTGGTCGCTCATAAGAAGCTCCAGGGAGACTTTTCTGGCTTTGATGACTCTGTCTGACTCGGTGTTTACGTTCATACCTTCAGATACAGTGGCAGAGCAGGCGCGCAGGAGCTTGGGGATTCCCTGTGCTTCCACTACGCACAGACCGCAGGCGCCGAACACCTTGACACTCTCGTGATGACAGAGGGTGGGGATTTCGATGCCGTTGTCTGAGGCTGCCTTGAGGATGGTGTCACCCTGATTGGCAGTGATTTCTTTTCCGTTGATTATGAGGTTCACTTTGTTCATGGTAACACCTCCTTATATAGTTCTGACAGCGCCGAACTTACATACGGTGTGGCACTGTCCGCATTTGATACACTTGTCCCCGTCGATGGTGTGGGGGTTCTTGAGGGTGCCTGTGATGGCGTTTGCGGGACACTTCTTTGCGCAGAGGGTACATCCGCGACAGGTGTCTGCGTCTATCTCATAGGTAATGAGGTTTGTGCACTCGTGAGCAGGACACTTTTTCTCGTTAATATGTGCCTCGTACTCGTTTCTGAAGTAGCGGATAGTGGTGAGAACAGGGTTGGGGGCTGTCTGGCCCAGACCGCACAGAGCGCCGTCCTTGATAGCCTCACACAGCTCCTCAAGAAGCTCTATGTCGCCCTCTTTGCCCTCTCCGTCGGTGATACGGGTGAGTATCTCCAGCATACGCTTGGTGCCGATACGACAGGGAACACACTTTCCGCAGGATTCTTTGGCTGTGAAGTCCAGGAAGAACTTTGCCATATTTACCATACAGGTGCTCTCGTCCATAACAACCATACCGCCTGAGCCCATAATGGCGCCTGTGGCAGAGAGAGCCTTGTAGTCAATGACAGTATCCAGCAGCTCCTTGGGGATACATCCGCCTGAGGGGCCGCCCATCTGGACCGCCTTGAACTGAGCGTCGTTCTTGATTCCGCCGCCGATGTTATAGATAACTTCTCTCAGGGTCATACCCATGGGGATCTCTACGAGACCGCCTTTTTTGATTTTTCCTGTGAGAGCAAAAACCTTGGTACCCTTGCTGTTCTCTGTACCCATAGCGGAGAAAGCCTCGCCGCCGTTGAGGAGTATCCAGGGAACATTGGCAAAGGTCTCAACGTTGTTGATGTTGGAGGGCTTCTGCCAGTAACCGCACTGTGCAGGGAAGGGAGGCTTCAGTCTGGGCATACCTCTGCTGCCCTCAAGGGATTCGATGAGGGCTGTCTCCTCGCCGCAGACAAAGGCGCCTGCGCCTGCCTTGATACGCATCTCGCAGGAGAAGTCGGTTCCCAGAATGTTCTTGCCCAGCAGACCCTTCTCCTTTGCCTGTGCTATGGCGTTCTCAAGACGCTTGATGGCCAGAGGATACTCAGCACGGACATAGACTACAGCCTCTTTTGCGCCGATGGTGTATGCGCCGATGAGCATACCCTCGATCAGGTTGTGGGGGTCGCTCTCTATGACAGCTCTGTCCATAAATGCGCCGGGGTCGCCCTCGTCCGCATTACAGATGAGATATTTTTCTTCGCCCTTGGACTCTTTTGCGGCGTTCCACTTGAACCATGTGGGGAAGCCTGCGCCTCCTCGTCCTGCCAGACCCGAGGTCTTGATTACCTGGATGACATCGTCGGGAGTCATGGTGGTCAGGACCTTCTGAAGAGCCTTGTATCCGTCTTCTTTCATATAGTCATCGATACGGGTGGGGTCGATGATGCCACAATGACGCAGAGCAATTCGTGTCTGCTGAGTGAGGAAACAGTTGTCATTCTCGGTGATCATCAGATTCTCCACAAGGCTCATATCTCCTGTGGATGCTGCCTGTACGATATTCTCTGCATCCTTCTCGGATACGCGGACCAGTCTGGCCGCAAGAGCCTCGCCGTTGTACAGGTCTACGATAGGCTCCAGATAGCACATGCCTATACAGCCTGTGACACCCAGAGTGATATTGTTATAGTCTGAAATCAGATTCTCCAGAGCGGAGTAAACCTTGCCTGCGCCTGCGGCGATTCCGCAGGAGCCTGAACCTACAGCGATTCTCATTTACTCCACCTCCTCTTTAGCTCTGAGTTCTCTGAGGATATCCACGGCCTTCTCAGGGGTGAGAGAGCCGTAGGTCTCCTCGTTGATCATCATAACGGGAGACAGAGAACAACATCCCAGACAAGCCACACACTTGAGGCTGAAGAGGCCGTCCTCGGTGGTCTCGCCATCGGTGATTCCCAGCTCCTCGGTGATCGCTGCCTGAATACGCTTTGAGCCGTTTACATGGCAGGCGGTACCCTGACAGAGCATAATGAGATGCTTGCCAACGGGGCTGAGTCTGAACTGGGTATAGAAGGTAGCCACACCCATAACCTTTGCGGGGGTGTTACCTGTTTCTTCTGCTACATGATAGATTACATCTGTGGGCAGGTATCCGTAGATATCCTGTGCCTTCTGAAGTATTGTGATGAGAGAACCTTTGGTGTCCTTGTACTCGTTGAGGACACTACTGAGCAGGCTCAGGTCACTGGGCTGTTTGTTGCAACAGCAATTCATAAAAAACACCTCGTTTGTGCACAGGGGTGAGACCCTACTGTGCAGATTGATTAGTCCTAAAAATAAAGCAATATTTCCTGACTATCATTTTACTCCAAAAATGCGACAAAATCAATGTTTTATGCCACTTAAAGGAAAGGGATATTTGAAAATAAAAATGGTACTATTGCATAAATTTTGAAGATACGGGAGGATTTATCAGAGACAAAGGGGCCTTTCTCTCTGCACAGCCAAACAAAAAAGCCACCCGTGCCCAAAGGCGCGGATGGCATAGCAATACAAGGTGAAGTTATGTACACACAAAAGTGCAGGGGATTATTTGAGGATATCTCTCCAGTCAAGGTCTCCTCTCTCAAGACCATGGATAAGCACCTCGGCGGTGGCGATGTTGGTAGCAACGGGGATGTTGTACATATCGCACAGGCGCAGAAGGTTCATATCGTTAGCCTCAGAGGGCTTGGGATTGAGAGGGTCACGGAAGAAGAGGAGCATATCTACCTCGTTGCAGGCGATTCTTGCGGCAATCTGCTGGCCTCCGCCCTGGGATCCGCCCAAGAAGGTTGAGATTTCCAGACCTGTTGCCTCTGAGACCATCTTGCCTGTGGTGCCTGTGGCAGTGAGGGTGTGACGACTGAGGATTCCGCAGTAAGCAATACAAAACTGTACCATCAATTCTTTCTTTTCGTCGTGTGCAATAAGTGCGATATTCATATAGTGCTGGCCTCCATTCGTATGATTTCTAAATTAAGCAGATAAAAATATATAAAACTGAAGTAAGAAGAGGTTTCTATATCTTCAGGATCTTTTTAGCCAGAGGAGGATTTTCTCCTTCCAGTCGGGCGGCAAGGTTACGAAATGCCACCATTGAAGGGACAGTCTTTTGCCCTGTTTCGCCCCGCTGAGCGATAGCAGCAATCTGAACGTCTTCAGGCACAACAGCAATAAGCTGAGTGCAAGATATGTCGATAAGCTGGTCAAGGTCTTTGTAAAGTCCCATTCCCCTGAATCTGTCGGGACAGAAGCGGTTGATGACCAGGCGGGCATCCTCGATTCCCATCTCGGACAGCTTGTGGCGGATGTTGAGGCATCCGCGTACGCTGGTAGGCTCGGGGTTGATGACGATGAGAGCGCTATCAGCTCCTGCTGCAGCAGCCTCAAAACCTGAGCCTGTGCCTGCAGGGGAGTCAATGAGGATATAGTCGTAGTCATCCTTTATTTCTGCGATGAGCTGGCGAAGCACAGAAGGGCTCACCTCATCGTCGGCAGACAGAGCCGCAGGCATCATATACAGACCAAATATGTTCTGGGTCACATAGATGGCAGCTGATTTGTCGCATCCGCCACCAACTGCGTCGGACACATCGTATATCAGCTCCTTCTCAACCCCAAGCATAAGGTCCACGCCTCTCATGCCGCTGTCGCAGTCAATAAGGAGTACTTTTTTATTAAGTTTTACCAGAGCAACCGCAAGACCCACAGAGACCGTGGATTTGCCGGTGCCACCCTTGCCGGAGGCAAGAACGATAACTTTACTCATAAAACAGTACCTCATATTTATTCTATCACATCGAACTTTTCTGTGCAAGAAACAAGGATGTAAAAAAATAATGCTATAAATTGGTCAAAAGTGATAAAAAACACCTTTATTATATATTATAAGTATACGAAAAGACATTGTTATTGCCAAAAATTATGATTGAAGTTTGGCTATTGTTCTGGGTGCAGGCTTACTGCACAGGTGCGGTAGTTGTAGGTGCGGAGGTTGCAGGTGCGGAGGTTGCGTCGGGTCCTGTGGGCTCGGGAACACCTGTGTTTTCGCGGATAGTCTGCTCGATGGTCTCGGGGAAGAAGTATGCGTTGAGCATATCCCTTGCAACGCTCATGGAGAACTTACCCTTGGCGCCATGCTCCAGTACAACTGCCAACGCAATCTGAGGGTCATCGTAGGGTGCATAACAGATGAAGGTTACGTGGTCAGATCCGGGGTTTTCTGCAGTACCTGTCTTGCAGGCGATGGGAATGCTGTAGTCGCCGAAGATAGAGTGAGCTGTACCTGAGGGATCAGCGGCAACCTGACGCATAGCATTCTGGACGATGTCCACGTTGTATGGTGTGAGCTGAAGGTCCTCAACTACCTGAGGTTTCTCGGGGTCATTGTGCAGGACAATTTCCTGTCTGTCATAAGAAGTGATCTTACTCACAAGGTGTGTGCGATATCTGACGCCATCGTTGGCTATGGTAGCCGCGAAGGTGGCAAGCTGTACGGGGGTGAAGGTGTTGTCGGACTGGCCGATAGCAGCCTGAACGGTGTTACCTGCTACCCAGGATGTACTGTCTCGTCCTGCGAGGAAGCCCTGAGACTCTGATATCTCCAGGCCTGTTTTCTCTCCCAGGCCGAGTTTTTCCATATATAGTGACATGGTGTCGATACCCAGCTGGCGACCCATATCCGCAAAGAAGTAGTTGCAGGATTTGGTGATGGCAGCAGTAACCGTCAAAGGTCCGTGGGTACCCATGCAGTGAACAATGTTTGTGGGGTAGTAGTCGTATTTCTGTGTGCAGGTGATTGTATCGTAGTCAGAGATTATCCCTTCTTCCAGCGCACCCAGGGCGGTGGCGGGCTTGACAACAGAGCCGGGAGCAAAGGAGCCCAGAAAGGCTCTGTCATACAGGGGGAGGGTCTCGTCCTCCAGCAGGGAGGCATAGTAATCTCCGTTGCTGTACTGTGTCAGGTCATAGGTGGGATATGTGGAGGCGGCCAGTACAGAGAAGTCCTTGACGCTGAGCATAACTGCCGCTCCTGCGATGCAGTCCTCTCCGTGGCCTTTCTCGCCTTTCTGTTGGCTTTCGGCTTTGCCTGCTGCCTGTGCATCCTGAACATATCGTGCCAGAGAGGCGTTGGTAGCTCGCTGAAGGTTGCTGTCTATGGTGAGGAATATGGAGTTTCCGGGTTTGGCGGGCTCCAGCTCCACAACGTTGATGAGTGTACCATCGGAATTTTTGGAGATGGTCTTGGTACCGGGCTCTCCCTTGAGATAATCCTCAAAGGCTGCCTCGATGCCGAATTTGCCGATAATATCGTCGTAGGCATAGCCCTTGTCTTTGTTCTCCTCGTACTCCTCAGCGGTCAGGGAGCCTGTGACTCCCAGGATGTGTGGCATAAGGGTGCCGTCGGTGCACAGACGCTTTGATACGGGGACTATCTCTATGCAGGGCATAGACTGAGAGAACTCGGCAATAATGGTAGACAGCTCTGTATCAATGTCCTCTGCGAAGGTGTAGGGGTTGGTGTTGGAGAAGGCTGTCATCTCCATGTTGTATCTGACGGATACCAGATTGCGGCACAGATCGGGCAGGTGGGCATAGTCCTCCAGCTCATACCTCTCTACAAAAGCATCCATAAAGTCAGTGGCAGTGGCATATACACCCAGGTCCAGCATCTCTTCGCTTCGCATGCTTTCCAGGGTGGACTCTGCATTTTCGTTGCTGTAGTCAAACTGATACTTGTTGCTCTCGTCCACAACTATGGGCAGAGGGTCGATCCAGGGGGTGTTACGCTCCTGAAAAATAATGAACAGCTCCATGATAACGTCATTGACGGTCATTTCCTGACTAATGTAAAGCTTGTTGATGGTTACGGAATAGGCGGTGGTGTTGGTCTCCAGAGCCACACCGTTAACATCCAGAATCTCTCCGCGGGTTTCGTCAGATGTCAGACGGTAGTTGGCGGTGGTGGCAACCTCGTCGCGGTAGTAATCCCCCACCACAACCTGCCAGTTGAAGAGTCTCAGCACAAAGCTGAGCATGATGACCACTACCAGAACAAGGCAGAGGATGGGTCTGTTGTATTGTTTCCAAAAACTTTTCATACCTTGTCCCTCCTGTCATAGATTTATTGAGTAAAGTAGTTGTTTTCAGAATAAAAGTGCTTTGTAAGTGTGAGGCGAGCCTTAGCTCATCCCTCTTTCATGGTGGTGTGGAACAGGCGGTTGAACCAGTACAGAGGGAAAAGGAAAAGCAGGGTGTAGATGTATCTGATGAGGTATCGTCTGAGAAACATTTCTCTCAGGTCGGGTACCTCGGGAATAACGCAGAACACAAAGAAATGCAGTGCAAACAGCGCAGCCAGACAGAACACCCCGATGATAGAGGTGTTGAGAAAGTTGGCAACAAAGAAGTTTGATGCACAGTATCCCAGCACAAAGCACATGATGGTCAAAGTCAGGGTGTAGAGTCCCAGGTCGGTGCCGCTGCCTATGTCGCACAGGGCTCCGCACAGGGCTCCGTAGAGCATAGCGGGGACCTCTCCCTCAAAGACCGCGATGGTCAGGGCAACAGGCAGTAGTATGATGGGCTTGACACCCATTATCGAGGGCATAAACCCCGGTGTGCCGGAGAGCACATACAGCACCAGTATCTCTACGATATAGGCTATGTATCTCAGATATTTCAGCTTTCCTTCCATGTTACTGTACTCCTGTGGTGGGCTGTGTGACAGTGCTGTGCGGGGGAGCGGTGGTTGTCTGCTGTCCCGGGAGGGTCACAGACTCTATAGGAGACTCGGAAATCTCTCCCTGTCCGTCAAAGGCGGTGATAACAACCACATCCATAACGGTGGTGATGTCCTCATAGGGTTTGATCACCGCATATACAGAGGTGTCGTATTCGTCAAAATGAAGCTCTGTGACCTCGCCCACGATGATGGATGCAGGGTACAGACCGCTGATACCTGTTGTGATGACAATGTCGCCTGCTTTCATGTTGTGCTGGGCAGAGATTTTTGTCATGGTGGTGAGGTTCTGATCAGCATAGGAGATGCTACCGCTGACAATTCCGCTGTCACGGGAGACAGAGTCGATAACTCCCACCTTGGCATCGGGAGAGAGGATAGTCTTGACGTGGCAGGTGGACAGCTCTACGTCTGTTACCCAGCCGACGAGACCGTTCTCTGTGACAACGGGATCTCCCTCTGCAACAGAGTCAAGGGAGCCTTTGTTCAGGGTGAAGGAGTAGAAGTCATCTCCCGGGTCACGGCGGACAACGGACGCAGGCAGCAGGTCGTATCGGGGATAGTCCTTCTTCAGGTCATAGTACTTCCACAGTCGGGCATTCTCCTGCTTTACGTCATAGTAGTCAACCAGCTGAGTCCTCAGCTGTGCCAGCTCGCTGCTCATCTGCTGGTTTTCCTCCAGAAGCTGGTCGTAGGACTTGTTGTTAGCCTTCTCTGACACAGCAGCAGAGACCTCCTGCATACCAAGGGTCATAGAGCTGAGTATGGAGGACACCACAGAGGTGTCGGACACAACGGATACAAGCATGAGTATCACGATGGTCATAAGCAGAGCTATGAGATTTCTGAAGCTTTTTGATGATAACATTTCTCTCACGGCGGGCCTCCGGTGAAATTCGGGGAACGGCGCTCCGTCCCCCGATAGATGTTTTGAGATAAGTGGAAAAATTCTTGCAGTGTTCTGCAGGATGTGTGTGGGCTAAAAAATTGCCCGAGTTTTAATATAAAAATCTGCCCCTTTACGGCAATTTAGTTGTCGCAAGGGATTTTTCGGGGCTGAGTCTTCTCGGCGCTTCTGTGTCACGCCTCGTTGAGACTTCGCATCTCCCGACAAAATCCACCAGCTCCCCAAAATTGCCTGTGCAGATTTCTGATGAATCAAATCTGCCCTTTACGGCAATTTAGTTGTCGCAAGGGATTTTTCGGGGCTATGTCTTCTCGGCGCTTCTTATTTTCTTCTGGAGCGGTAGTACTCGTTGGGCATTGTCAGCTCAAGACGCTTGCCTGTGCCGTCTACAACACAGTCGAGAGGTCTCTCGGCGATGTGCACGGGCATACCTGTCTGCTGCATAATCAGCAGGTCAAGACCCCTCAGCAGTGCACCGCCGCCTGTGAGCATAATGCCGTGGTCGATGATGTCTGCGGAAAGCTCGGGGGGAGTCTTCTCCAGGGAGTTGATGATGGCGTCAATGATAACAGACAGAGGATCTGCCAGAGCGTCTCTGACCTCTGCTGCGGTGATGGTGATGTTCTTGGGCAGGCCGTCCATCAGGTTTCTGCCCTTGATGCTCATTTCGCCCTCATCCTCGTAGGGATAGGCAGAGCCGATGCCGATTTTGATATCCTCAGCAGTGCGCTCACCAATGAGCAGGCTGTACTTCTTCTTGATATAAGACATGATTGCCTCGTCAAACTTGTCGCCTGCAACACGGACAGAGCAGGAGGTAACAATATCACCCAGAGAGATGATTGCAACCTCGGATGTGCCGCCGCCGATGTCTACTACCATGCTGCCTGTGGGCTCTGCAATGGGCAGACCTGCGCCGATGGCTGCTGCCATGGGCTCTTCAATAAGCTCAACGTCCTTGCCGCCTGCTTCTCTGGCTGCGTCCTCGACAGCGTTTTTCTCAACCTCGGTGATACCTGAGGGAACACAGATGACGATTCTGGGGCGGGAGAAAAAATTGGAACGGACGGTTTTTCTGATGAAGTGCTTGAGCATGGAAGCTGTGATCTGGAAGTCAGCGATAACTCCGTCCTTCAGGGGACGCACAGCAACTATGGAGCCGGGGGTACGGCCGATCATCTCTTTTGCCTGAGATCCTACGGCGAGAACTGTATCGTTGCGGATGTCAACTGCAACAACGGAGGGCTCTCTCAGTACGATTCCCTTGCCTTTCATAAATACCAGTGTGTTAGCGGTACCCAGATCGATACCGATGTCCTTTGAAAACGAAAACATATATAAGCTCCTTTCTTGCGCATAAACGCAAAAGCAAAAGTAGGGTTGTGTTGTTTGTTTTTTGTGGCGCATAAGGCACCAAGATTTAAATATAAAGTATAATTATACTTTAACCTAATAATTATACTCTATGCGAGTTCAGATTTCAACCACAATATTTTGTGGAAAAAAGCAGATTCCGACTCAATTTCGGGGGATACTGTCTCCGAGGGGATGAATCAGCCCTGCCTTTTACGGCAATTTAGTTGTGGCAAGGAATTTTTCGGGGCTGAGTCTTATCGGCGCTTCTTATATTCCGGTAGAGCCAAAACCTCCTGCACCTCTGTCGGTGTTTGAGAGCTCTGTGACCTCCTGTACAGGCATGAGGGAGACAGGGGACACAACAAGCTGTGCCACCCTCTCAAAGGGCTGGATGGTATATTCCTTGTCAGAAACGTTACAAAGTCCCACACAGACCTCGCCGCGGTAGTCGCTGTCAATGACGCCCACTCCGTTGGACAGACAGATGCCGTGCTTGATACCAAGGCCCGAGCGGGCAAAGATATAGGCCACGTAGTTTGCGCTTGGCAGTTCAATGGCAATGCCTGTGGGGATGAGCTTGAGCTCACCGGGGCGGATTGTCACCGCTTGATCGATACAGGCAGACAGGTCCATGCCTGCGGAGCCCTCTGTTGCTCTGAAGGGAACCTTTGCTCCCTCTCTGATTTTCTTGATCTTAAGTTTTTCCATATACATCCTCTTTCTTGCAAAATGGAGCTTCGTCCTGCAAAAATGATTTATTATTCCTTTGGGATATTCTCTTGAAGAAACATTAATTCTTTTATATTTCTCAGGAGAATTATGTTATTTTCTTTGTAATAATTCTTAAAAAACAATTACCGAGCTGTTATTTATTTGATACCTCTGAAGTATAACCCACGGGTAAAATCCTTGAGATTTTGATTTTTACTTGAAAAACGGCGGATGTTTTCCACTTTTTCCACAGAGTTTTCAACAGTGAAGCGAAAATCATAAAAATCAATTCCAAAAAAATCATTAATCTTGTCGGGAATTAAAAGTGGCACGCAGTTGAGGATTTCGGTGCAGTTGCCGTCGCAGGTGAAAATGAAGTCTTTGCCCAACCTATCCTGCAAAATCTGATGTTTGTTGCAGTTTTTGCAGCCGCCCTGAGCGGTGTATCCGGGGCAGCATCGGGTGAGCATAAGGGGCAGGTACCCTGCGGCGATGATTCCTCGGGGGATCTGAGCCCCCAGTCGGCTTATCTGCTCCTGTGTCAGCTCGAAGGACAGCTCAACATCCTCAAGCCCGTATTCCTGTGCCCACAGGAGAGAGGCGGTGTTTGTTAGGTTCAGCCCAAATCCTCCGTGAAGCCTGAATCCCAGCTCCTTGGCAAGATAAACAGCGCCGATGTTTGATACCAGAGCATGATTGATTCCCAGGGCCCGGGCGGTGAGCAGGTGCTTGCGCAGGGAGTTCTCCCTGCCGAACATTCCTCTGGGGACTTCTACTCCCAGAGTGAAGCCCTCGCTTTGGAGTCTCCTCAGGTCTTCTTCCTTGCTTGTGACAGGGACAAAGACAAGCTCGCAGTCCTTAAACTGCACAGGGATGTCTGTGTCGGTGAACCGTGCCCTGCTGCGGTTGGGGAGTCTGATTTCTTTTGTCTTTTCTACTGTATATTTATATACCCCCGGAGCAGTGCGTCCGTGGTCTTTTCTTCTTTCTGACAGCTGCTCCAGTGCCTGACGACGAAGTTCGTTAATCTTGCTGACAGGCAGGGACAGGTTCTGTCCTATGTGGCAGCTGATATCTCTGACCTTGTAGGGAGTGCCTCCTGTTTTTGAGAGCAGGTATGCGACTTTCTCTTCCTGCAAAGGCAGGGTGCGTGCTTGCTCTGTGAGGGTGTCTCCTGTGACACACAGGGTGTGGGTGCCGTCGGATATGGTCAGAGAGGGGAAGTTTCCCTCTTCTGCACAGAAGTGAAAGCTTATCTCCACCCGCTGAAGTTCGTTTTTATATGTATTGCGTATATCTCGCAGGAGTCCCTCTCCTGCGGCGGTGACATCCTCTTTTCGGCGATATCCGAACATATTCCCGTCCCGCTTACCCACAAGGTATCCGTCGGTAAATCCCGTGCGGGAGAATACTCCCTCCAGACGATCCCCGGTCAGGGTTGATACCTGACCTGTCTGTAGTTTTTCTCTGCAGGCAGAGACAGCGGCGCTCACATACTCGGGGCGCTTCATTCTACCTTCGATTTTGGCAGAGGTTACACCTATCGCCTCAAGCTGAGGCAGGTAGTCAATAAGGGAGTTGTCCTTGAGGCTGAGGGCGTGATCACTACCGCCTTTGAGTGAGAAGGGCAGTCGGCAGGGCTGGGCACACATTCCGCGGTTGCCCGAGCGTCCTCCCAGCATAGCAGAGAAGTAGCACTGTCCCGATACGCTCATACACAGCGCTCCGTGTACAAAGACCTCAAGCTCTATGGGGCAGCTCTCGGCTATCTCCTGAATTTCTTTCAGGGACAGCTCTCGGCTGAGCACCACTCTGGAGAATCCCATCTCCCACAGGGCCTTTGCTCCTGAGGGGGTATGGATGCTCATCTGGGTTGAGCCGTGAAGCCGAAGGTCAGGCAGGTGTTTTCTCAGGATAGAGGCAAGGCCTATGTCCTGGACGATAACCGCGTCTATGCCCTGTGCGTAGGCGTATCCTGCCAGCTCCACAGCTGACTCTATGTCAGAGTCAAACATAAGGGTATTGAGGGTCAGGTATACTCTGACTCCACGCTCTCTGCAGTAGCCGATGGCCTCAGAAAGCTCCTCCTGTGAAAAATTCTGTGCGGATGCTCTGGCAGAAAAATCCTTTGCCCCCAGGTAGACTGCGTCTGTGCCTGAGCGGACTGCTGCCTGCAGACTTTCCATTCCTCCTGCAGGAGAGAGGATTTCTATTCGGTTTTTCATAAATCTCGCCCTCCTGTGAGTATGTAGTCTGCGGGATGATTGTCTGTTTACTCTATGGTGTCAAATATGCTGAACTGAAAGGGAGAGTCTGGAAACTCCATATCCTCGGGGAAATCTGTTTCCGCGGGGGCGGTACTTGCAGGAGCCTCGGTTACAACGGGAGCAGCAGGGGTGTTGTGTCTGTGCTTGCCGCGTTTTTTCTTTCTGTCGGGGCGGTACTCCTTGGGAGCAGGAGCCTTCTCAGGCTGTGAGGGCTGAGCCTCGACCACAGGGGCCTGGGTGGATGTTTCGGTTGATACCTCGGGTGCAGGTGTCTCAGCAGGCTCCTCTTCCTTTTTTGCGGGGGTAGTCTCTATCTGCTGGCGGAGCTTTTGAAGCTCCTGTCTGAGGGCCAGATTCTCCTCTCTCAGCTTCTCGCTGTCCTCAAGGTAGTCCTTCACCTGCTGACGGAGCACATCCATCATGTGTCTGAGCTTCATTTCGTCGTCACACAGATTCAGAGCCGCCAGGGTTGCGCAGGTGTCACGGTTGAATCTGGGGTTATCTCTCTGGATTCCCTTGATGAGGGTTTCAACCTTCTCGCCGATTCCGATGACATACTCCTCGGTGTCGGTGGTGCGGATCGAGAACCTCTGACCTGCAACGTAGATTACAACATTCTTGGCGTCCATTTTTCATATCTCCTTACACTTGATTTTATCCATAATAATTATAATACAAGGGGAGGGGCTTTGTATAGTAAAATATTAAAATTGTAATTTTATGTAAATAATAGTAACCTTTTTTCTTTTAGGGACAGGGAAAGGGTCCTGAAATCGTTGGAGTATAGAAATAATAAACGAAAAAAACGGAAAAATCACAAGTTTTGTTTGCAAATGTAACAATAAATGTGTTGAAATAAAGGTGGGATTAGTGTATAATGGTTCCATATAATCTGAATTCTCAAAGGAGAGTATATGAAGACTATGACAATCAAGGATATGACAGAAAAAATAAGGGAGACGCTGGCTTCGGTCTACCACGTGACCCCGGAGGAGGCAACGGACGAGCACTACTACAAAGCCCTTGCCCTTGTGTGCAGGGAGATCATGAGCAAGGATTACGCCGAATTCAGAGAGCAGGTAGAGAAGCAGCAGAAGAAGACTGTCTACTATCTGTGTATGGAGTTTCTGATGGGACGCTCCCTGAAGAACAACCTGTGCAATATGGGAATGGAAGAAACCGCCGAGGGTGCGCTGAGGGCTTTTGGGGTTTCTCTGGACAAAATATACGAGCAGGAGCCCGACGCAGGACTTGGCAACGGAGGACTGGGACGACTTGCGGCGTGTTTTCTGGACGGACTTGCTGCGGGGGGATTCCCCTCTATGGGATATTCCCTGCGGTACGAGTACGGAATCTTCAACCAGAAGCTGGTGGAGGGCTGGCAGACAGAGCTGCCTGACTTCTGGCTTCCCGGTGGCAAGGTGTGGCTCCATGCTCACCCCGAGAAGGCCGTGGAGGTGTCCTTCAACGGACGACTGCAGGAGGACTGGATAGACGGCATCCATCTTGTGAAGGTGGAGGGAGACACAAAGGTGCTGGCTGTGCCCTATGATATGATCGTCACAGGAGGCGACGGCAAGGGAGTGAGCCGTCTGAGGTTGTGGGCTGCAGACTCCAAGGAGTTTGATATGCAGCTTTTCAACGACGGAGAATTCCTGCGTGCAGTTGAGCAGAAGGCTATGGCAGAGAGCATCACAAAGGTCCTCTACCCCGGAGATAATCACACCGAGGGCAAGAGCCTCAGGCTCAACCAGCAGTACTTCCTTGTGTCAGCAACGGTGCAGGATATCATCAAGCGACACCTGAGGGTATACAAGACCCTTGACAACCTGAGCGAGAAGGTGGCAATTCATCTCAACGATACCCATCCTGTGCTTGCGGTGCCTGAGCTTATGAGAATACTTATGGATGAGTGCGGATACGGCTGGGATAAGGCATGGGAGATGGTCACCTCGGTTGTGGCATATACAAACCACACGGTTATGAGGGAGGCTCTGGAGTGTTGGAGCGAGGATATGTTCCGCACAAAGCTCCCCAGAATCTATCAGATCGTTTGCGAGATAAACCGCAGGTTCTGTCTCAGCCTTGAGGATGCGGGAACAGCGAGAGATCAGATCGAGCGCATGTCAATTATCTATGACGGCTATGTGCGCATGGCAAATCTGGCGGTGGTTGCAAGCCATAAGGTGAATGGTGTATCTGCCCTGCACAGCGACATACTGAAGAAAACAGTCTTCAATGATTTTTATATACACACCCCCGAAAAGTTTACAAACGTCACCAACGGAATCGCACACCGACGCTGGCTGTGCCAGTCCAACCCTCTGCTGTCAAATCTCATCAGCAGGCTAATCGGCAAGGGATTTGTTAACAATGCCGCAGAGCTTGAGAAGCTGGAGGCTTTTGCTGATGACAGGGCGGTGCTTGACAAGCTGGCTGAGATAAAGCGTCTCAACAAAGTGCGTATGGCAGAGTATATCAAGCGCAGCAGCGGAGTGCTCATTGACCCTGATTCTATATTTGATGTCCAGGTCAAGCGTCTGCACGAGTACAAGCGCCAGCTGATGAATGCTCTGAATATACTTGTTACCTACCAGACCCTGAGGGAGAATCCCAGCATGGATTTCACCCCCAGAACCTACATCTTCGGCGCAAAGGCGGCTCCCGGCTACTACTTTGCAAAGCAGATCATCCAGTTCATAGTGGAGCTGGCTGACATAATAAACAACGACTCCCGCGTCAACGGCAAGCTTCGGGTGGTTTATCTGGAGAACTACCGTGTGACCCTGGCAGAAAAGCTGATTCCCGCCGCTGAGATAAGCGAGCAGATATCCCTGGCAGGCACCGAGGCATCGGGTACGGGAAATATGAAGTTCATGATAAACGGAGCGGTGACTCTGGGTACTCTGGACGGAGCCAACGTGGAGATCTTCGATGCTGTGGGCAAGGACAACATGGTGCTGTTTGGTATGACTACCCCCGCAGTGAACGATCTGCGATCCAAGGGCTACAGACCTGCGGACTATTATGCAACCGCCTTTGAGCTGCGTCGTGCAATCGACGAGCTGAAGGCAGGGAAATTCTCCTCTATCGCAGAGAACCTGATGTACAGCGATCCCTACATGGTGCTGGCGGACTTTGCGTCCTATCGCAGGGCCCAGAACCGCACCGCAGAGCTGTACAATGACAGACAGAAGTGGAACCGTATGAGCCTGATGAATATTGCCAAGGCAGGGGTGTTCTCTGCTGACAGAGCTATCGGCGATTACGCAAGGGATATCTGGGGACTTGAACCCATAGAGTGATAAAAAAAGGAGCTTTACAAAGCTCTCGGGAATAAGGAGAAAAGGTATGAAATTATGTGATTTTTGCGGAAATCCCAAGGAGACAAAGGATACTTGTCCTCATTGCGGAAAATTTATGCTGTTTGTGACAGCCCATATGATATTTACCCCCGACAAGAAAGGGGCTCCCATGGTGGAGCTAAGGCTAACAGACAAGTATCTCATCATCAGAGGTGCGTCGGGTGCCGAGGTTGCAGGAGGCGCCGCCGCAGGTGCGGCTTTCGGTGTGCTTGGAATTGTGGGAGCAGCCGTGGTTGATAGCGCCAGATCCAAGTGCTATTCCTACTACGAGCTCAGGGAGATACAAAAGCTCATCTATCCCTACTTCCCCCAAAAACAGAAAAGCAAGACAGCCGCAAAGCTTATCTTTGCAGACGGCAGCGATGTGGCCCTGAACTTTGATACGGGCGGACTTTTGTACAGCGTGAAGAACGCCGCTATCTTCGCAGAAACCATGGCAAAGGTGGGCATTCCCGTTGAGGACGGAACAGGCAGGAATTACCCTGTCTGGTGTGAGCGCCCTGCTGTGACAGCCGAGACCTATGCCGTCCGCTTGTGTCCCTCTGCGGCACAGTTTGTGAAGGCTCACAAAAACAACATAGTTGTGCCTGCAATTGGCAGTACAGGATATCAGCAGCCTGCACCTGCTCCCGCAGTACCCACACAGCCTGTATATCAGCAGCCTGCTCCTGCTCCCGGAGTACCCACACAGCCTGTGTATCAGCAGCCTGCACCTGCTCCCGCAGTGCCCCCACAGCCTGTATATCAGCAGCCTGCTCCTGCTCCCGCAGCACCCATATATGACCCCAATGCTTTGCCTTCTCCTCCTCCTGTGGAGGTTCCTGTTCAGGTCGTGAACGTAGCGCTGAGCCCCTCAGCACCCGTGAGCGCGCCTGAGCCTGTGGCTGCCCCTGCAAATTCTGCAGATAGCATAAACTTTGCACAGCCTGTCCAGGAGCAGAAGTTCTGCTCTCAGTGCGGAACCCTGCACATCGGCGAGGCTGTGTTCTGTCGCAACTGCGGTCACAGAATGTGATTTTTCTCTCGGATACATAGAAAGATTGATTTATACGCTGACTCATATGGGAAAAGGCAAGATAAAGGAGATTTGAAATATGAAAAGAATACTGGCGCTTTTGCTTGCGCTTATGATGGTGTTTTTGCTGTGTGCTTGCGGAGACTCTGACTCTGATGATAAGGATAAGTCAGGGGACAACTCCTCCTCGCAGGGGGATGCTTCGGATCAGGAGGGAGGACCTTCTGCACAGGAAGTTTACAGAGGTAGGATTGACTCTATCGACCTGAACGATGCCTTCGTAGCAGGTATCAGAGAGGACGGAACAGTTGTTGCCACAGGAGGCACAAGCTTCTCTCAGGGCTTTTCTACCGATGACTGGGAGAACATCACAAAGGTATCAGTAGGCTCAAATCATATAGTCGGACTTTGCTCTGATGGTACGGTTCTGGCAACAGGTTACAACGCCTCAGGCCAGTGTGACGTGGCTGACTGGACAGACATAGTGGATATCCACGCAGGCAATCAGGTTACACTCGGAGTTAAGTCCGACGGAACGGTGGTCGCCACAGGCGGAGCCGATGCCTATGAGGATTGGAAGAATGTTATCTCTGTTACAGGTCGGGGCGACGCAGCCTATGGCCTGACAGAAGCAGGAGAAGTATATGCTCCCTGGGACAGCTCTCCCTGTGCCACAGACGTCAGGAGTATCCACAGCAACGCTTCCTATGCTTTGTTTGTGAAAAACGACGGCACAGTAACCTGCAGCGACCCTGATAATTATGGTGTATATTGTCCCGATATTGAGAGTTTTGGCGATATCACCGATGTTGCGGTGTGTCACAGCAATCTTTCCGCAGGACTTCGCTCTGACGGAACGGTTGTTGCCACAGGTCCCGTCAACGATGTGGGACAGCTGGACACAGAGGAGTGGACAGACATAGTCGCTGTTGCCGTTGGCAACTACCACACGGTGGGACTTTGTTCTGACGGAACAGTTGTTGCCACAGGAGGCAACGGCTACGGCCAGTGCGATGTGGAGCAGTGGACGGATATCGTAGCAATCTGGGCAGAGAATGTATATACTCTGGGCCTGAGAGCAGACGGCACCATTGTGGTTGCGGGTCAGTTCGGTTCCTGGGAGCCCTACGATTTCTCCGTCTTCACGGATATAAAGACAAGATAACCCCGAAGAGCTTTTTCGGGCACGAGTTTTTTCGTATCCTCGTGCCGTGTGAAAAGTAAAGTTTTTTATAAAAAAAGGGACACACAGAAAACTCTCTGTGTGTCCTTTTGGTTTTTTATGTGAGTTGCGTCCCTGATGTTCAGGATTCTGTCGTGGCTTCTCTGTAGCAATAAGTCCCGGATGCCCATTGTTACTGGATTTTTTCTGCCTGACAACCATGTGTCAACCAACGGTCAACCATTGGGAGACCCAGGATAGGTTAGGTTAGGATAGGTTAGGTTAGGATAGGTTAGGTTAGGATAGGTTAGGTTAGGTAAGGTTAGGTTAGGTAAGGTTAGGTTAGGTAAGGTTAGGTTAGGTAAGGTTAGGTTAGGTAAGGTTAGGTTAGGTAAGGTTAGATTAGGTAAGGTTAGATTAGGTAAGGTTAGATTAGGTTAGAAGAGAAAAAGAAAATCAGAAAA
>JAFTHZ010000035.1 GCA_017457155.1 Ruminococcus sp.
CACTTGCGTGTTTACTTGATGTTTGTTGTGTCATCTTCACTGTAATTATTGAGTACTTATTTCCTCAAAAAAATTACGGGTTCTCTTTGTCTTTGTTGTTCAATTTTCAATGTCCTTGTGCGACTATGAAAGCTCTGCGTGTTTGCGTCCCTTTCCGTAGCGCAAGAGTTATTCTACAACAAGCAAATCAAAAAGTCAAGCATTTTTTTCAAAAAAATTAAAAAAATTTTTCATATCAATCTCCACCTCCCATTATTACTGGATTTTTTCAATTAATTATTATATCCATACCACATTATATAGTATTTTTCATTCTTTTTACATATATATAGTATATACGGTTTTATACTATTTAATTAGACCCTTTTGATAAATTTTGAACATGTGATTTATCTATGTTAAACAAAATTCAAAAAAACTTATTTTTAGTAGTGATTTTTTATTTTATTTCTGTTAATATATATATTGTAATCCTGTTTGAAGCGGAGGGATTCTTATGAATCAGAAGTTTATTATTACTATTGCCAGACAATTCGGAAGCGGCGGACGAGAAATAGGTAAAGCTCTCGCAGATAAGCTTGGTATTCCTTTCTACGACAAGGAGCTTATCTCTATGGCTGCAAAAGAAAGCGGAATGGACGCAGATGTATTTAATAATGTTGACGAAAAGGCAACCAACAGCCTTCTGTACTCTCTCTCTCTTGGACTGTACAACTTCGGAAACAGCTTCTCAGCAATGGGAGATCTTCCTGTCAATGACAGGCTGTATATTCTTCAGCACAAGATAATCAAATCTCTCGCAGAAGAAGGTCCCTGTGTCATCGTAGGAAGATGTGCAGACTATGTTCTTAAGGATAAAGAAAACTGTGTTAATGTTTTCTTCCACGCAAATATGGACTATCGCAAAAAGAGAGCCATTGAGATTCACGATGTAGATAAAGCACGAGCTGAGCAGATTGTCAACAAGACCGACAAAATCAGAGCTAACTACTACAGCTTTTACTCAGGTCAAAAATGGGGTCTTGCACAGAACTATGATCTGTGTATTGACAGTTCAAAGCTTACAACAGAGCAGGCTGTAGACCTGATAGAGTCATACATCAATATCCGCTCCAAATAATCCGGCAATTCCAGCAGCCACAGATTGTGGCTGCTTTTTTTCTGTGCATTTATTTCATATAGACTTTTCTCTTCTGTTATGATAAAATTATAATGTATAAAATTGTGCCTTCGGCATAGATAGGAAGAAATGTATGAGCAACAAATCAGAACCCTTGATTTCCGTAATTATTGCTATATATAATCCCGGCAAACACCTGTACAAATGTCTTGACAGCATTATCGGCCAAACCTATAGAAATCTCGAGATTATTCTTGTTGATGACGGGTCCACCGATGACAGTCTCAGTATATGCAACGAATACGCTGCAAAGGACGAGCGTATAGTCGTTCATCACAAAGAAAACTCAGGTGTATCCGCAACCAGAAACCAGGGTATCCGTCTTGCTCACGGAGACTACTTCAGCTTTATTGACAGCGATGACATCCTGGAGCCTGACGCATATGAATATATGCTGGCCCTTATTAAAGAATACGACGCAGACGCAATAAACTATGAGCACTATATTACATATCCCTCCCGAGAGCGAACACATAAGCTATCCGAAGAAAACTACGGTCTTTTTGATAGAGAGGGCGCGATTTACCAGCTGGTGCACAATGTAATGTTTGCTTGGAATAAACTCTTCTCAAAAAGAATCATTGAAGACATATGGTTTAACGAAGAAATATGCAGAGGAGAAGACTCTCTGTTTGCTATCGAAGCCTTTAACAAAGCAGACAAAGTTTATTTTGACTCCCGTCCCCTTTACCACTATATACAAAGTGAAAACAGTGCTGTCCGCGGAAAATTCCGCACAAGTCAGCTAACAGCAATAAAGCTGATAGACATTTACGAACCCTTCTTCAAATCAAATTATCCCTCCCTTTATGACAAACAAATGGGTATGTTGATGAATCTTATGACAACTCTGTACTTTGACATGAGTATGGATAAGGAAAACTTCAAAAAAGAAAAATCCTTAGTCGTCGGAAGATTCAAAGAACTTTATAGCAAAACAAATATGAAGAAGCTTACAAAAAAGCAGCGCTTTTCTTTCTGTCTTTTCAGGATATCTCCTTCACTTAGTTTAGCTCAACGCAAAGCAAATATAGCAATAAGGAGACTTAAAAGTGGAAAATAAAGATTTCAGATACAACTATATACTCTACAATATGGAGACTGCATACAAATGGCAGATGTATCAGGATTTGTTGAAACTGGACAATGTAAGGATGTGCAGAGGCGCACTTCCCATGAACCAACCTCTACTTCACAAACTCCACAAATTGCACTGGTCTGCAAAAATCAACGGAAAAGTCAATTTGCCATTCAAAAAGCTATGGTTTAAAAAGATGACAGACGGAAAGTTCAACAACAACAAACCCACCTGTTTCATTCTTTTTGGAGGACAATATGGTGTACGGGAACCAAAGCTTCTGGACTACATAAAAAGAATTAACCCTGAAAACAAAATAGTTATTCACTACAGAGACATAATCAAAAGTGAAGAAAAGCATATAGAGATGCTGAAGAAAAAAACTGATCTCATCTACACATATGATAAAGGTGAATCTGAAAAATACGATATTTACTATTATGATGCCTATGTTTACTCCAGACTCGCTAAAACTACCGAACCGGACAAATTTGACTATGACCTGTTCTTTGTAGGATACGCAAAGGATCGGCTGCCCCTTATCCACAGTGTCTACAAAAAAGCCACCGAAAGCGGACTGAAGTGCAAATTCCTTGTTGTCGAAGCTCCACAGAACAACAGAATCACCGCAGATGGAATTGAGTATCTTGACCATGTTATTCCCTACAAAGAGGTCATCAACTACGTCTGCAAAAGCAAGTGTATTTTAGAAATAACACAGGAAAACGCTGAAGGTGCTACTATGCGTACAGCAGAAGCAATTCTATATAAAAGGAAACTTCTTTCAAACTGCAAAAGGGCTTCTGATCGCCCTTACTACAATCCGCTTCAGATGAAGGAATTCTCAGATGCAAATGATATAGACATGGATTTTATAAAAGAAAAAATCCCATACGATAAGCTTGAATCTATTGACGCATTTTCTCCAATTAAAGAGTTAGAGTTCCTTGAAAACTTCTTTGAAAACAACTAAAAGTGATTACATTATGAAACATAATTTTTACGACAGCTATGGAAAAATCGAACTAAGACCTATAGAAGCAAACGATATAGAGTCGCTCCGATTGCTCAGAAATAAACACAGAAACTGCTTTATTTATTCAGACATAATCACCTCAGAAGCACAGCAAAACTGGTTCACTAATTATCTGTCAAAGCCTGATGATTATGTGTTCTCAGTTTTTTTGAGGGATAAATGGATTGGCAGTGTATCGATATATAATATCGAGAAAAACCAGGCGGAATTCGGACGATTGCTGATAGATAGCGACACCGGTGAAAAGGGGTTAGGAGTATCTGTCACAATTTGTGTATGCAAACTTGCTTTTTCTAAAATGAATGTATCCAGAATAGTCCTTCAGGTTTATGAGGACAACATCTCTGCATATAAAACCTACATAAGGGCAGGATTCAAAATCTTCGGTCACAGCTTCGATGTAAATGGTAAAAAGCTGCTGGATATGGAGCTTTTCAGTTCTGACTTAAGCGAATAAAGAAAACATAAAACGGCTACCAACAATGTTGGTAGCCGTTTTCATTTTGCCCCTGAACGAAACGAGGGCAGGAAGAATTATTAAAGAGACAAATTATCAGTTATTTTATATGCAACGTAGTATAACGTTATTCATCGTTTGAGATAACAGTCAGCGGGTCAATGCTCTTATCTCCCACCCTGACCTCAATATGAATATGCATCGGATCTGCACTCTCACAGGGAATCTCCCCCACCTGTGCTATAACATTCCCCACAGATACCTGTTCGCCTACTGCACAAAGCTGAGTATCGGAAACACCGCAGTACAGAACCGAGAAATTTCCGTTTCTCACCCTGATGACATTGCCATAAAGGTCGTCTGTATAAATCTCCTCTACAACACCGTCAGACATAGCCATCACGTTTTCGCCAATGTTTGCTTCGATATCTATTCCTGTGTGGGCACGATATTCCTGCATAGTTTTGTTCTGCACGGGCTCCTCGGAATACTCTCTGAGAATAGTCCTTGATACAACAGGATACTCCAGAGATGCAGCCACCTGAAGTATAGTCTGCAGGCTGTTGTTGTCACCTGTATACGGATTTGACGGCATAGTTGCCTCAGTGACAGGCTCAGTAATATACACAGGCTCTGTCAGAGGTTCCGTTTCCGTAACTGTGGTGGTAACAATCTCTGTCACATATTCCTCCACAGTTACTCCCGTCATATCGCTGTCTACTCCCTGAGACCGATCTCCTGTCAGAGTAGCGATGTAGGTCGGGTCGGTAACGTTTTTGTTGTCAAAACCTCCGATGCTGGCATAAGCAGAACCTATGGCGAGTCCCACAGCGATTATACAAATCGAAAGAGCAGTGAAGAAACCAACCTTCTCCTTACGGCTTTTTCTGTTCTTCTCATAACTGTATCTTCTCATACAGAAAACACCTCCGACCTTATTATTGTCGGAGGTGTGGAATGTTATTCAGATAAACAAAAACAGGAGCGCTATATGCACTCCTGTTTAATAAATCATATCAACTTACAAGACTTCTGATAAACTTATTGTTACACTTGCTGATGATGAATCCCAGCAGGAAGGTGATTGCTGCTGTAAGCACAAACAACAGGGTTCCTGTTACAGACACTCCCACAAACTTGTCTATCAGATCGAATCCCACAAGAACCAGGGGATGCGAATAATAGGTAAAGTTCGCCTCTACCCTCATAAGTGCAGCGCAACCACTGAGCTTTGGCATAGGATGCCTGAGAAGAGTGAGAAGAACTGCACACAGAAGAACGTACAAACCTGCAGTGATAATGATATTGGTGGAGAGCTCGAATATATTGATAAGTGTTATCTCTCCCACAAACATTACCAAGCCCGCTGCGAGCAGGCCATAGCTTGCTCCTGCACTGCTGATAACAGGCTCCAGTTTTCTTACAAAGTAACCGCTGACAAAGAAGGGGAATCCCATAAAGAGAATTCTGCGAAGAACATTAAAGTTCTCCCAGCTGTATAAATCTCCCAGCAACGGTATCTGCACTCCCACAGAATAGTATGACGTACCAAACAGTCCGATTATGTACACAACTATACTGAGAGGAATAAGAAGCCTGATTCCTCCGAACTTATGTATCAGTGTCACCAGCATAACAGATATTATCAGCGCAGGGAAATACCAGAAATGATCAGCGCTGCCGGTAATCAGAAAACCTACCACTTTCTCTCTGACAAAGGCACCTATGCTGACTGATTCACCAGACACCATATCAAGTAGCAGAAAGAAAACATCTTTCAGATAGTATATAGCAGTCCAGATTCCGTACAGGCGCACAAGACGCAGAACGTATTGTCCGAACACCTTCTTTCCGTCTGCCAGCTTGCCAATATAATAATATCCGGCTACCGCAAAGAAGAAGGGTACGGCTATTCTGGTAATCACACTATTGAAAATATATCCCAAATTCTCGTTTATGTCATAAAAAGGACTTGTATGAATTGCAACTACAAGTATAGCGCACAAATATCGAAAAACATCTATTGAACAATTACGTGTTTTTTTGTCACTCATATCCGTAACAACCCCTGTCTATATCATCTGAAGGAATACACCAAGAAATCTTGATTTACACGCAAATATATGATATAATTATTTAGATATTGTGTTGAATCCTGTCGACCAAACCATATGATTCAATCAGGCTCAGGGTTGTTTTTTCAGCAGACCCTTCACCTTGATTTTTCCAAGCATCTGGAAGGGCCAGTAGCAGGGATACAGCGAAAGCACAACAGTAATACCAAAAGCAATAACTATCATCAGCAGTCTCAAACCGAAGGTATCAAAGTAGTTGCACCAGCCGAATCCGCCTTTCTCAAGATATGCAAGGTACAGGAAGCGATGGAGGATATACACAGCAAGAGTACGGGCACCGAAAACAGTAAAGATATTCTTCTTTCTGGGGACCCATACAAGGAAACCAAAGCTGAGAGCTGCAGCGCAGGCATAGAACCAGACTCTGGGAAGCAACCAGAACACAGGGTTTATTCCCTTATCCTCAAATATTCTGAAGTAGGATGTATCGCAGGTTATAAACTTGTTGATATCAAAATCAAACACACCTGCATCGTAGCTGAACAGATACATGATAAGAGCCACTGAACCCAGTGCTGCTACAAGCACGGGAATTGAAATAAGACGTGCCTTCTTTGTGAAAAGCTTGTCCATCTTGTCCTGTGTGAGGTAATATCCGAAAAGGAAGAAGGGGAAGTGAGTAATCACTCTGGAGATTGCCATAAAGTTGCTTATCTTCTCATCATATCCGAACAGAAGTCCCGCAACAACAGCAATAACCATCATCTTCTTCGGGTCAATCTTATCGATAACAGGCAAAAGCAGATACCACCATATCAGACAAACCAAAAACCACAGAGAAGATCTTGGAGCAAGAAAGGACTTTGATATGGAATACTTCAGCACAAACACCTCAAAGGCACCTACAGCAATCTGTGCTGCCACATAATAGACGATATATGTGAAGGGTCGCTGAACATTTATGCTTCCGTCAGGTCTGATATACTTCTTGGCAAAGAATCCTGAAATAAAAATCAGGCAGGGCATATGAAGGGTGTTGATGACTCTCCACAGATAATGGAAGAGAACGTGTCCATCGCCCCCTGACTTAAAGGGAGATATAGCGTGTGCCAGAACAACCAGGAATATAAGGATGAATTTGGCGTTATCATAAAAATAAAGTCTGCCTTTTTCATCTGCATACCTGTTGTCAAGCATAGAACCCACAGCGGGGCCAGAACTGTTTTTTGCAAGTGTCAATCAACTCACTATCCTTTCTTTATACAAATATTAAGACGCTATTAATTTATCAAATTTACATATCATTGTCAATAATCAATGACAAAACAAACCATCACATTTTCGGAGGTAATTATGAGCGAGTTCAATTTCTCAGTAATTGCAACATCTGCCCATGGCGATGGGTTCCAGAAAACCATTGACAGTATCATAAAATCCACATCGAATCTAAAAAACATCCAGCTTATACTCTGTGATACCCTTTGCTCAGAAGAAAGCACTCAGGTAACAGAAAAAGCAAAGTCCATTAGCGCTGATGTGACAGTGCTGAAGCTTCAGGGACTCTCAGAGGCACAGGCTATGAATAAAGCTATCCCCCACATCAAGGGCAAATATACAGTCTTTGCTGAGGAAGGGGTTGTCTACACAAAGAAAGAATTCGCCACTGTCTCAAAAGAAGCAACCAAGCACCCCGGTGTCACCCTGACAATGGCTGCAACTTCCATGACAAAAGACGAGACCCTGAAAAAGTACGCTCGATTCCCTATTGAGAGAGATGGGGTCATAAACCTCAAGGAGCTTGTATGGTACGGACACACTGCGCTGTCAACCTATTTCTTCCCCACGGAAACCATAAAAGGACTTGAATTTGACGAGTCAATTTATGATGAAAGTAAAAAGAAGTTTGTTTTGGAAGCACTACTTTGTAACCCTCAGGTAATGGTTCTTGAGAAATGCGCCTGCTTCTATACACATGCGCTGGAGAATGATAACAATCTTTTCTCTCAGCAATACAATGAATGGTACTACACCCCTTCGCTGAGAAACTTCATTATTCCTTTCCTGAAGAACCTTCAGAACGAAAACGGCTCTGTACCCCGTTTTGTTCAGTATGCCATCACCCAGATAATACTGGCAAAGTATGCAAACAACTATTACGAGAATGACAAGGGTATCCTCACTTCTGACCAGGCATACGAGTTCTATGATGTAACCTGTGAAGCACTTGGATATATAGAAAACTGCGTTTTCACCGAGGCGGCCATCCGTTGCAAATACGTCCTTCGCTCACTCTGGATGCAGTTGCTTAGAGGAAAGCTGGAGAAAGCAGGCACCCCATACGAGATCGCACTGCAGGATGAAAAAGATTTTATCTCAAGCGGCACTGCTCCCGAGGACAGACAGATATACCTGAAAGTCAAAGGAGAAGAGGATGCAAGAATCTCCACCCTGAAGAGTGTTGCCCTCACAATAAATGTTATCAACTATGATGACAACAAACTTGAATTTGACGCAGAGTTCTCAGGCAAGGACTTCTTAAACTCAGATGATATAGAACTGTTTGTTGAATACGCAGGCAAGAAAATCAGACTCTCTGAGTATCCTGTATATCCTCTGCTCAAATGCTTCGGTCTTTCCTATACAAAAAAGTACAACGTACATTTCTTTGTACCTGTTGACGATAAACTCAAGACCATCAAATTCGGATATAACCTGTGCGGCACCTACCAGACTCTGCCCATTCACTTTGCAAATCAGTTCTCACGTCTGAGACTACGCTTTGGCAAGGCATACTGGAAGTTCTCTGATAAACTCGCACTGGCAATCAGGGACGGAAACACCCTCTACACCTTCCCTTGCACAGGTATGAGACACTTCACCCGTGAGATAGGACTCTATCTCTCTATGCTGAAGAACACCCCCAATAAATTCTTTGCTCTCCAGTGCATCGGTCTGAGAACCATATTCAGACTCACCAGACCCTTCTACAAAAACAGACGAATACTCATGACCTTTGACAAGCTTTACAAAGCAGGAGACAATGGTGAGTATTTTTGGAGATATGCAAACTCTGTTGACGATGGTGTGGAAACCTACTACGTAGTTTCTGACACATCTCTTGATTACAAACGTCTTAAAGAATATGACAAAAAACACACTGTTGTTCACAACAGCCTCAGATGCCGTCTTCTGGCTCTGAATATGGAGGCTATCCCTGCTACTCATACTCTGGTTATGCAGTACTGCGGATTCCCCAAGTATCTCCATCCCTATTTCCTGGACCTGTGGAATATCAAGGTCATCTGCATTCAGCATGGCCTGACTGTCCAGCAGCTTGCACAGTATCAGCGCAGAACCTACGACAATACCACACTGTACTGTCTTGCCTCCAAATATGAAAAAAAGAATCTTCTCCATCCTGTATACGGATACGAGGAGGATATGCTCAAGCTCAACGGTCTGGCAAGATATGACGGACTTAAGAACAACGACAAAAAGGATATTCTCATCACTCCTACCTGGAGACGAAATGTTGTGTCACAGGGCATCGCATACAAGAAAAAGCCCTACAATGAGCTCTTCAAGTACACCGAGTACTTCAGACTATACAATGAGCTCATCCACGACGAAAAACTCATCGAAACAGCTAAGAAGTACGGCTATGGAATCACCTATCTGCTTCATCCTGCCATGAGTCCCCAGCTGGAGGACTTTGATCAGAGCGGCTATGTTAAGGTTATTGCTGCCTCCGGTGATATGAACTACGAGCAGGTACTCACCCAGTCCAGCCTTATGGTAACTGACTACTCTGGTGTACAATTTGACTTTGCATATATGCGCAAGCCCATTGTTTACTATCATCCTGCCACACTGCCTCCTCACTACGAAGCAGGAGGAATTGATTATCCCACCCAGGGATTCGGTCCTATTTGTGATAATCACAAGGATCTGGTTGACACAGTATGCAGCTTCATTGAGAACAACTGCGGTGCCATGGATGAGTACAAGAAGAGAGCGGACGACTTCTTTGAGTTTGATGACTACAACAACTGTCAGCGAATCTACGACGAGATTCTCTCTTTTCTCAAAAAGTAACAATTAAGAACTACGGTATGGAGTTGACGATTATGTCCCGTACAGAAAAACTCAACACAAAAGAACTCACAGATATAGCTGTGAGCACTATCACCGAGAAACTCTCTTGTGAAAGCTGTCAGGATGACTCTGCAGCTATGAGCAAAGAAATACAACTGGCTTTGGAAGAGAAGCTCTCTGCCTGCATAAAGGAGAAGGAAACCCTCCGAAAACTCCAGCTCACTGAGCTTGAGATTCTCAAGGAAGTTGACCGTATTTGTCGCAAGCACAACCTGCGATACTACATTGTTGGCGGCACCCTCATCGGAGCTGTCCGCCACAAAGGCTTCATTCCCTGGGATGATGATATCGACATCTCTATGCCCAGAGAAGACTTTGATAAACTGTGTAGTCTGGCATCTGCTGAGCTTGGAGACGGATACTTCTTCCAGACTCAGAAAAGCGAGAAAGGTTGCTACTTCTATTACGGTAAAGTCCGCAAAGAAGGCACCTACTTCGGAGAAGAAAAGTTTGAACATCTCCCTCTGCACAAGGGTATTTTCATCGACGTTTTTCCCCTGGACTATATTCCTGACAACACTATCCTGCAGAAAATAATATTCAGAGGTTTCAGCTGTCTCGGCGGCTTCATCTGCTCTAAGGAGAAGACAACAGAATTCCTGTACAAGAATATGAGCCTGCCCTTCATCCTGAGCTTCAGATTTTTACAGTGTCTGCTTCCAAAGAAATTTCTTCTTTGGCTCAGATCAGGACTCGGAAAGCTCTCAAACAAATTGTCAAAGAAGAATCTTTTGGCATCACTCAGCGGATTCCACGGATATCCAAACGAGATTGCACCCGCTCAGTGGTGGGGCGACGGCTGTGACATTGAGTTTGAGGGATACACTTTCAGAGCTCCCTCAGAATACCACACACTGCTGACCCATATGTTTGGCGACTATATGCAGCTTCCTCCTGAGGAAGAGAGAGTCAACCACTCTGTTGACAGCAGCAAGATAATCTTCTCGGGATGCACCCCACAGGACTATGCACCGAAGATAAAAAGAAAGCACAGCCACAGGTACTTCCCTGCTGAGTATGACACAGAAAACATATAATAAAAAAACAAGCCTTCCGAAAATAATTCGGAAGGCTTTTATTATTATGATTTATGAGTATCTGCAGGTAGAGGATTATCGATGAAGATATCCCCTCTCTTGAAGATGTAACGTCGATAGGCATGCATATTGGTGAAGTCCCAACGCTCTCTGAATCCCAAGTCACTCAGTCTCTGAGCACAGGGGGTATAGTCGATGGTTTCGCTGACTATGACAAAGGGTCTTCTGCCGAAGGAACGCTTAATTCTGTCTGTACCGTACACAGGTTTTGAAAGACAAGTAGTACCCACAAGGCTTGGGTCATCACTAACAAAGAAATCCACATTCTCATAGAAGAAGTCCTTATTGAGTTTCTCAGACTCAAGGTTCGGAAGTCCCCAGCAAACAGTCTTTCTCTTGGAGATATCTGCACATCTCGCTTCATGAAGGTTGGTTGCAAAGGGGATTATAAAGTCAGCCACGCTTTTGTAGGCAGACTTCTTCTCTCTTTCCAAAGCACCCGAATCATAACCCTTGACCTGTGCATCAATCATGGTATCCACGATAAAATCCGCGTTATCCAGCATATCGTACTCCAGATACCTGTGACTGCATCCGATGCTCTCTCCAAAGAATCTGAGCTTATCGTTCCACACAAAGGCAACAGAGGGAATTCCAAGGGAGAAAGCTATTATGTTTGCGTGCATTCTGACCGCTATAATTGAGGAAAATCCTGAAATAGTCTCCACCAGCTCGCGGGAAGTCTGAGGAGCCGGCACCGAAACTGACTCTCTGTCGTCAGCTTTTCCCAGACGCTCCAGAAGTTCTGTGAGAAACTCCTCGTCCTGTCGCAGTCCGTTTGTAAACAGCTTCCATCTGATGTTTCTACTGTCAAGAACTGAGATAATATTCTCCCAGATATCCAGAAGCTGTTCTCCGCTCACGGGTATTCCATGGTCAGTAAACAACGCAGACCGAGCCACGCCAAGACCGACTACATCAGAGGATTCATCTCTGCTGATACCATATACATCCGCACAATGCACCGCAGGATCAGCAACTCTAACAGCAGATATGGAGTGATCCTTCAAGTATGTATTGTTCAACAAATCAGCAAAATCACGGGAGGTGATGTACCGGTTGGAGTATCGTCGAAGCATATCCCTGATTGCAAGACACCCTTCGTGGCTTCCATCATAGTCTTCAACACCCATGGCATTGTACATCACAGGAATTCCGTAGTGCTCTGCCCTGTCTGTAATGCGACCCATTTCCTTTGGAAAATTCTCCTGCTTGTACTTGATAAAGCCTCCGCCGGGAAAAACAACCAGGTCGCTGTTACGCACGCGATTCAGGCTTGCCTTGTCCTTTTGTCTGCGGATATCAATGGTGGACAGCTTAAGCTTTCTGACCTTTGCCTGAGCAAAGGCTTTTCTCACCAGATAAGAGGTACAATCAGAAATAACAACATCACCAAAGTTTTTGCACTGCATAAGCCCTGCAACGAGCACTCTGGTTTCCTCGTAATTCTCTTTTATATATTTTTCTCTTTGAAGTTCAGGGTTGTTTGGAAACATCTTGTTTCTGACCCTTTTGTACAGGTTAATAGAACCACTCCCTCGTTTTTTTCGGGGATAAATCAGTCGAAGCTGACAACAGTCCTCTTGAGACCATCACGAAGCTTGATTTCAGGTTTCCAGCCCAGGGCCTGCAGCTTGGCTGTGTCAAGGCCGACTCTGGTGTAATTGCAGTAACCGCTGGTATCACCGGATATCTCAAAGATAACATCGATATTTCTCTCAGGGAACAATTCTGAAAGCATCTTTGCCACATCGCGTATAGGTGTGGGCTCCGTTTCGTTTGCAAGGTTATATGCCTGACCGTTCTCGCCCTTGAGCATAGCAAGGAAGATTGCAGCCACAGCATCGGTTACATAGCAAAAAGCACGCTGTGCCATACCATCACTTTTGAGAACGATGTTTCTGGAATTGACAGCATCGCTGATGAAATCAGACATTACTCTTCCGTCGTTATCGATAATCATACCGGGGCCATAGGAGTGTGCGATACGCAGTACTGTGAAAGGAACATTGTACTGTACAAGATAACTCTTCAGGATATTCTCTGCAATACGCTTGCTCTCAGGATAGCATGAGCGTGCATCAAGAGGATCAAAAACGCCCATATCGGTTTCCTTGATAAACTCTACTCCCTCGACCTTGCCATAAATCTCACGGGTTGAGGGGTAGATGATATTTGTAACCTTCTTCTCTCTGGCAAGCTCCAGAACACTGACTGTGCCCTGTGTATTAGCTGCAATAATTCCAGTAGGATTATTCCTTATGAAATACGGACTGCAGGCACCTGCTGCATGAAAAATATAATGAATATCGCCATCGTAGTTTATGGGTTCGCATACATCCTGTGCCAGTATCTCAAATCTTTCGTCAGAGAGGAATCCCGCAAACTTTGCCTCTGCCTTTGCTTTGTTTCTTACAAGAGCAACAACCTTTATACCGTAGTCACGGGTCAGGTTCAGGTGCATAAGACCCATGGTGAAATAATACGCAAGCATACCTGTGGCACCTGTCACAAGGACAGTCTTGCCCTTAAGCATTTCGTAGGGAACATAGTCTCTGGAAACAAGTTCTTCCATATCCTCCAGAACAACTTTTTTATCATATAAAAACATACAAAAACTTCCTTTCTGCAGGGAACATCCCCCTGTTTCTGTTATACATAAATAGTATATCATGAAGCAAAAAAACTTTCAATAAAATATACAAATATATTAGAAAAAACCATTGTGCGCAACTAAAACATTTGATATAATATATATACCCTATAATTAAGGAGGAATTCTCATGAAAAAAATTATTTCTCTACTACTTTGCACTCTGATTCTGATGAGTGCGGGAGCAGTATCCTTCGGAGTATCTGCAAAGGTACCCGACAATGCCCCCGACTACATCAAAGAAGACATGCTTTATGTCCACGCTGTTGACGATATCAGCGAGACTGAGTCCTGGCACCACTGGCAGAACTCCGACGCGTATATCGGCTATGACGAAGAGGATATGGAGGAGCTGGGACTCAAACCCGGCGGCGGTATTTCTGACGAAAAATACTTCTTCCTCCCCTCCAGCGTATCCGACAACTCTGTCATTGTGATGAACACCTTCTCCAAGGATGCGGTTATCGGCGGCATTACTGTTCCTGCAGGCGGCACAGCTTCTGTTACTTACACCGCCAACACCCCCTGCACCGTTACAATCGGAAGCGAGTCATACGAGCTCATATTCATGCACTCCACCGCAGAGGCATCCATCTTCGTAAACAACACCGACGCTGACGGAAACGGCACAGATCTTTACTCCTACCTTTGTGAAGACAAGGAAAACGACGCAAAGGCAACAGGAGCTATTGTTGACGACGAAGGAAACGTAGACAACACCCCCATCAAGAAAATCAAGGGCAGAGGTAACACCACATGGCTGAAAACCAAGAAGCCCTTCAACATTAACTACGACAGCGCTGTATCCGTAGATGGTATGGAAAAGACAAAGAAGCTCTCTCTTCTTGCCAACTATCAGGATGCATCCCTTGTGCGCAACCGTCTGCTTCAGGACCTGTCCGATGCCGTGGGAATGCCCTATGCCTCCGACTCCAGATTCGTAGACCTCTATATGAACGGCACATATCTCGGCTCATATCAGCTCACCCAGAAGGTTGACATCGGTAAAAACAACCTTGTCCCCGAGATTGACGACGACACACATCTCAACGATGACGGAACCCTCAAGGATGAATTCCCCTTTATCTGTGAGGTTGATGCATCTGCCGGAGACAGCGACTACTGGGTACAGACAAGCTCAGCAAAATGCAAGCTCACTCTGAAGGGACCCGAAATCGACGAGGGCGACCCTTACTACGATGAGGTTCTTGATATTGCAAAAGTCAAGTTCGATAATATGTACAATGCTATCCGCCAGAACTCCTCCAATATGCAGGAACTGGTAGATCTTGATTCTCTGACAAAGATAATGCTCATCAATGAGCTGGGCAAGAACTGGGACGTAGGCGTATCCTCTCTGTACTTTGTATACAAGCAGGCTGAGGACGGAACATGGAAGTTCTTTGCCTCTCCTGTATGGGACTATGACAACTCACTGGGTAATGCCACAGGCGTTGTCAGAGACCTGCAGAACATGGGCGTTGAAGACTACGAGGAGCCCACAGGCTGGTGGGTACAGTACAAGCCCGGTGCCCGTCCCTCCAACAAATCCTCAAAGTACACCATTCTCGGCTGGGCAGCAAGAAACTCAACAGTTATGTACAACGCTGCTCAGGTATGGTTCAATGACTTTGTGCCTGCTCTGGAGACTTTCAACAGCACAGGCATAAACTCCGGAGAAATATACTCGAGGGATGTATACTATAACATCCTCGAGGGTACAGCTGCCATGAACTACGGCATGGGCTGGCAGCTCAACACAGGCAGCTGGATCTGTGACCACTCAAATCTGCTCACCGGCACATTTGACCCACAGAGCGGCACCTATGTTCAGGCAACAAAGAGCACAACCTACGATATCTCAACCTTCAAGGGAGAGTATGACTATACCATCGACTGGCTCAACTCCCGTGCAGCATGGCTGAGCGCGCAGTTTATCGCAGACTACGAACCCGGCCTGACAGAGAAGGATGCAATCATCGGAGACACAGACCTGAACCTGCAGGTCAATGTCAAGGATGCTACCCTCATCCAGAAGTATCTGGTTGACCTGGATACCATAGAGGACCTGGGAATGAGATGTGCTGATGTAAACAAGGACGAGAAGGTGAACATCACAGACGCCACCGCCATCCAGAAATTCCTTGCAGACATCGACAAATCTTATCCTATCAACGAAAAACTTGTTAAGTAATCAAAGCGTACTATCGAATCCCTGTCCCACGGGCAGGGATTCACTTTTTTTAACATAATTTATTGATTTTTTTCCACTATTATGCTATACTTTAGGGTGGTTGAATGGCGGTGATTTTTCTGACAAATTCTCCTGACAGCAAGATAATTGAATATGGAAGATATATTGCAAAGCTCATTGCAAGCAGTGTAAACAACTCAACTCCTCCTGAGGCCTTTGATGGTATTGACTGGGAGGTGTTGTATCAGTGCGCCACTTTCCACAATGTATCCGCTCTTATCTTCCCCTCTGTTTCAAAGCTTTCTGTCCCTGCTGAGGTTATGGACAAGTTTAAATACGACAACTATCGTATGGTAGCCCGCGAAGCACGTCAGGAGCTGGAGTCACGCCGTATCTTCAAGCTTATCGGCGACAATGGAATCCCCTTCATAAAACTCAAGGGCATCACTATCAAGAACATCTACCCCCTGCCCTATATGCGAACCCACTCTGATATCGACATCTGCGTCAGCCCCTCAGACAGAGAGCGTTGCAAGCAGATTATGAAGGATGCGGGATACAAGCTTGACAGCTCTATTGACTATCACGACGAGTACAGCAAGGATAACTTCTTTATCTATGAGATACACTCATCTGTTATGTCTCTCAGATCCCCCTTCTACTCAATGTTTGACGATCCATTCAGCAAAACAAAAAAGGACTCTGACAACACAGGATACGTTTTCACCGACGAGTACTTTTATCTGAGTCTTTTCATACATCTTTACAAACACTTCATATCCGAAGGCTGCGGTATCAGGCTCTTCAGCGACCTGTATGTTTTCAGTAAGAATCACCCCGACCTCGATATGGGATTCATCAGAGATATCCTTAAGAATTACGGACTCATTGACTTCTATGGCCATATCACCCGCCTGTGCGAGCTTCTTTTTGATGGTGGAGATCTTGACGGAAGATACGCCGCAATCTCTGAGTTCATCTTCAGGAGCGGCGAATACGGAAGTCCCGAGCTTAAGAGAATCTCCTGGATCAGTTCCGACAAATCGGCCAACATCAGCTTCTCTGACAAAACAAGATACTTCCTCGGCAACTGGTTCCCCGGGGTCAAGGTTATGAGCAAGCGTCATCCTGTTCTCAACAAAGCTCCGTTCCTCCTGCCTTTCTTCTGGATTTATCGTGGATTCTACACTCTGGTCAGAAGACCCCATTCCCTGAGAAAGCAGAGAGATGAAATCAAAAAAATGAATTCCGACGAGATTAAGACAGCCAAGCATGTCCGTAATCTTGCCGGAATAAAATAAAATATTATCGGTCAGAAATGTTATCTTCTGACTCCAGTTCTTTGTAATCAACCTTTCCTACACCTGTAACAGGCAGAGAAGATCTGAACTCTATCTCTTTAGGAAGAGCAAAGGAGGCTATATTCCTGCGACAATGCTCAATGAGTATGTCGCAGGTTTTTTTATCTCTCGGCACTCCTTCAGAAAGCACAACAAAAGCCTTGATTCTTCTCATACGATAGGAATCCCTGACTCCGATCACACAGCTTTGTCTGACAAACTTGTGCTCCTCCAGTATCCGCTCAATCCGCTCGGGATAGATATTATATCCGCTGGCTACTATGATACGCTTGAGCCTGTATCTGAAGTATACAAAGCCATCACTATCCATCATGCCCACATCTCCTGAATGTAGCCATACCCGACCGTCAGCGTGCACCTTCAGGGTTGCTTCTGTTTCTTCCTGATTATTCAGGTACCCCATCATAACCGAAGGTCCGCTTATACATATCTCTCCCTCTTCTTCATACGGCACAGCCTCACAAGTGCCAACCCTGCATATCTTGTAGAGCATATCAGGCATGGGAACACCAATGCTCCCTTCTCTATCTGTGTTATAAGGAGTCAGACAGCTGGCCGTAACGCACTCTGTGGCACCATAGCCTTCTCTGATTTTCACAGGCGAACCCTGTGCTAAGAGAAAATCATCAAACCTCTTCTTGAGCATCAGTGGCAACGCATCGCCTCCGGAGAACACTCCCCTGAGAAAACTCAGGTCTTTACCTTTGAGATATGAACTTCTTAGTATTGCCTCAAAAAGAGTCGGTACTCCTGCAATAAATTCTGCTTTGTACTTATAAATCAGCTTTGCATATTCTGTCACGGTGAATCTGGGCACAAGAATACTGCATGCACCACCTATCAGGGCTGTATGCACACACACACCCAATCCGAATCCGTGGAACATGGGCATAGCCGCCAGCATAGACTTTCCCAAAACATCACAGTGACACATAGCTATGGTCTGAAGTCCCATGGAGTTGAGGTTTTGGTCAGAGAGCATTACTCCTTTGGGAACACCTGTTGTCCCCCCTGAGAAAAGAACAACAGCCATATTGTCGATCTCGCCGCTTACACCTGAGGGCAGGATGCATTCATGCTTCATCAGGTCTTTCCAGAAAACAATGTTCTTATTATCAGGCACCTCTGCTGGATGAGTGGTATTGTACATCCATCGTCTGACAGGAGATAACTCATCTGCAGGAGAAGTGAGTATGAGTTTTCTGTTGCTCTCAATTCCTCTGACCTGAGAAAACACAGGATACAGTGAATCCAAGGTCACAACATACCTGCTGTCCAGTTCCTTGAGGTAGTGTTCAAGCTCACCCACAGCGGACAGAGGATGCAGAAAAGACGAAACCGCACCCATACGATTCAAGGCATACAAACAATACACAGCCTGAGGAATATTGGGAAGACAAACAGCCACCCTGTCTCCTCTTCTCACACCTGCATAATACAACCCACTCTGCACTCTGAGTATATTTTTCTTCAGCTGTTCGTATGTGACTCGTTCTCCCATATATCTGAGAGCTGTATACTTCGGATACTTGTCAGCATTATCAAAAACCATCTCCCACATCATCTTGTGTGGGTATCGTAGGGTTTTGGGGATATCATCGTAAAACCTATACCAAGGTGCAAAATCTTCCATAGTCCGCCTCTTTTTTCAATATACAATATATTATAGTTAAGATGTATTTGAGGGTCAACAGAATTTTGTCGCTGAGAAAACTTCTGTCAGGTCTCTGACCGGCTCGGTGATTTTTTCGGCAAATGATTGATTCAGAAAAAAATATGTGATATTATTATTTGAAACAACAATTAACCTTACACCCCTTCGGAGAGAAAATAATGAAGAGATTTATCTGTATAATGATTATGCTTTGTCTTGTCCTCGGAACATGCGGATGCTCACTATCCTCTGAAAAAGACAACGGCAAACTCAGTATTATAGCAACAATATTTCCCCAATACGATTTTGCCCGCCATATTGCAGGCGACAAGGCAAACGTCAGTATGCTCATCACCCCGGGAACAGAAAGTCACAGCTTTGAGCCTACAACATCTGATATGCTGGATATAAGCAAATGCGATATCTTTATATATACAGGCGGCGAATCTGACAGCTGGATTGAGGACCTGCTGAAGAACATAGATAATCCTGATATGAGGATTATATCGCTGATGGACTGTATAGACACTGATCAGTCCGACCATGACCACGACGACCATCAGGGTCATAACCACGGAACCGTTGATGAGCATGTGTGGACATCCCCCGTTAATGCTATTGAAATTTCAAAACAGATTGCAGCAGCAATGTGCGAAAAAGACAGCACAAACGCCGACACCTACAACGCGAATCTTGAGGACTATATTGCTCAGCTGAGCTCCCTTGACACAAGCATCAGAGATGTAGTAGATACCGCCGAGAGAAACACCCTTGTATTTGGCGACAGGTTCCCTCTGAAGCACTTTACTGACGAATACGGGCTCAACTACCACGCTGCTTTCTCCGGCTGCTCAGACGATACAGAGGCAAGTGCTTCAACCATCGCTGACCTGATAGATATAGTTAAAGAGCAGAATATCCCTGTTGTACTGAAAATCGAGCTCAGCTCTGATGCTACCGCAAGAACTATCTGCGACGAAACAGATGCACAAATGATGACCTTCTACTCCTGTCACAATATATCAAAAGAAGACTTTGATGCAGGAGCAACATATATTTCCTTGATGGAATTAAATGTTGACACGCTCAGCGCTGCCCTGAACTGATATAAACTAAAAAAGCCTTTCTCCTGAAACTCGGAGAAAGGCTTTTATTTATCTTTTATCAGCTGTTTGTCATGAACAGAACGCCCAGAGTATTGGGACCGCAATGGCTGGAGATAGTGCCACTGGCTGTTGTGATGAATATCTCTTTGAAGATACCTTTCTGTTCTACATAGTCATAGACCTTCTTCACCAGGTCCGCATCCATAGTAGAGTATGTAACAAATGCACGGTCTGTCTTGATGTTGTCATACTCAGCAAGAGTGTCATCTATATATTCAAAAATAACCTTCTCCAGCTTGCCGCGGTACTTCTTGCCAACACCCATAGCACCATTCTGGTCATTGAACACCTTGATAGAAGGCTTGAGTCCAAGAAGATTTGCACCGAATGCTGCCAGCGCAGAGCAACGTCCGCCTGCGCGCAGGAACTCCAGAGTATCCAGCACAAAGCTTGCATGATTGTACTGATTCAGCGCTGTGACCTCCTCGGCAACCTGCTTGGCAGACATACCCTGTGCGATACGCTCTGCAGCCTCAATAGCCAGCAGACCTGCTCCTGTGGAGAGCGAGCATGAATCAACAGGATAAACCTTGCCATCAAGCTCCTCAGAAGCAAGACAGCTGTTGCGGAAACTGCTGGAAAGACCTGAACCCAAGCTGATGTAAACTATCTCATATCCATCATCCACATAGGGCTTCAGTGCTGTAACGATGTCGTTGATATTGATAGCAGCTGTCTTGGGGAGCTGCTTGGTCTGGCGATAATGGTCAAAAACCTGCTGAGATGTAATATCCACTCCGTCCTCGTAGGTTTTCTCATCCAGAATAACATGGATGGGAACAGTATGAACATTATACCTCTCACGCAGTTCAGGGGACAAGTCAATAGAACTATCAGCAAATAAAATAACCTTGTTTTCCATAAATCTGATCTCCTTTTCGTTGTGTTTTATGTTGTAAACACGATATGAATATGGTATACTTTTTTATATGAGATAATTATATAACATAATAATCTTTTTTTCAAGCATATATAGAAAGGGTTGATTTTTTATGATTAAAAAATATGTATTCGGAACACCTTTCGTGACCGATTCGGTGGTTGCTGATATTCCTGCTGATAAATCAGCACTTCCTTACTTCAGCATTACATCATCATCTCCTCTGGTTCTTGAACTTGAGCTTTCCGAGGAGGATGCAATATATGGACTGGGTGAGTCTGTCCGCGGAATCAACAAGCGAGGTTTCATCTACAAGACCTACTGCTCAGATGATCCTAACCATACAGAGACAACAGCATCTCTCTATGGAGCACATAACTTCATTATCATTGAGCAGGGAGAGAGAATGTTCGGAGCATTCTTTGATGTTCCCTCGGTTATCACCTACGATGTTGCGTCCACATACAAGGACAAGCTCATTATCACATCCGATAACACAGATATGAACATCTTTATCATCGACGGAAGCTCCGCCTATGATATAGTCAGAACCTTCCGCAAGGCCATCGGAACAAGCTATATTCCTCCTATGTGGGCATTCGGATATACTCAGAGCCGCTGGAGCTACGCCACCGCCGACTCCGTACGTAATGTTGTCAAGAACTACCGTGGAAACAACATCCCTCTGGATGCGGTCTATATGGATATTGACTATATGGAGAGATACAAAGATTTCACCGTTGATTCAGAGGCTTTCGGAGACCTGAGTGAATTTGCAAAAGAGATGAAGGAGCAGGGTATCCGCCTTGTGCCCATAATCGACGCAGGTGTAAAGATAGAGGAGGGCTACAACGTCTATGAAGAAGGAGTCAAAAACGGATACTTCTGTACTGACGAAGAAGGTAAACCCTTCGAGGCTTGTGTATGGCCCGGTATGACTCACTTCCCTGATTTTCTCAATCCCGAGGCCAGACTCTGGTTCGGCGAGAAATACAAAATCCTCACAGATATGGGCATCGAGGGATTCTGGAACGATATGAACGAACCTGCTATTTTCCACACCCGCAGAGGTATGGACAAAGCACAGGAAAAGATCAAGGAATATTCCACAGGAGAATTTACAATCGACAGACTCAATGAGCTCAAGGATCTTTTCGGTGGACTTCAGAACTCACAGGAGGACTACAACAGCTTCTATCACAACACTCCCCAGGGCAGATTCCGCCACAATGACTTGCACAACCTCTATGGATACAATATGACCCGTAGTGCTGCTGAGGAACTGGAGAAAACAGACCCAAACAAGCGATACCTGCTCTTCTCCAGAGCCTCCTGTATCGGAATGCACAGATACAGCGGAATTTGGACAGGCGACAACCATGCATGGTGGTCACATATTCTGGCAGAGCTCAAGGTAATGCCTGGACTCAACATGTGCGGTTTCCTGTACTCAGGCGCCGACATCGGAGGATTCAACTTTGACTGCAGCCGTGACTTGCTTTTGCGTTGGCTCTCACTGGGAATTTTCACTCCTCTTATGCGCAACCACGCAGCCTGTGGAACACGCAACCAAGAGTGCTATCAGTATGAAAACACAGAGGACTTTAGACATATTATCGAACTGCGTTATCGCCTTATCCCCTACCTCTACAGCGAGTATATGAAGGCGGCACTTAGCGGAGATATGTACTTTAAGCCCCTGGCCTTTGAGTATCCTGACGACAAGGTCGCACGTCACACCGAGGATCAGCTCCTCATTGGAAACGAGATTATGATTGCTCCCGTATACACTCAGAACGCTATTGGAAGATATGTGTATCTGCCTGAGGATATGACCGCTGTGCGTATGAGTTGCGGAGAGCTCACATTTGAGGATATGAAGTCAGGCCATCACTTCGTCGAGATTCCTGAGAACGAGATCGTCTTCTTCATAAGATGCGGCAAAGCCATACCTCTGTGCAAGAGTGCTCAGAATACAGACAGCCTCAACAGAGATGACCTTGAGCTTATCGGCACAGGCAACGAATATGAGCTTTATACAGACGACGGAATCAGCAAGGATTACAACAATCCTTCAAATATCAGAACAATCAGAAAATAAAACACACAAAAAAACAAAAAGAGCAGACATTACTGCCTGCTCTAATGTTTTTTTGTTTTTATCAGAGGATAATCTCACCGTCAACAGTACCTGACAGACCTGCTGCGTTGGACTCATCTGTATCGATGTGCATTGCGGGGAAGAACTTGTCACTTACCCTGACAACAACATCACCGAAGATTGTCTCACGGCTACCGGGCTCGCCAACCTTAACAGATACGATCTGCTTGTCCTCAACGCCGAACTCTGCAGCTGCCTCGGGAGTCAGATGGATGTGGCGCTTTGCAACGATAACGCAATCAGAAGCCTCTACCTCACCCTTGGGGCCTACCAGCTTGCAACCGGGAGCGCCTGCAACATCGCCTGACTCACGTACAGGAGGAGCGATACCAAGCTTTCTTGCGTCAGTAAATGCGATCTCAACCTGATTTGCAGGACGAACAGGACCAAGGATAGACATTGTGAGTTCACCCTTGGGACCTACAACTGTAACCTTCTCTGTGCATGCGAACTGGCCGGGCTGAGAAAGATCCTTCTTGTTTGTGAGCTGTGCGTCTTTTCCAAAAAGGGCCTCAAGAGTCTCCTGAGTGATATGGATATGACGTGCAGATGTTTCTACCATTACTTTCATGATTTATACCACCATTCCTATAAATTTACCTTATTATTGTACACCCAGTTTCCCTAAATTTCAACTGTTTTGTACTTTATTGTAGTTTTTTACGGAAAAGCAAAAAAAGGAGGCCGATATTATGTACGAAAATTGGAGTGACCTAGAACAGGAATGTCTCTGCTGTCAGAAATGCGACTTGTGCAAGGAGAGAACTAACGTTGTTTTTGGCACAGGAAACAAAAACGCAGAGGTTCTCTTCATTGGGGAAGGTCCCGGGGAGAACGAGGATTTGCTGGCAAAACCATTTGTGGGCAGAGCCGGTCAGCTCCTTGACAAAATGCTTGCTGCAGTGGACCTGGACCGAAACAAAAACATATACATTGCAAATATGGTCAAGTGTCGCCCTCCCAAAAACAGAGATCCAAAGCCCGAGGAAGTCTCCTGCTGTCTCGACTGGCTTAGAAATCAGGTGTCACTGATGAGACCCAAGATAATCGTTTGTCTTGGAAGAATTGCTGCCGCAAGACTCATCAAAGAGGATATTAAAATCACCAAGGAACATGGCATATTCATTGAGAAAAACGGCGTCCTCATGATGGCTATGCTCCACCCGGCTGCTATCCTGCGCGATCCAAGACGCAAGCCCGAGGCTTTCAACGATTTTCTGATTCTCAGAGATAAGATCAACGAAATCTGCGACCATACATACGATTCAAAGGAATAATCAAAAACACATAAAAAACCTCCCGCATGACTTAGCGGGAGGTTTATTCTTTGAATAGAGCTAAATTATCTTTTGGCCTATACCTCGTATTTCTTAGACTCTTAAGTTAGAATTTAATTACCACATTGGTTTATCCTCTGTAAGTTGGTTTATATTCTTACTTTTGTTTTTTGAAATCACTTGTACATTGGTCCGTACCTTTTTTATCTATAAGGTTTATATTCCTTCTTAGTTTATTATAAGTAGAACTTTGGCCTATACCTCGTATTTCTTAGACTCTTAAGTAGAATTTAATTACCACATTGGTTTATCCTCTGTAAGTTGGTTTATATTCTTACTTTTGTTTTTTGAAATTACTTGTACATTGGTCCGTACCTTTTTGTCTATAAGGTTTATATTCCTTCTTAGTTTATTATAAGTAGAACTTTGGCCTATACCTCGTATTTCTTAGAATCTTAAGTAGAATTTAATTACCACATTGGCTTATCCTCTGTAAGTTTGTTTATATTCTTACTTTTGTTTTTAAATTACTTGTACATTGGTCCGTACCTTTTGGTTGCCTGCTTTATGCAGATTGTTTTCTTTCTTCTATATGTGATTAGTGAATACTTCTGTTTGCAAGTTATTTTTCATTCCGATTTTGGAAGTTCTTTAGTCGATTAATTGTCGTATTCCGATAATTCCTGAACAGCTTCTGTAGGGTTATCGAACATGAACCGCCGGATTATACTTTGAAACGAAATTCAGCAGTCCAAAGAATCTGTATCTCAGATGCTGGAGCGGAGAAGGCTACCGCACAGGACAGCTGATATGCAACAGGGGTTATGATTACTGCCGGACTTGCTGTCACTATTCAGCAGTTCCGGACAGGATATATGACTGTACACCGGTATCTCCTCCTTCTGATTTTAGATTAGGTATCTCCTTTTGTCACTTAAAGTATACTATATTATTTTAACATTTGCAATAGTTTTTGTATATTTTTACCATATATTTTTGCACAATCTTTTCTCTACTATATCGTATATAATGCACAAAAGCCTCCCGACAAATGTCGGGAGGCTTCGTTTGGCTAAATATTACGTGGAGTAAGAATTACTCTGTAACTCTCTTTCTACGTGCGAAGAATACAACGCCTGCAGATGCAATCATCATTGCGATAGCAATGTAAACGATTGTCATCTCCTGACCGGTCTTGATAGAACCGGAGTTTGCAGAATTGCCAGCGTTGCCGCCACCGCCGTTGTTTGTAACGGGGTTGTCAACTACGGGAGCCTTGGACTCTGCCTTCTTCCAGTCAACAGTTATGCCAGACTCCTTGATAAGGGTCTCAACTGTATCCTGAGAAAGACCGAGTGCGCTAGCCATATCGTCGATAATAGCCTGATCTGTCTTACCGGAGTAAGTTCTTGCGTTGTCCAGGTTGTCTGTGAGGAACTTGTTGAACAGACCTGTTGCTGTCTCACCGGGAGCCAGACATGTACCAACCAGGTTACCGATAGAAGTGATCTGCATCAGAGGACCGTACTCAGAAGCATTGTGGTTCTTCCAGAATGCTGCACGGCTTGTCTTGTTGCTGTCAACGGGGTTCTCATACTTTGTGTCGTTGCAGTAGAGAGTGTCACCGAGGCAAGCTGTGGACATCAGAGTCTGATAAGTCTCCATACCTGTATCCAGAGAGAAGATGATGCAGTAGGTTGTGCTTGCATCGAGGCCGCCAACCTTAGCTGAGGGATCGTAGGAGTAAGTTCTGTCCTCAACGAGTGTGCACTTCTCCTTCTTGGACTGCCACTGTGCGAGGGGATCTCCGCCATAGGGGAAGATGTGGCAGAATACGCTCTTGTAGTTGTTCCAATCGGAAGGAACTTCAAAGTAGAACTTTGTATCTGCAGCAACCTCAGCTGTCTCCTCAGTAGCAGCAGAAACACCGATAACTGCCATGCCAGCAATCATGATGAGAGCAATAGCAAGGCTTACGATTTTCTTGAACATTGGGATTTCCTCCTTAAAAAATTTTCTGTTCGAGATTTTTCTCGCCTAAGTAATTATACATCAAATGTTTCAAAACTGCAATACTTTTTACAAATTATAGTTTTTACTTTTTGCACAAATTTTGGGGTCAGTTTTTGATAACAACATCACAATAACACAATCCCCTATTTTACGTATTACATCTTAGGCGAAAATACAGAGAAAAATCGGCACACCTCAGATGAAGTGTGCCGATGAAATACAAGTAGATTACTTGAGGTAAGACTGGCCGGAGGGTCCGATTGCACCGGAGATACCCTGGAAGCCTGATGCACAGCAAACATATACTCTCATGTTACCCTTACCTGTAGAGGAAACGGTGAGTGTACCATTTGTGACGTTCTTGACATCACCTGTTACTGCGTCGATGTACTTACCATTGGGGAGATTCTTGAATGTTGCGCCATCTGTAACAGCTACACATGCAAGGCTGTCGATGCCCTCTCCTGTATAGCGACGGATGTAGCTCATCTCTCCGCCGGAAACATAAGCTCCGTCATGAGTGTACTGACCCTTCTGCAGAGCAGGGATAGCACGGCGGATAGCGTTAAGCTTCTGGAGATGCTTTGAAAGGGGTGAGTTCAGAGTGTTTGCAACAGTACCTGATGCAGTATACTTGCTGAAGTCAGTTGCTGTAACAGTACCCTGGAGCTGATCACCAAAGTATGCACGACCTGTGTTTGCAAGAGGTGCGTTAGGACCAACATCGATCTGAAGGTTCTTAGCAAACTCTGTCTCTGTTCCGTAATAGATGCAGGGGATACCACGGAATGTGAAGATAAGGTTCAGGTTCTCTGCCCATGCCTGTGTACCAAGGCTGTAACGAGTCTTCTCCATACCGTCGGGACCGTAGTCGTGAGAGTCAACGTACATTACGTTCCATGTGGAGTCGTTGATGTACTGATCCTCTGCATATCCTGCGCGAACTGCACTATTTGCATTCTCGAAGTTCCAGTGCATTGTAAAGTCGATTATGCCTGTGCCGTTTGACTTGGAATAGTCAGGTGTATGATATGTGATACCATTGAGGAATGCGTTCTTTGATGTGGGTAAGCCACTGGGATCTCTGTGAGCATCGTAGTGGTTGATAGAGGTCTGGATGTTAGCTGTGGGGCTGGTTGTGTTCCAGTTGCCGATCCATGCGCTCTCTGTCTCTGCCCATGTAAAGAAGGCAGGTGAACTGGAGGGGATGTTATGGTTCCATGTCTCACGTACACGAGAACAAACCTCTCCGAAGATGTAGAAGTTCTCAATACCCTTGAACTTGGGGAAGTAAGCGTTGTTCAGAGTCCAACGGTTGATGTGCTTCTCTGTATCCAGACGGAAGGCGTCAACGCCCATATTAACATAGTCGAGATATGTATCTGTCAGATACTTTGCAACTGCGGGGTTCTCTGTGTTGAGGTCAACGCAGTCACCGGCCATTGAGCCCTGCTGCTCAATAGAGGACTCGTAGCCCATGTTCTTCTCACGATGGTAGTAATTGTTGGGGTCATGGCTGCCGTTGGACAGGTTCTTCAGGATGTCAAGACGAGCCTGGAACTGTGCACCTGCCTCCATGTTTACATAGTTGGGATAGGATTTGTCCAGATCGGAACCGGGAACTACAACGAGAGAATCGGGATCCTCAAGATCCTTCAGGGAGTCATACTCCTTTGTGAACATCTCGCCGAGGAAAGCCTCACCGAAGTTACCTGTGTGGTTCCAAACAACGTCCTGAACGATCTTCATATCCTTCTCGTGTGCAGCGTTGATGAGATCCTGATATGTAAAGTCAGAGGACTCATATCTTGCATCAACTGTAGCAAAGTCAAAAGCATGATAACCGTGATAGTCATAGCCGGAAGCGTTGCTTACTACGGGAGTAATCCAGATTGCGGAGAATCCGAGAGCCTTGATATAATCAAGCTTTTCTGCAAGACCCTTGAAATCACCTCTCCAAGCGGGATCGGAGTCGGGGTTGCCGGCTTTGCCGTCATCCCAGCAATGTACGTTATTGCCGGTATCTCCATCGTAGAAACGGGTTGTGATGATAAAGTAAATGGATTCCTCTCTGAAATCGCCTCTGTCAGGAACGGGATTATCAAAGGGATTGTCCTTTGTCCACTTGTTCTTGTAGTACCACCAGTCACCTGCTGTATTACGAGTCAGCTCGCCTGAGAGCTGGCCGTCCAGTGTAGTAGTACCGTTTGTGAACATAAGATTAACCTTGGTAGAACTGGGGAAGTTGTATGTATACCACTTGCCGCCTGTTGCATTCTCCTTGGTCATCTTAACACCGGGGTATGATGTCTCAAGGTTCTGGGGAAGAGTGTTCCAGTAGTAGATGCTGGGGGTACCACTCTCACAGTAGTAATGAATTTTGATGCCTGTTGAAGCTGCGGTCTCTGCCACTTCTTCTTCAGCAGAAAAAGCTGAGTACACGCCCACAGACATGCACATCACAAGGCAAAGAACCAGAGCCACAATGGACTTCAGAGTCTTCATTTTTCATTCCTCCTTAGTTTGAAAAAATCGCATTTTGGTACATATTAATGTTCATGTTAAAGTATATCAAAAACATACATAATTAAATTTCTAAAACAGAATTATAATGCTTTTCTCTATTGTATACAAGCCACATATACACCTTTTGTTAATAATGTATACCCTTTTTTTATCCTTCTATCACAAGTCCCTTTATCACTGAAAACTTTGATATATCGAAGTATTATTTACGGCTTTAATATGGATATTTTTTGTTCATAAACCTATGCAACAAAACGCTTTTCAAAAAAAAGGCATCGCTTCGGATATTATCCAAAGCGATGCAGTAAAAATCAAAGAAGTTTATCTGTTTTTTGGGGATTACTTCAGATATGTAAGTCCTGTCTCTCCGATTGCTCCGTCAATGCCGGTAAATCCGGATGCACAGCATACATATACTCTGGCGTTTGCGGTTCCGATGCTGGGAACTGTGAGTGTGCCGCTTGTAACATTCTGGACATCACCTGTGATAGCATCGATGTACTTTCCGTTGGGGATACCCTTGAATGTTGCGCCACCGGAAACTGTGCACAGTGCAAGGCTATCTACGCCTTCCTTAGCATCAGTGAAGCGGCGGATGTATGCCATATTGCCGGAAACATAGTTGCCGGATGTTGTGTACTGACCCTTCTGAAGTGCAGGGATTGCACGACGAACAGCGTTGAGCTTTGTCAGGTGCTTTGCAAGTGCAGAATCCAGTGTCTGAGCAACCTTACCGGATGCTGTGTACTCGCTGAAGTCTGTGGTAGAAACGCTACCCTCCAGATAATCACCGAAGTATGCACGACCTGTCTCTGCAAGAGGAGCGTTGGGACCAACGTCAATTACGACACCCTTCTGGAACTCTACCTCGCCACCATAATAGAGACAAGGAATTCCGCGGAATGTAAACATAAGAGAGAGGTTCTCTGCCCAAGTCTGTGTGCCGCCGGCAAAACGGTTAGACTGTCCGCCGTCGGGACTGTAGTCGTGAGACTCAACGTATACAACGTTCCATGTAGAATCGTTAAAGTACTTATCCTCTGATTTTGCGATGTTAAATGCACCGCCTGCGCTGTTGAAGAGCCAATGCATCTGGAAGTCAATGGCACCCATACCTGAGCTCTGGCTGTAGTCAGGAGTGTGGTATGTGATACCGTCGAGGAATGCATTATCGGATGTGGGCTGTTTGCTTATGCTATCAAACTGCTTGTAGTGGTCAAATGTGAGGTTCATGTTTTCATTGATTTCCTCAGCAGTTGCGTCTGTGTCAAAGTTCCAGTTCTGCTTGTAGGAAGGATCGCTCTCATCCCATGTGTAGAACTGAACAGACTCACAAGCGTGGTCACGATACCAGATCTGGCTGTAACGGCAGCAGATCTCACCGAACATATAGAAGTTGGAATTACCCAGTGCTGCTGCAGCCTCGTTGATCTGATCGTTGTACATCATATTCAGAGAAAGTCTGGAGATATGACGCACTGTATCAACTCGGAAGCCGTCAACACCCATTCCGATATAATCAGCATAGGTATCTGTGATATACTTTGCCACCGCAGGGTTCTCTGTGTTCAGGTCAACACAGTCGCCTGCGATCTGGCAATACTTACATGTCCAGTCGTCCCAGTTAAGGCTCTGGAAATATCCTGTATGATAGTAGTTGTGGGGATTGTCCTTTGAATCGGTTGAAACCTTATTCATTCCATAGTCTACATCGTCAGGATGTGTGCCTGTGGAGTTGTTGCCGTTGGCAGCAGACGCAGTATTCTTCATCAGATTAAGTCTCTGATCATACTGAGTCTGAGGTTTCTGTGACCAATACTCCTCGGGAGAAGACAGACCATAAGAAGAAAGCAGGTACTCTGTGGGAACCATTGACTCCTCAAGGTTTGCCAGATCTGCGTTCAGGTCCTTCTCGAAGAGAGGACAGAAGAAGCTTTCACCGAAGTTACCTGTGTGCTGCCAAACAACGTCCTGGATAATCTTCATATCCTTGTCGTGTGCAGCCTGGATAAGATCCTGATAGGTAAATCCGTCTGACTCATAACGTGAGTCTACTGATGCGAAATCCATAGCATGGTAGCCATGGTAGTCGTATCCTGAAGCGTTGGTAACAACGGGAGTAATCCAGATTGCGGAGAAGCCCAGAGCTTTGATGTAATCAAGCTTGTCAGCAAGTCCCTTGAAATCGCCTCGCCATGCGGGGTCGCTATCGGGGTTGCCTGCTTTGCCGTCGTCCCAGCAATGCACGTTGTTGCCTGTATCACCATCGTAGAAACGAGTTGTGATTACAAAGTATATTGTTTCCTCACGCATATCGTTTGTATCGAACTCGCGGGGAATGTCAGGATTGTAGTTGGTCCATCTTCCGTTGTACCACCACTCACCTGATGTACGGGTAAGCTCGGGAGTAAGCTGTCCCTCAAGCTCATCTGTACCATCTGTGAAAATCATATTTACTTTTGTGGAAGTACCGAAGGTAAACTTGTACCAGTTTCCGCCTTCCTGGGATGCATCCAGGGTCATCTTAACTCCGGGATAGTCAGTCTCCAGGTTCTTGGGAAGAGCATTCCAGTAGTAGATGTAAGGAACAACGTCCTCACTCTTAAAATAAACTGTGATGCCTGCCTGCTGTGTATCAGCGGCAACATCAGCCGTTTCAGTCTCTGCTGCGGAGATGCCAACAATACCAATGGAAATTGCGAGGAGAAAAACAAGTACAAGAGCGATTAATCTCTTAAACTTACGCATAAATATGCCTCCTTACCAGTTAACATCCATTCCTGCTATGCGCTTCTGGATCATAGTAGCATCCTTTATAGTAATTGAACCGCTACCGTCAACCTCAGCATTAGCCTCGCCCTGTGCGGACATAGTAAGAATTTCTGCAATATGCTTCTGAATAGTTGTTGCGTCCTTGATGTTTACAACACCGTTGCAGTCAGCGTCTCCCTTGAGAGTTGCGGGATCTGAAGGATCACTGGCTGTGGGAACGATTGTCTTCTTGGCAACAGAACCTGTGCTATCCATAATGGAAATCTCGACCTGATAGGTCTCGCCGGCCTTCACCTGGAATGCGTATGTATCATCTGATGAATATGCCTGAACAATCTGTCCGTTGATAGAGAACTGATACTTGTAGGGAGCTACACCGCCGGAAGCCTTAGCTGTGATGGTGATTGTAGAGCCCTGCTGAACTGTACCAGAAGTTGTGCCGTCAGCTGCGAGCTTGCCGCCCTCTGAAAGTTCGTTAACACAGTTGTACTCATAAGTTCTGGAAACAGTGCTGTTGTCCGAACCCTGTACAAACACCTCGATAGTGTACTTACCGAGAGTTGCGGGTGTGAACTTGTATGTATTGCCTGTGGTGTAGTAGGGAACGTTCACTGTCTTGCCGGAGGGATCTGTGATCTCTACCTTGTAGAACAGAAGCTTTGTTCCTGTGTTACCGCCACCTGCTGAGATACCGATTGTAGCCTGTGTGCCCTTCTTGATCTCGCCCTTATCGCTGTTACCAGGAGTAACGGATACGGTCTTGATTACGGGCTTAACCTCTGCAGCGATATCCTTTACTGTGTAGGACATAGTCTTGGTGAGAGTCTCACCTGCCTCATCCTTTACATAAGCTGTCAGGGTGTATGTACCTGCAGTTGAGGGTGTCCATACAACAGAGTTATCTGCGCTGTAGTCAGAGATAACAGTGTTGCCTGCTACGAACTTGTAGCTGAGCTCGCCCTCTCCGCCGCCGGCGGTAAGGGTCAGAGTTACGTCAACGCCTGTATACTGAGGAGAAGCTACATCAGAAGTGAAGGTCTTGATGTGAAGCTTGCTGGTATCGTACATTGTCCACTGACCTGTGGAGTTGTTGTAGCAGTAGCCTGTGCCGGGGTGGCTAAGGTCGCCTGTCTGAGATGAGCCATCGTTGAAGATAACGTTAGCATACTCACCTGTGTACTCAAGCATCCATACGCCGTCGCCGGTGTTGGTCATTGTCTGACCGGGCCAGTCTGCATTCTTCTGCTCGCCACTGCCGTTCCACATGTAAACATTAACCTTGCTCCAGTTTGCAGCGTTCTGACAGAAAATTGTGTTAGAACCTGAAGGAGTGATAGGTGTTGGGGGAGTTGTGGGAGTTGTGGGAGTTGTGGGGGTTGTGGGGGTTGTGGGAACATCAACAGTGGACCAGGAATTGGTAGCGTTGTTGTAGCAGCTGCCGTTGCCCTGATAGGACATATCACCTGTCTGTGTACCGCTGTTGTTGTTGAAGATGATCATATCCCAGTCACCTGTAACGGAATAAGACCAAAGTCCGTTGGAGCCCTTTGTCATCTGAACACCGGGCCATGCAGCGTTGTCGCCGGAGCCGCTCTTCCACATATAGCAGTAAACCGAACTCCAGTTCGCAGCGTTGTCGCAGTAGACTGTGTCGCCTGATGCAGCGCCGACGGTTGCTGTCATAGCAACGGAAGCTATACCCAGCATCATCAGAACGGTCAGCACAAGAGACAGAAATCTATGCTTTCTTCTAATCATGATAAATTCCTCCTTTGATAGAAGTATATAATTTGAAGTATGGAAAAGATATTATTTCGCATACTACTCATCATAATAAATTATACATTATTACCCTTATGTTTATATTTCTTTAATAGAACATTTCTCACTTATTAATCACCAATCTTTGTGTTCCTTTTTTATCTAAAATATATAGCACTTTTTTATCCTGCTTTTATTTGATGTTTTAAGTGTGTTATTTTTTGCCACATAGCTCAAACGCACTCATACAGCAGGATTGAAGCATGCTGATAATTTTAGATATCCTATATATTCTTTTTTTATCCTATGTAAATCTGCCTGTGATAAGTATTGATTAACAGCAAAAACAGGCAGGAATATCCCTGCCTGTTTCACCTGTTCTCTATATAGATTTCCGGTTGATTATTATACGTATTTTTATCAATAATCAAGCCCTACGAGAGTCTTCTGAATTGCAGTTGCATCTCTGACAGAAACAGCTCCATCCCCATCGTAATCCATCAGCAATTCCACTACATCCTGCTGATATTCTTCTACCTGTGCGACAGACTTCTGTATTGCGGTTGCATCCTTGACAGAGAGTCTCTCATCCATATCCACATCACCTGTATTATACGCAGAGGCCTGCCTTAATCCCAAAGCATACAAGCTGAAGTGGTCGGTATAAAAGACCAGATATCCGCCTATATATTCCGCATTCATATCTGTGAGGGTTCCGTCTTCTTCCATTCTGTAGACTCTGGCAAATCTGTTGTTCGTGGGGATTTTGACCATTACCATATCCACAGGCTGGACATCTTCCCCTTCAGCACTCAGGTTTATCTCATACACAGCCTCTACCTTTGCTTTAGGCAGGAGCTCATCCACAGAGGCAACTATCTCCTCGCCGGTGATATTGGTGGCATTGAGATCTGCCACAGTATCCGTCGAAACAGAAATTCCCCACTCCTCGTCTGTATATGTATGCTGATACATATCTTCCGGGATAACAGGATTCACATATTCATTACCTTCACTGCCAAAATGTATGACAGTATATTCAGAAATTCCAATTTCCTGTATATTATCTATGCTGTTCCACTGCTCTTCAGTTCCGCCGTAATAAATATCATACAGAGATGAACAATGAATAAAACAATTATCTCCCATATATCTGATACCTTCGGGTATGTATACAGACTGAAGATTGCTACAACTTGCGAATGCATATGAACTAATAATCCGAGTCTCATCAGGAAGAGACACGCCCCATATATCAGACGCCCAGAAAGCATAACAACCGATTATACGTGTAGAAACGGGAACATTGACATTACCATAGTGGTTGCTGTAGTTACTATTATACTCAAGCAAACAATCATCCACATAAACAAAGCCGTCTTCACTGAGGTCATCCCAGTAATTTTCCTGATCATTGAAGGTGTTGTATGTTATTTCTCTGACTGTTGAAGGAATGTTATAGTCGCTCATAGACAGCCCCCCGGGGAAAGCTATCAGCCTTGTAATGTCCTTGTCATACAAAATACCGTCAACAGAACTATACCACTGATTCTCAATGTCCACCTCGATAGAAGTCAGCACCGCGCAGTTGCGGAAGGTAGAATACTCTTCTATATTGCTTACATTCTTACCTATATACACTCTCTCAAGTGAATCACAGTCCATCAGAATATATCCCATATATGTGACGCTTGATGGAATTTCAAAGCTTCTGAGGGCTTTGCAGTTCTTAAATGCCTCATCCTCAATAGTTTGAAGTCCCTCGGACAGGAAAATATTCTCTGTATATTCAACCGCGCTGAAACTGTCACTTTTGATAGTCTTCACCGTAGAAGGAACAGTGTATGTCAAATCGGCCTTTTGGGATGGATACTTATACAGTACGGTTTTGTTCTTGTCAAAAAGCACTCCCTCATCAGCACAGAAATGCTGATTATCAGAAGATACTGTAATTGTCTCCAAAGAATATGTTCCTGAGAACAACGTCTGTCCAACAGACTGTACACTCTGTCCAATGTGAACACTTCTGAGAGATCCGCACGAATCAAACACTCTGCTTTCCAGCGTTGTGACCGAGTCGGGAATAACAACATCTGTCAGCGACTCACATCCGTAAAACGCATCGGACCCAATAATCTCAAGTCCTTCAGGAAGCTGAATAGCCTTAAGGCCGTTGCAAGAGTAAAAAGCACGTTCACAAATCTTCTTCAGCCCTTCAGGAAAACTGATTGTCTCAAGATCAAAGGCATAATGAAAGCTGTACGGACTCAAATCCCGAACACCATCAACAATCTGATAGGACACCCCGCTCTTGCCCTCAGGATACTGTACCAGACAGGTAACATCTTTGGTATAAATAACTCCATCAATATCACAGTAATACGGATTATCATCATCTACGCTGAAACGCTCAACACTTCCGTTACAGGTCAGCGCATTGGGACAGATCTTGCTGATTGTCTCAGGAATCACTACCTCAACTGTTCTATTCATACTATTGTATAAGGAATATCCTGCCAACTCTGTCACAGCTATACCATCAATATACGCAGGAACAGTAACTATCTCTTCATCTCCATCATAACCGGTGATAGTATAGGTTCCCTCGTAGTTCAGTCTATAGCTGAACTGCTCCCCTGCCACAACAAAGGAGTCCGCAAGAACTCCAACCATCGAAGCAGAAATAAACACCATAACCAAAAGTATAAAAGACAGAATCCGTAAGAATAATTTGTTCATATTATCCGCCTCCTTATAGTTTCATCATACTAAAGCGTCAGATCGTTGTCAAGAAATCAGCTTCAGAAATTCTCCCAAAAAAAGCAGACAGAAAACTCTCTGTCTGCTAAAATCCTTTTCAGTTGCCGTACTTTCCTTTTATTCTGTCCCAGTAAGCTTTGAAAGCCTGCTCGTTCTTATTATCTCCATACTCGTAGTACTTTGTGTTTTTGAGAACATCAGGAAGATACTGCTGATCAACATAATGATCCGGGAACACATGGGGATACTGATAAAACTGACCGGGATTGTTATTATCTGCTCCGTCAAAATGCTTGTTCTGAAGCGTTCTCGGGATGGGGCCTGCCTTGCCCGACTCTACATCAGCCATAGCAGCCATAATCGCATCATGTCCTGAATTTGACTTGGGCGCAAGGCACACAAGGATAACTGCATCCGCAAGAGGAAGCCTTGCCTCGGGCATACCAACTGCCTGAGCAATATCCACACAAGACTTGACGATTGGGATTATCTGTGGATAAGCAAGTCCCACATCCTCACAGGCACACACCATAAGTCTTCTGCATGCAGAGGGCATATCTCCTGCCTGCAAAAGTCGTGCAAGATAATGAAGTGCCGCATCAGGGTCGGAGCCTCGCATACTCTTCTGATATGCAGAGATAATATCGTAATGCTCGTCGCCATCTCTGTCATAGCGGAATGCACTTTTCTGAGACAGCTCGCGGGCATGCTCAATGCTAAGTGTCTTGACCCCATTCTCTTGAGCCGCAGACAGCACACACAAATCAACCGCATTCAGCGCTTTGCGTACATCTCCGCCGCTGGAGGATGCAATATGTTTGACCACATCATCAGATGCGGATATCTCTACTCCCTGCTCCTCAGAAAGAATTCTTATTGCGCGCCTGACAGCATACTCCAGATCCTCAGTCTCCACAGGCTTGAACTCAAACACAGTACATCTGGACAGAATTGCATTGTATACATAGAAATATGGATTCTCTGTTGTAGATGCTATGAGGGTTATTCGTCCATCCTCAATAAACTCCAGCAGGGTCTGCTGCTGTTTCTTGTTAAAATACTGAATCTCGTCCAGATACAACAGTATGCCGCTCATACCCGAGAAAGTATTCAGCTCCTCTACCACCGCACGAATATCGGCAGTAGAAGCGGTTGTGCCATTGAGCTTCTTCAGGGTCTTGTTGGTTTTTCTGGCAATATAAGTCGCCAGCGTGGTTTTACCCACGCCGGACGGACCGTAAAATATCAAATTGGGGATCTCTCCGCTTTCGATTATCTTCCTGAGAGGCTTGCCGTCGCCCAGCAGATGTCTCTGCCCGACGATATCCTCAAGGGAAGCAGGTCGAATACGGTCAGCAAGAGGTGATGACACTCCTACCCCTTCTCTCTGAATAAATTATGCGTACAGGGGGAACTTGTCGCAGATTGCCTTAACCTCTGCGATGCACTTCTCCTTGTTGCCCTCAAAGTCATCGATAACCATAGTGATAAGATCTGCGATTTTCAGCATCTCTTCCTCACCGAAGCCACGTGTAGTAACAGCAGCTGTACCGATACGGATACCGCTGGTAACAAAGGGACTTCTGGGCTCGTTGGGAACTGTGTTCTTGTTAACGGTGATATTAACCTCATCAAGACGAGCCTCCAGCTCTTTTCCTGTGATATCACTGTCACGAAGATCAAGCAGAAGCAGGTGGTTGTCTGTACCGCCGCTTACCAGCTTGTGACCCTTTGCAACAAGAGCATCAGCCAGAACCTTACAATTTTTCACGATATTCTCGCCGTAAGTCTTGAAGGAGGGATCAAGTGCCTCACCGAAGCAAACTGCCTTGGCTGCAATGATATGCTCCAGAGGACCACCTTGTGATCCGGGGAAGATAGCCTTATCGATTGCCTTGGCATACTCCTCCTTGCAGAGGATAAGTCCGCCTCTGGGACCACGGAGAGTTTTGTGGGTAGTTGTAGTAACAAAATCACAGTAAGGAACAGGACTGGGATGAACACCTGCTGCGACAAGGCCTGCGATGTGAGCCATATCTACCATCAGATATGCGCCAACCTCGTCTGCGATCTCTCTGAATTTTGCGAAATCAATTACTCTGGGATATGCAGAAGCACCTGCAACGATGAGCTTGGGCTTGCACTCCTTGGCAATCTCCAGAACCTTATCATAATCAATAACATGAGTCTCAGGATCTACACCATAGGGAACGAAGTTGTAGATCTTGCCGGACATATTTACGGGTGAACCGTGGGTAAGATGGCCGCCTTCTGCAAGACTCATACCCATAACAGTGTCCCCTGCCTCAAGCATAGCAAAATAAACAGCAAGGTTTGCCTGTGCACCTGAGTGGGGCTGTACGTTTGCGTGCTCTGCACCGAAAAGCTTACATGCACGATCTCTGGCAATATCCTCTACGATATCTACACACTGACATCCGCCGTAGTAACGCTTGCCGGGGTAGCCCTCTGCATATTTATTGGTGAGAACTGTACCCATAGCAGCCATAACTGCGGGAGAAGCGATATTCTCGCTGGCAATAAGCTCAATATTGCGACACTGTCTCTGATACTCCAGATCCATTGCCTTTGCTACTTCGCTGTCAAACTGTGACACAAATTCGATGTTTGTTCTAACGTCCATTTTGTTTCTCCAATCCTTATATTTCCTGAGTTTTTACAACTCGTTTTAACAATGTATAAAAATCCTCCAGAGTGCGGAGGGTTCCTGCCTCATTACGAAGGGATGCTGCACTGTGAAAACCTTTTATATACCAGGCAACGTGCTTTCTGGCTTCTCTCATACCAACGTTCTCTCCCTTGTATCTGCACAGAGCCTCAATATGTCTGCGCATAACGTCCAGCTTCTGAGCCATTGTGGGAGCGGGAGGTAACACCTCCCCCTTCAGGTATGCGTTTATCTCGCTGAAGATCCATGGATTTCCCATAGCTCCTCTGCCTACCATAACCATGTCACAGCCTGTCTCTTCATACATCCTCACAGCATCCTGTGCTGTAAAAATATCGCCGTTGCCAATAACAGGAACGCTGACTGTATTCTTCACTTGTTTAATAATATCAAGATCAGCGTAGGGCTTGTACATCTGAGCGCGGGTCCTGCCATGAACAGCAATTGCAGATGCACCTGCTTGCTCACAACACAAAGCCACCTGGGTCGCATTCACATGGTCATCGTCGATACCTTTGCGTATTTTGACGGTAACAGGAATATCCACGGCCTTGCTGACAGATTCAACAATTCTACCGCAAAGCTGCGGATCTGTCATCAGCTGACATCCGCAACCGATGGAATTGACCTTGGGCACGGGACAACCCATATTAATATCCAGAAAATCAGGTTTATACCTGAGAGAAAACTCTGCAGCAAAAGCCATGGTATCAGGTTCGCAACCAAAAAGCTGTACTCCACAGGGACGCTCCTCATCTGATATCTCCATAAGAGATGCACTCTTCTTGCTGTTATAGGAGATACCCTTGGCGCTGACCATCTCGGTCACACACATAGCCGCCCCAAAGGAAACACAAAGTTCTCTGAATGCTCTGTCTGCTACTCCAGCCATAGGTGCCAAAGTAGCAAGACCATCTATATTTAGATTACCTATATTCATATTATCTTCGTTTATTGTTTGTATAGTACTTATCATTGAGCAGGCGCTGCTTGCCTGAAATCTTGTCACCTGATGAGTAACGCTTCTTGCCGCTGTTGCGGAAAGCGCGGGTTTTGGTAGTAAGGAGCACTGCAAAGATAACCGCTATGCCCACACCGATACATATCCATGCCACAAAACCCCAGAAAAGGTCTGACTCGTTCTCCTCAAGGTTGCCGCCAATGGCAGAGGGAATATCCACATCCTCAGAAGCAATCTCGGGCAGAGAGTAATAATCGTCATCCCCGTTATCGTCATCATCTGCAGGAGGATTTGTACTCTGCTCAGTTGTGGGAGCAGTAGAGGACTGCTGAGCCTGAGTATCCGCCTCAGCAGGGTCTGTTACCATCTCGGTTGTATACTGAGGTTCTGTAACATCCTCATAATATACGGTAGTCTCTGTATAGACCTCGTTGGCGTAAGTTTCATCGTCGTAGTCCTGATAACCTGTAGTGGGCTCTGCATAGACAGCACCCATTCCCCACAGGGCAAATAATATAAATATCATTAAGAACAATGCAGGTTTTTTCATGGTTTATCGTTCCTTTATTCTCAAAACTCCAAATTCTTCCCTATTATTAGTCTTATTATAGCAAAACCGCCTCAGCTTTGCAATACCTTGGCAAGTACATTTGCCAACAATTGTCCTGTATAGACCGCCTCAGAAAGCGTATTAACGTCTGTGCCCACCTCTATAAGCAGAGAACCGCTGCAAACATCCATATTATATGTAAAATTTCCAAGGTACAATGGACGGGTCATCCCCGGATACATGGACTCGGCAGTGCTCTGAAGCTTCAACGCAAAGGCCAGATTATCCTGCCAGTGAGAAAAGCCCTCTGAGTTCTCACCTGGGTATCCTGACATAATCATAATCTGGGCTGCTTTCTTTCCATTGTATGTGAAAGTGGGCTTTACCTTCCCACCCTCATCCCCAAAGCTTATGGAATCCCTGTGTATATCCAGCACTACCTTGATATCGGGATACAGAGTCATATACTCCTCTATGGTCGCACGACTTCTGGAGTAAGCTCCTGTATACTGGGGGTCATCATGAATCTCTGTGGCCTGAACAGCTCCTATCCCAAGGCTATTGAGAGTCTGAACAACAGCCTCCCCTACTCTGAGCATATTTCTCTGGGGATCAGTACTTCTGGGATAAAAGTCCTGATGATAGTACCCCGCATCATAAGTAAGATAGCTCTCGCTGGTATGGGTATGGTAAATAAGCACCTGAACTTCGTCGTCATCAGTAACATCAAAGCTCAGCGGTTCAGACAACAGGGAGCTTATATCAGGAACATAAGAGGTGGTATTCTTCAGAGAAAAGGTATCATACTCTGAATCTCCCTCTGAATACTCTCTCTCGTACACGGGCAAATGTACCCTGTCATCATAAACAGAGGGATCTTCGCTGAAAACGTCCTCTTGCACAATAATATGAGAATTCTCAGGGGCAGAATCTGCCGGAGCCGTGGGAGACGGGATGTTTGGAGCTACAGTAGGTTCCGAAGCATAGGACACAGGATAGTCTCCGTCGGGCATAGTAAGGGCGGCGGCCGCAAGAACAGCGGTGGTCTTCCCAACAGGAAAGCTCGAGGAACGCTCCCATAAGCATAACCCTGCCACAAAAACAAGACACAGGCCTAACAAACCACAGAAAATGCAACGAAGCTTATCAATCATACATGTCCCTCCCGCCTGTTATCTACAAATAAGTATATGACAAGGCTTGCAGGGATATGCCCGACTTGCTTGCACAAGAAAACTCAAGGCATAGAAAAACGCCCCTCCGTTGCCGGAGGGGCGAAAAAGCATAAATAATTAATCGTTGAAAATTAATTATCCAAATTCACTTTTAAAAATTAGCCGTTAACCTTCTTGCGAAGAACAACAACTGCACATGCTGCCATTGTCAGGATTGCGATTGCAACATAGATGTATGCTGCTGCACCTGTGTCAACTGCATCACCAGCTGTGCCAGCGTTACCTGTTGCACCTGTTGCGTCAGTTGTGTTGGGAGCAGGTACGGAAGTTGTAGCTGCAGGCTCTGTTACTACAGGCTCATCTGCACCAGGCTCAGTAGCCTTGGGCTCTGTCTCCTTAGGCTCAGTTACCTTAGGCTCTGTCTCCTTAGGCTCAGTTACCTTAGGCTCTGTCTCCTTGGGCTCAGTTACCTTGGGCTCTGTCTCCTTGGGCTCAGTTACCTTAGGCTCTGTCTCCTTGGGCTCAGTAACCTTGGGCTCTGTCTCCTTGGGCTCAGTTACCTTGGGCTCTGTCTCCTTGGGCTCTGTCTCCTTAGGCTCTGTCTCCTTGGGCTCGGTTGTGCCGGGCTCTGCCTTCTCAGCGGTGACAGACTCGATGAGAGAGAGACCCTCTGTTACGGAAGGCTTACCATCTGTGAAGTAGGACTCCTCGCCACCCTTGATTGTCATCTCGTCGATAACGCTGTCAATGGATGTCTGGCCAGCTGCTACAACTGTGAACTGGAGAGTTACGAGAACCTTCTCCTGCTTGAAGTTGAAGCCGGAAACGTTAGTTGCGTTGAACTTAACTACGTTCTGAACACCAGCGTTGAAGATAAGGCCGGATGTCAGGTTGGGACATGCGATGGGTCCCTCAATCTCCCAGTCAGCGATGTCGGGATCGTCGGACAGGTAACGTGTCAGCTCAAGAACTGTGCCGTCATAGCTAACCTGACCCTGGATATCCTCGAACAGTCTTGCTGCTGTAAGATCCATTGTGTAAGTGAAAACTTCGCCGATGTTTGCGCCGTAGGATACGCCATCAACTGTGATGTATGTATCGTAGGATGTGCCGGGCTCTGTCTCCTTGGGCTCAGTTACCTTAGGCTCTGTCTCCTTGGGCTCTGTCTCCTTAGGCTCTGTTACCTTAGGCTCAGTCTCCTTGGGCTCAGTCTCCTTGGGCTCTGTCTCTGTGGGAGTTACATCGGAAGAAACAGGAGCTGTTGTAGAACCTGAATCGTCGGGAAGTGTCTCCTGACCTGTGTGGCTACCGGTGAAGATCTCGCCCTCACCCTTAACAGGTGCAAAGCCATACTCGCCGTTGCCGTAGTAGTAGTACCACTCGCCGCCAACAGTCATCTTACCGCTGTAGGGGTTGACGTCGATCTTGTCAAAGTCAGTAACATAGATCATGCCATCAAAGCTGTCTGTACCCTCGGGATAGTTGTCACTCTCACCGGGATCGTAGTACTCAGTACCGATGTTAACGGTCTGAATAGCTGCTGTGTAGATGGGGAGTGTGGGGTCTGTACCGCCATCAAGGAAGTTGTTCCAGATAATGGAAGTAACATCCTGGGGTACATCGTAGTAGTAGACGCCGTCGATGTCGCCGGGCACTGCCTCGATTCCGGGCCATGCACCGTGAGCGTCTGTGCCCTCCCACCAGTAAATACCGGCGGTGTAAGCGTAGTCGTTCTTCCAGTTCTCGGGAAGGTAGAAGTAGTATCTGTTGCAACCGTCAGCAACCTCAGGAAGGTCAGCCAGATCAGCAGAAACAGAAACCAGAGCTACAGTACCCATTGCGAGTACCATAACGACTGCCAAAAGAACACTGATGATTTTTTTGGACATTTCAATTCCTCCTAATAAAATAGTACTATTCTACCGAATGAATTTTCGGCAAAAACATTATATAACAATAAGTGCAAAAAATCAAGGACTTAATTTGACTTTTTGCACTTTTTTGCTTTTTTACGATAGCATATTTGCTACCGCACTATATTCAGTTGTGTAATATACTATCCTATACTATATAAAAATAATTACTCTTCTTCCTTTTTATCGGAAGCTTTCTTCTCTGAGGATTCTTTCTTCTCTGCAGACTTCTTCTTATCCTCTGCCTCATCAGAATCAGCCTTCTTGTCGTTGATCACCTTCATTGCAATCAGAGCGCCGATTGCAACGACAACGACTCCGCCACAGACAATAGCCACGATGGTACCACTGCTGAGGCTCTTGTCTGTTCCGGGAGTAACACCAATGATATTGCCCTGAGCATCTGTGACAGGCTGTCCCTGAACCACGTTGCCGTTGGAATCAAGAATCTCACCTGCGGCGTTTGTAGAAATCACCGCCTGGGGCTCGCCTGAGCCTGTGCCCTGTGGGTTGTTTGCAAAGTCGCCCTTGTCGGTAACATCGTCACGCTTTGACACATCCTCAAGAATAGGAGCCTCATCTGCTGTGGCAACAACACCGTCAATTGTAAGGTCGGTTGTGAATGTGTACTCGTACAAGTTCACCATGTCTATATCGTAGAGGTAAGGTACATAGTAGGTGATGTTGGTGTCGCCCTTGGCAGCTACCTCAAAGGTAAGAGTAACGAGAGCAGTCTTCTCTGTACATGCGAGACCTGATGTGCCGTTCACAAGGGAATTGATAACAAGGATACGGCCTGTCTGGTTCACGTCATTGTTGATAGTGGAGTTTGCCATATTGTCAGCTGTTACTGACTGAAGTGTAAGGTAGTCTCTGTCATAATAAAACTCAAGGTGTGCACCAGCAATTTTCTGACTTGCATCAGAAATATTCAGGGTATATGTAACGGTGCTTCCGACAGGAGCAGAGAAACCGTTGACCATAGCCGCCTCATCCGCAGATGCTGTCACAAGTGACAGACAAAGCATAAGCAGACAGAGAGCAGTTACAAGGATTTTTTTCATAGTATTTTTCATGATAAACCTCCCATGAATACATTAGTAGAATTGCGAATCATGGAAATAAGTCCGCAATATAAACATTATACAACATATAATGTGTAAATACAATGATGATTTTCAGAAATTTAAGGTAATTAGTTCTTATTCTTCCTAATAATATAAACAGTCAGAATAACACATCCAACAACAAGGATAACAACTAAAAGACTCAGGAACACAATCAGCAGAGTACTGCCAGAAAAACCACTCTCATCTTTTTCTTCATCCGAATCTTTATCCCTGTTTGTTTCCTCATTTTCTTCCTTGTCTGCATCTGTTTCATCTGTTACTGTTTCAGAAGGCAGCTCTGTGACTTCGGTTGTTGTAGAAGTTACCTGTTCGGAATTTGGCTCGGTAGTTTTGGCCTGTGTATCGTCAGAATCAGGTTCTGTGTTTGTGTACAGAGTGTCTCCGAAATGTGGTTTCGAAGGCACAGAAGCAGAGTTGGGTTTTCCGCTGGTTGTGTTTTCAAAATCACCCACATCAGTTACATCATCCCTCAGAGAAACATCTTCCAGAACAGGGGTCTGCCCCTCAAGGACTACTTCATCGTCAACTAAAATATCAGCGCTGAAAGTATATTCATTCAGATTCTCCAGATTAGCGTCATAGAGATAAGGAATATAATATGTGATATTGGAAGTCAGAGGCGCATCTACGGTGAAAGTTATAGAAACAAGCTTTTTTTTGCTGCTGCAATTAAGGCCACTGCCGCCATTGATAAGGGAATTGAGAACAATAATACGACCCGTCTGGTTTACGTCCTCGTTAACGGTGGAGTTCTTCATATTATCGGTAACGCTCTCGAGGGTGAGAGAATCTCTGTCATAGTAAAATTCAAGGTGAGCACCCATGATTTTCTGCTGAGCATCGGAGACACAGAAGTTGTATATAACGGTACTGCCTACAGGAACCGAAGCCCCGCAGATAGTCGCCTTCTCCACAGCATAAGCACAGATGAAAGACGAGGATATTAAAACAAGAGCAAGTATAGACACACAAAGCGATCTGAATATTTTCATTGAAGCCTCTCCTTCTGTTTTTAATAATAACAACTCACATTATCAGACTATTATGTAAACTTGTATTTCAAGTTTATTATATCTCAATTATCAGGAAAACACAACGAAATATTACATAATAAATCTACGGACGACAACAACAGAGTTAAAAACAAATATCTCATTAATTGTGTGTATCTTTGAGCTTTCCCTCAAAAAAATACCAATGGACAAAAAACGCCCCTCCGAAAAATCGGAGGGGCGAAAAAGCATAATAATTAAAATTAACTATTTGTTGTTTTTAGGATTAGCCGTTAACTCTCTTGCGGAGAACAACTACTGCGAATGCTGCCATTGTCAGGATAGCGATTGCAACATAGATGTATGCTGCTGCACCAGTGTCAACTGCATCACCGTTTGTACCGGGTGTGCCTGTTGCGCCTGTTGCATCACTTGTGTTGGGAGCAGGAGCAGTTGTTGTAGCTGCGGGATCAGTAACCTTGGGCTCTGTCTCCTTAGGCTCTGTTACCTTGGGCTCAGTCTCCTTAGGCTCTGTTACCTTGGGCTCAGTCTCCTTGGGCTCTGTTACCTTAGGCTCAGTCTCCTTAGGCTCTGTTACCTTAGGCTCAGTCTCCTTAGGCTCAGTCTCCTTAGGCTCAGTCTCCTTAGGCTCTGTCTCCTTAGGCTCTGTCTCCTTAGGCTCAGTCTCCTTAGGCTCAGTCTCCTTAGGCTCTGTCTCCTTGGGCTCAGTCTCCTTGGGCTCTGTTACCTTAGGCTCTGTCTCCTTGGGCTCTGTCTCCTTGGGCTCTGTTACAGTTGTGCCAGGAACAACAGGATGATCAGGAACATCGAGATACTCGTCACGAACGAGACCCTCTGTGATAGCGGGCTCACCGTCTGTGTAGTAAGAATCCTCGCCGCCCTTAATTGTCATCTCCTCAACCAGAGTGGAGATTGTTGTCTCACCAGTACCAGCTACGATGAACTCGAGAGTGATGAGAGTCTTCTCCTGCTTGAAGTTGAAGCCGGAAACGTTAGTTGCGTTGAAGTTTACGATACCCTCGATACCAGCATTGAAGATAAGGCCGGATGTGAGGTTGGGACATGCGATGGGACCCTCGATCTCCCAATCTGCTACGTCGGGATCATCGGAGAGGTGACGAACAAGCTCAAGCTTTGCTGCGTCGTAAGTAACCTTACCCTGGATATCCTCGAACAGTCTTGCTGCCTCGAGATCGAATGTGTAAGTTACCTTATCGCCAACATATGCTGTATAAACCTTGTCTGTACCAGCAATGTAGATTGTGAGTGTATCCTCACCAACAACAGGTGTGGACTCAGTTACCTTAGGCTCAGTCTCCTTAGGCTCAGTCTCCTTGGGCTCAGTCTCCTTGGGCTCAGTCTCAGTAGGCTCTGTTATGATGGGGCCATTACCGTCGAGAGTCTCAACAGTTGTGAGACCATCTGTGATAACCTGCTGGCCGCCTGTGAAGTAAGACTCCTCGCCACCCTTGATTGTCATCTCTTCGATAACAGTGTCGATTGTGGAGAGTGTATCGTCAAGAACCTTGAACTCCAGAGTGATGAGAACCTTCTCCTCCTTGAAGTTGAAGCCGGAAACGTTAGTTGCGTTGAACTTAACGAGACCCTCGATACCAGCGTTGTAGATGAGGCCGGATGTCAGGTTGGGGCAAGCGATGGGGCCCTCAACCTCCCAGTCAGCTACGTCGGGATCATCGGACAGGTGACGAACCAGCTCAAGCTTAGTTGCGTCGTATGTAACTGTACCCTGGATATCCTCGAACAGTCTTGCTGCCTGGAGCTCGAATGTGTAAGTGATTGTCTTGCCAACTGTTACATCGTACTTTGTGCCATCAACGATAACACCCTTCTCTGTAACAACGGGATCTGTACCCTTAGGCTCAGTCTCTGTAACCTTGGGCTCAGTCTCTGTAACCTTGGGCTCAGTCTCCTTGGGCTCTGTCTCCTTAGGCTCTGTTCCGATGGGAGCATACTCATAGGATGCGCAGGGCTTTGTATTTGTAGCCTCATCATATGTCATGTAGAAGCATACGCCGTCATACCAACCCTCTGTAACGTCAGCAGACTGGTCAAGACCATATCCGCCTGTACCGCTGAATACGATACCGGTGATATCAGTGGGAAGCTCGATGGAGTATCTATCGTAGCCATCAGCTGTTGTATCAACGTAGGTCATATCTACGCCGGGCCACTCCATAGCAGGAGCAGAACCGCCCCATACATAGATCTTAGCGTCAGGCCACATCCAGTTGTTCTCGAAGTAAACTGTCATTGTCTCGCCGGGAACTACAGGAGTTGTGGGGATAGGATCAACGGGAGTTGTGGGGATGGGATCAACAGATCCGCCGCCAGCTGTAATCTCGAGGAGAGCCTTAGTACCATCGAAACCGATAGTAACTGTGGAACCATCCTGAGTTACCTCTGCTGTTGCGTTAGGACCGCCGTACTTTGCATCACCAGTGAGATTAAAGTCAGCGATGTCCCATGAACCGCCTGTGGTAACCTTGAAATCATAGGTACCAGCAGCAACGTTTGTATATACCTTCTCGTATATACCCTTGTCTGCATTCCATGTCATCTGGTTGTTTGTGTCTGAGGGATCCCAATTAGAACCACACAGCTCAGCAGCACCAGCAACAACATGGAACTCGCCCTCTGAAAGTGCAAAAGAAGAGATGATACCAACGCTTGCTACGCTGAATACCATAACGATTGCCAGAATCAGAGAGAGAATCTTCTTGTTTTTGGACATTTGATTTTCCTCCTTTTAATTTTATGCTTTTTAGGCATTATCATTATAATCTATATAAAAACAAAAATCAAGTATTTTATTCACAAAATAGTGTGCGTTTATTTATGTTTTTTCTCCAAACATTGTCATTTTTTTGTTTATTGTCACAAAAACCTAAATAAAGGTAAATTTTCGTATGTTTTATGAATTTATTTTGCTTATATATAGTATATCATTCCTGAATGTCAACCTGTGATATACGATATCTGCCCTGTGAATACACTATGTCAAAGGTGCAGTCCTTGGGTTCTGCTCCAACAAAGAGAGCTTTGCTCTCGACCGAAACAGCTTCTTCTGAGAAAGATGTAACCGAGAGCCCTGTTGCTATATCAAAGGTGACCCAATCCTGCTCCATCCCCACACACAGTACACCATCCGCAAGAAACAACTTGTCATCAAAGCTGTATTCATCCGCAAGCGCCTGCTCTATGTATAGATTTCTGTGGGCAGATGCATCCTCTTCAGATAGACAACAGCTGATTTCTCTGTAGGATTTCCACCCATCAGTTCCATCCGGGACAAACTCCGAAAGGTCTCCGCTGCCCTGTGTGCTGACGCAACAGGTGCCTGTGTTGTAGAATATGTCCCACATACTTACAAGCTCTATGGCAACATTGAGTGCAGATTCTTCGTCGGTGATCTTCTCCTGCACAGGCAGAGTCTGCACAGGTGTTGTGGTCGACACAGGCTCAGTTGCAGGCAGAGTTTCCTCTTTGTTCTCTGTGCAGGCTGTCACGCTCAGCACCATCAGAATAATCAGTATAAATATGTATATTTTCAAAGTCAGAGGTTTACAGGACATAATAAAAAACTCCTCTCAAAGAGTCTTGTCGGATGTTTGTCTTTTGGAATATACGCATCCACAGAAGTCTTGTCTGTAAAGATTATACTCACGTGACAATTCGATAGAACGCTTATATCCGTTTTTCTTCTTGAAGTCTGTGCTAAGATACCTGACACCATACTCCTGTGACAGACTCTCGCCAATACTATTGAGTGCCGAGGCATCCTTCAGAGGGCTCAGGGTCAGGGTGGTAGCGAAGAAATCTGAGCCATCCCTTACGGCTTGCTGAGCTGCATACTCTAACCGAAGTCGGTAACACGCAAGACACCTCTCGCCTCTTTCGGGGCATTTCTCAAGTCCTTTTGCAATTTCATAAAACTCAGAGGGCTCATAGTCACAACCAGTAAGAGTCACAGGATGCTTGAACTCCATAGTATGGATGAGTCTCCTCTGTTCAGACAGTCTGAGGTCATATTCCTCACGGGAGGATATGTTCGGATTATAATACACAACATTGATGCGAAAGTACTCGGACAGATACTCCAGGCAATAACTGGAACAAGGCGCACAACAACTGTGAAGTGTCAGTGTGGGCACCTTATTCTCTATACATAGTCTGTCTATAAGCTCATCCAACTCTCGCTGGTAGTTTCTTTTAATCATATTCAACTCACTATTATAATGTAATAATCATATTATATAATTGCTCGGGTGTACTGACGATATTGTGAGCACCGTACTCCCGAAGCTCCTCCTCGGAGCGGAATCCCCAGAGCACACCGATAACATCAACTCCTGCATTCTGAGCAGTAAGCACATCTACGTTGCTGTCACCTATATATACGCAGTCACTCTGATCATATCCCAAAGCATCCAGCATACGCAGAACACCCTCACCATCAGGCTTGCGTTTTATGCCATCCTGCTGACCCCATGCCAGAGAAAAAGCATGGTGAGGAAAATTCTTTTTAAGAATATCTCCTACATAAACATGAGCCTTGTTGGACAGCACAGCCGTATCAACACCTGCGCTTTCAAGCTTGCTGAGAACATCTTCCAACCCATCATAGGCGCATGTCTTGTCGTTGCAATGCTCCGCATATATTCTGTCAAAGTCAGCTCTGACCTGAGAATAAAGTGCATCATCCGATCCTTTGTCACCCATTGCGGTACGCACCAGATGCTCCATACCATTGCCGACAAAAGTATAGTAGGAATCTGTACTGTGGCAGGGCAGATCCCACATCCTGAGAGCAGCATTCACACTGTCCGCCAGATCATATATAGAATTTACCAGAGTTCCGTCCAGATCAAAAATCGCAATTTTCTTCAAATAATTCCACTCCGTAACGTGTTAATGATAATAAAAAATCAGAATCCTTTTTCCTGCTCCAGAAGGATTGCTCGGCAGGGCGCCGCCTCAGAGTCAGACAGCTTGAGCGGGAACGCACAAAGAGTATACTCTCCGTCCTTTATTCCCTCCAGATCTAGCCCCTCAAGCACAGCTATGCCCTTTCTGGCAAGTTCCATGTGCACACGCATCTCGTCAAAAGCAGTTGACAGACACAATCCGTCTGTTCCCACCAGAACAATATCGCTATCTGCAATAACCACAGCGGCGCTGTTGGATATATATGCCTCGCCATCTCCATGCAGAATGAGACGTTTTTTACAATATGGCAGAAGCTTCTCCATATCCTGTCCTGTCAGAACACCTTTTATGGTAACTACAGTACACTGTCCGTAAAATGTGGACAACCTCATATCACCTATCTTCTGTCCGTCAGGATCGAAATGATAGGGAGCGTCAATGTGAGTTGCGTTATGACTGCACATAGAAAACTCTGACAGATTATAGTCATCTCCCGCCTCTATGCTTTTTATGTAATTGTGTACGGGAACAGGATCTCCCTCGTAAACCTTGGCGGTCATAATATCTCCTGTTATATCATAAAGCAACATAATACCACACCTTTCTACAATACATTATATCACGAAAAGGCAAAAGAGCAATAGTTACGCAAACATAAAAAAGAGGCTGACTCCGAAGAGTCAGCCTCCCGTATTAATTAAGGAAACTGCCGGTAAGAAGTAATCAGCCTGCGAATTTACTCCAGGTACCTGCACCATTGTCCCATCCTGTAACAGAATACATATTGTTTCCGTCGGTGGGAATCTTCAGGTCAGATGTCTGATTCCACTTATTTGTCCAGTTGTTTGTTGTAGCTGAGGGATTCATACGACAGAAGATAACGTTGACCCAATTGCCAGCTGGGATCTCTGCCTCATAAATCCCATCACCATTTGTGTCCTTCATGTCAACCCAGACAGTTGCACCGCCATCATCCCACAGATACATTGCGAATCTGGCGTTGTCTTTCTTCCAGTTGCTGTTGGGCTTCATGTAAAGAACTGTTGAGTCGTCAGGCTCCTCAGGAGCAGGCTCTGTTGCTGCGGGGGTTGTAGTCTCGGGAGCATCTGTTGCGGGCTCCTTGGGCTGAATTGTGAAGTAGAAGTAAGACCAGCTCTCGTTACCCTCAGGCATGAAGTATACTGTACCCTCGCCTACCTTGGGCTCGCCGATCTTGTAATTGTCGCCGCCGTCGTTGTACCAAGTCTCGATCTCTGTACCATTGAAGTATACAACCTTAACCTCGTCGTTGAGATAGAAGGTGTAGTCCAGCATGTACTCGCCGTCAACCTTGGAGTTCTCCTTGAGCTTTCTGTCTGCTGTGAGTGTGTCTGCTGACCAGTAGTCCTCACCATTGAGGGAACCTACCAGATAGTAACCTGCCTCGATTTTCTCAGGAGCATCTGTAACAGCGGGAGCTGTTGTTGCAGGAGCATCTGTTACTACGGGTGCTGCTGTTGTTGCAGGAGCGTCTGTAACCACGGGTGCTGCTGTTGTTGCAGGAGCATCTGTAACTACGGGTGCTGCTGTTGTTGCAGGAGCGTCTGTAACTACGGGTGCTGCTGTTGTTGCAGGAGCATCTGTAACTACGGGTACTGTTGTGAGCACTGCTGCAGTAGTTACTACTGTTGTAACTACGGGAACTGCGGTTGTCTCATCAGGTGTATCAGTCTTGTATGTGTATGTACCAACTGTCCACTTGCCGTCTGTACCCTGCTCGTCAGGATAGAAACCTGCATTGTTCTCAATACCCTCAGTAACGTCTACTGTCTGGTTTGTGTTGCCGTCGATGCCGTTGTTGAATACGATGCCTGTTACATCTGCAGGAACATCATAGCTATATACGTCCTGACCATACTCGTTGGTCTCAACGAAATTCATCTCTACACCGGACCACTCAACAGAAGCGCCTGTGCCGCCCCAGTAG
>JAFTHZ010000036.1 GCA_017457155.1 Ruminococcus sp.
ACCCCCGAAATCCGCAGCTTGTGGCATCGTCTGCCTCCCTCACAGGTAAACATCACCCTCTATGGTGTATGCAGGGAGGATTATGAGCATCTGTGCGGAAACGATGACGCTTTCGATAAGGTTATGGATGCCCTCTCCTGGCTGTCCGACGAGGGTATCCTCACACACCTTAACACTACCATCACTCCCGAAAACTATCATCGCTGGCTGGAGCTTGAGAATTTTGCCAAAGACAGAGGATACGAGCTTAGGATGACAAACTACTGTTTCCCTCCCACCCGTCGTTCCGGATGTGACACCTGCAGCGAATTCTCCCGACTCACCCCCGAGCAGGTCGGCGATCTTATCGTCAAAGATATGCTTTTCCGCGAAGGTCCCGACGCCGTCAGACTCCGCGCAAAAAACCTTGACGCTCCTCTTCAGAGAGGTTGCGACCTGGATGTAGGCGATCCCATCCGATGTCTGGCAGGACGCTCTCAGTTCTGGCTTACATGGGACGGACGACTCACCCTCTGCGGAATGATAGACAAACCCGCAACCCACCCCTTCGAAGAAGGATTTCTGAATGCGTGGGAATCCCTGCGGACACAGAGTTCTTCTATCCGCCTGTGTCCCGAGTGCACCTCATGTCCCGATCAGAAATTTTGTATGAACTGTGCCGCTGTCACCTACTCTGAGACCGGCTGCTTTGACGACAAGCCCGAGTATATGTGTCAGGTGAGCAGAGCCTATAAGGACGCCCTGCAAAAACTCGCAGACAACCTGTAACCGCAAAACCGAACCGAATATATAAATCCCACCAATCTCCTGCAGATTATCTCCTGCGGGAGATTTTGTATTTTAGACAAAAAGTTAACAAAAAAGCCGTGATTTCAAAAAAATTCCTTTGATATATATATTGTTTGTGCTATAATTAATTATGTATAGCATCCCTTGAGCAAAAGGAAGAATGAAAATGTGGGACAAGCTTTTTTTGAGAATACTGAAATCCGCTCTCATGGGCGAGAGGTTTGTCTGTGACACACCTATACCTTCTGAGGGCTGGGAGCATATCTGCAGGCTGGCGCAAGAACACAAAGTTCTTCCCCTTGTTTATGACGCAGTCTATGACGACCCGTCCTTTCGTGAGTTTCAGCCAGAGGGTATCCGCTCTGCTGTCAGGCTAATGACCATGCAGCAGGTGAACCGCACAAGTAACTTCCTTTCTGTATACAAAAGCCTGTGTGACTCACACTTTGCCCCCATTGTTGTCAAGGGTATTGTCTGTCGCCAGCTTTACCCAAAGCCCGACCTGAGACAATCCTCAGACGAGGACCTGCTTGTTCCTCCTAAGGATTTTCCCCGATATTCTGAGATACTCACCGAGCTTGGACTCATAAGCGCAAAGCCGGGGGAATACCAGACCTCCTTTGTCCGCAGCGACGGACTCTATCTCGAGCTTCACAGCTCCTTATTCTCTGTGGCATCAGATTACTTCAACTCCTGGAACCGATTGTTCCAAGACTCAGCCCACAGGACCGAGGTCATCACCGTTGACTCTGTCAGCGTCAGGACCCTGTCCCCCGATGACCATCTGCTATATCTGATCCTCCACGCTCTCAAGCATTTTCTCCACAGCGGCACAGGCATCCGTCAGATTTGCGACATCGTGATGTTTGCCAATTGCTACGGAAAAGATATCAACTGGGAGAAACTCTTCTCAGATTGCAAGTCTCTCAATGCAGAGAAATTTGCCGCGGCAATATTTGCCATAGGCAGCAAATATCTGAACTTTGACCCCAAAGTCGCCTGCTACCCCGCAAAATGGCAGAAGGTAAACCCAGACCCTGAGCCTATGCTCGCGGATATTCTGGGCGCGGGAGTGTACGGAAGCTCCTCTATGAGCAGACGACACAGCAGCAGCATCACTCTGGACGCTGTCCAAGGAAATAGCACCCGCATAACCCGCAGGCTTTTTCCTCCAGCCAAACAGCTGAATAAAAAATATTCGTACGCAACCAAGAGTCCCCTGCTTCTTCCTGTTGCCTGGTCTCACAGACTCCTGTCCTATGGTATGGAGACAAAGGGAAGAAAAGACAATTCCCCATCCGCATCCCTGCGCATTGGCAAAGAGCGACTTGCTCTGCTGGATTTGTACGGACTCCTGAACTCAAAATAAACTTACACATACAACGAGGTGCAAGATGAAAAAGAACATCATCTGTTTAGTGCTGCTTGTCCTGACTATCTGTACAGCAGTTTTCTACAGACAATACAAGAACAACATCGAGGATCCGTATCCCCCGGTGTTCTCTTGTGATGAACCCACAATAACCGCAAGTGTCTCTGTTACAGAGGAGGATCTCCTCCGCGAAGTTACTGCCTACGACAAGGTCTCCGGAGATGTCAGCGACACAATCGTCATCGAAGAAATCTCTAACTTTATCGCCGAAAACCAGCGTATCGTTACCTACGCCGCTATCGACGACAGACTCAACGTTGCACGGTTTGAACGCACCCTCATATATACCGACTACGAGCCCCCCACCTTCTCGCTCTCCGCGCCTCTGTGTTATCCCGAGGGTTCACGCATTAACGTGCTCAACGGTGTCCGCGCAAACAGCACTTTGGACGGAGACCTGACCGCCAGAGTAAGATACGGTCTCGATAATCTCATCGACAACATGACCCCGGGAACATACCCTGTGGAGTATCGCGTCACAGACAGCTGCGGCAAAACCTCCTATCTGAACACCGAGATTATGATATACGACTCAAAGTACACAGGCATCGATGTGAAACTCACAAAGTACCTCACATATCTTTCTCAGGGACAGACCTTTGTTGAGGACGCCTACTTCAAGAGCTCCTCAGAAGAAGGAACCCTCACTATAGACGCTGACAACGTAGACACCTCTGTTCCCGGCACATACTATGCTGACTATATAGTCACCACAGACACCGCCGCAGGCAGAACCCGAATGATAGTAGTCGTTGAATAAGCATCACAGGAAGGTCATTCATTATGGAAAAATCCTCTAAACCGAATTATCTTGATATACTTTATATTGCCATACGGGATGTTCTCAAGAACTGGCTCGTAATCATCAGCATAGCATTTCTGCTGTCTGTCCTTGCGGGTATGGTTGCCGCAGAGACCTACGAGCCGATCTACGTCTCCCGATGCACCATGATCGTATCTGCCAAGGACAGCGGCATCGGTACATACGGAAACACAAAGGAAACCCAGCGACTGACAGACACCATCAAGGCAGTTATGGACAACAGCATCCTCAAGCAGCAGGTAGCCGAAGAGCTGGATATGAAAAAGTTCGATGCTACCCTGAGCATAAACGTTCTGGCGGACACAAACCTACTGGAGGTATCCGTCTCCAGCGATACTCCTTACTCCTCCTTTATGCTGCTCAACACGTTACTGGAATTGTTCCCAGAGTTTTCTGTAGACACGCTTCCTGATATTGTTCTGGATGTTTTTGAGGACCCCAACTTCCCCTCTGCTCCCTCAAATCCCCCTAACTTCACAAGGATGAGAACCGCTGTATTTTTTATATCTGCGGCAGTCCTGTTCATCATTATGCTGCTGTTCTTTATCTATCAGGATACGGTCAAAAATGAGCGGGATGCATCCGAAAAGCTGGATGCCAAACTTCTGGGTGTGCTGTATCACGAACACCCCTACCGAAACATAAAGGCCTTTGTTCTGCGCAAGAAAAAGCGCATGCTTATGACAGCTCCTGCTGTCAGCTTTGGCTTCGGAGAAACCATCAAGAAAATCCGCACAAACCTCATATATTTTTGCGATAAGCATGAGGGCAATGTTGCCCTTGTCACATCATACGGCAAGAAAGAGGGCAAGAGCACTATCGCGGCCAACCTTGCGTTCTCACTTGCACAGAGAAACAAAAGGGTGCTCCTCATCTCCGGCAAAGCTTCCGAGGATGTGCTGCCAGAAATTCTGGGACTGCAGCTTCCTGAGGATACAGATACCGTATCTGATATTGAAGATATGATTTACACCAAGGAAAACAGCTACCTCAGCCTTATGAATAATCCTGAGAAGAACCCCTTGGGTATCAGCTTCTCAGAATTCATCTCCAGCGACGAGTTCTCTCTTTTTATGCAGGATGCCAGAGAAGAATATGACTATATTATCATCGACGGCCCCTGCACAAAGAATAGCGCAGACACCGAGATTCTTGCCAAGCTTTCTGACTTCTCCCTGCTGGTAGTAAAGCAGAACCAGTCCAAGATACCCTTTATCAACGACACCATCGACCTGCTTAACCGCTATTCCCAGGGCCTTGCAGGCTGTGTTTTCAACGACGTTTACTCATCTTCCTCCGTAATCAACATTGGTTACGGATACGGCTACGGATATGGTGGATACAGCTACGGAAGCTACGGACGCTATGGTAAATACGGAAAATACAGCAGATACGGAGGCTACGGAAAATACGGTGCCTATGGTCGTTACGGCGCCTACGGCAAGCACCGCTCCTCCAAATCCTCCCAGGACCGAGCAAAACATTACACTAAGAGGGATAGCAAATGAGTAATTCATCAAACGACAGAGTCAGCACCGCGGACACCATAGATGTTCTTGTGCTTATAGTTGACTTTCTGAAGATGCTCCCCCGTATGTGGGGACTGCTCCTGCTGTGCATTATCATCGGCGGAGGTCTCTCCTATGCAAAGGCATATGTGGACTACAGACCCGTCTACACTGCATACGCTGACTTCAAGATAAACATAAAAAAAGAGCAAAGCATCTCAGGCGATACTACATTCTACAACAATGCCGCTGCACGACAGATGGCAAAGACCTTTCCCACAATCCTCACAAGCGGACTGCTGGGCAGAACCGTAGCTGCAGATATGGGTGTTGCAAGCACCGCAAGCGTAAGCGCAGAGGTTACTCCCGACACAAACCTGCTGAGAATCTCTGTGACGGATTTTGATCCGGTGAGAGCTCACGACACTCTTGAATCAGTCATCAGATGCTATCCCAGCGTTTCCGAGCCCATTATCGGCAAGGTAGAGATGACTCTTCTTGACGAGTCAGGTGTACCTGATGAGCCCGACAACGACAAGATCTTTATCAAAGAGGCTTTGTTGGGTATAGCCATTGGTATGGCTGTGGGACTGGGCTGGAGCGTGCTTGTGTTCGTTACAAACAGAACCATCCAGTACGAAAGCGATATCAAGAAAAAGCTGGGAATCAACTGTCTGGGTACAGTACCTAAAATCGTTGTCAAAAAGCGCTCCCGTAAGGTGGAGCAGTACTTCCTGATGACTGACAGCAATATGAAGGATATCCTGACAGAACCCCTGAGAATGATAAAGAACAAAGTGGAGTATCACGCCCATAAACACAACCACAAGACCTTTCTTGTCACCAGTGCCACTGCAGGAGAAGGAAAGAGCCTCTTTGCTACCAACCTGTCTCTTTCTCTGGCATCCGCCGGCAAGAAAGTTGTCCTTATTGACTGTGACCTGAGACACCCCACAGGCAGAGTCATCTTCAATATGGAGGAAGGCATCGGCCTGGGCGAATACCTGCAGGGAGACATTTCCCTCATGGACTACCTCAAGTCTGCACAGGCAGAGAACAATCACGATTTCCCCAACTTCCTGTTCCTGCCCGGTGGCGAGGCGTTGGAGGACGGCTCCTACCTGCTTTCCAGCGATAAGATCTCAGACCTTATCGCCTGTGTTGAATCCAAGGCTGACTATGTAATTCTGGACAGTGCCCCCACAGGACTGCTCACAGACTCCGCAGTTCTTGCAAAGAGCGCTGATGCCGCAATCATGCTCATCAGAAAAGGATTTGCACGCATAGACTTTATCAACGACGCCCTGGGACACCTCGTCGAAAGCGACATCCATGTTGTGGGCGGCGTTCTTAACGATGTATAAAACTATATGAAAACAATAGACACAAAGAGCTACCTGAGTGCCCTGTGTGAGCTGATAGCGCAGGGACAGACCGTCTCTACTATTGTCACAGGGGACAGCATGGTACCTTTTCTGGGGAGCAACCGTGATACGATATATCTCAGCCCCCTCACCTGTGACCCGAAGAAAGGGGACGTGGTCCTCTTCAGGAGAGAGAGCGGGGACTTTGTCCTTCACAGAATTTGCCGCATACGCCCTGAGGGGTACTTCCTCACAGGAGACCGCCAGACAATTATCGAGGGGCCTGTTCCCAAAGAAAGAATTCTGGCCTGTGCAACCTCTGCCCGACGCAAAGGCAGACTCATCAGCCGCAGAAGTCCCGTCTGGATATTCTACCGCACGGTGTGGCTCTGGCTGCTTCCTCTGAGGCCTGCTGTATTTGCACTCAGGTCACTGCCAAAAAAATTAAGAAATAAGAAAAGGGGGTAAACTTATGATAGATATTCACTGTCACATTCTGCCCGGAGTCGATGACGGCGCCGCGGATATGTATGACGTGCTGGAAATGGCCACCATAGCATACAGCAGCGGAGTCAAGGCCATCATCGCTACTCCCCACTGCAACATTCCCGGACAGCATAGCAATTACTATGGAAAACGCTTCCGCGAGGTTCTTCAGAATACCCGCAAAGCTCTGGCCGACGAGCGTATCCCCTTGAAGCTGATGGCAGGCATGGAGGTGTTTGCCACTTTTGATTTACCCGACCTGATTGCCGACGGCAAGATACTCACCCTCAACCACAGCGACTACCTTCTCATAGAGTTTGACTTCAACGAAGATCCGGAGTTTGCCGAGGCCGTTGTGGAGCGACTCATTGATATCAAAATCCGTCCCGTCATCGCTCATCCCGAGCGCTATGAATTTATTAAATACGACTCTGAGATTGCCCGCAGACTGGTGGACAAAGGCTGCGTCCTGCAAGCAAACAAAGGGAGTTTCCTGGGAAAATACGGCTCTCGCACAAAGCAGACTGCCTTTGAGCTTGTAGAAAAAAACCTTCTCAGCATTGTTGCCAGTGACGCCCACAGTCCTGTTATGCGTACCCCTTATATGCTGGAGGCCTACAGAGAGGTGGACAAGGTCACAAATGCCAGACTCCTCTTCGAGGAAAATCCCCAGAAAATCTGTCTCAATCAACCTATATAAAACATTATAACGCAAAAAAGGATGCCATTTGCAGGCATCCTTTTCTTATATCTCATATTTCAGAAATCACAGCAAAGTCTCTGTCCAGACAGACTCCTTGAAACCAATCAGAACAAAGTCATCACCAACAAGCAGAGGTCTTTTTACAAGCATTCCGTCTGTGGCAAGGAGCTGTATCATCTCCTTCTCACTCATGGAGGGCAGCTTGTCTTTGAGTGACATGGACTTGTAAAGAAGTCCGCAGGTGTTGAAGAATTTTTTGAGGGGCTGGCCGCTCATTCCGTGCCACTTTTCAAGCTCCTGTGAAGTGGGTTTCTCTTCTTTGATATCACGCAGAGTATACTCCACGCCGTTTTTGTCAAGCCATGCCTGAGCTTTCTTGCAGGTTGTACACTTGGGGTAACAGATAAATGTAATCATATTTATTCTCCTTTTTTCTCACACGAGGTGTATATTTTGATACATAAA
>JAFTHZ010000037.1 GCA_017457155.1 Ruminococcus sp.
CGTTCCATATCCACATAGTCTGGAGAATAGTGACAGAGATGAGAGTCGGTTTCAGTATGGGAACCACAACAACGAAGAATGTTCTGACAGGTCCGCAGCCGTCGATGGCTGCTGCCTCCTCTATTTCCAGGGGAATACTCTTCAAGAATCCGCTGAACATAAACACCGCCAACCCTGCGCCAAACCCCAGATATACAAGGGATATGCCCACAGGATTGTTCAGATGAAGAAAGTCCGCGGTCTTTGACAGGGTGAACATCACCATCTGAAAAGGTACCACCATGGAGAATACAAAAAGAAAGTACATAAGCTTTGTTAATTTATTGCGGACACGAATAATATACCATGCGCACATAGAGGTGCACAGGATAATAAGCATTACTGACAGCACAGTGATTATTAGTGACCCTCCCATTGCCCTGAAAAACTCCGTCTTCTCAATTCCTCCCCTGTAGTTGGAGATACCCGCAAAGGACCTGCTGTTTGGCAAAGCAAAGGGATATCGGGATACAAAGGCCTTTTTCTTCAGAGAGTTTATTAATACTATCACAAGGGGTACAACATAAAGCAGGGACAACACAGAAAAAATAATTGTAAAAATCAGGTTCTGCTTCTTGGCTTTCATTACTGTTCCACCTCCTTTGAGCGGGTAAGTCTGAGCTGGATCAGCACGATGGATGCAACTATCAGGAAGAACACCACCGCCTTTGCCTGACCTACACCCTCCCAGCCAGCTCTGCCGTAGAAGGTGTTGAATATGTTCAGAGCCAGCATCTCGGATTTGCCCGAGGGCATACCATTTGTCAGGGCCAGATTCTGGTCAAAGAGCTTAAAGGAATTGGTAAGAGTCAGGAAGGTGCATATGGTAATGGATGGCATAAGCATGGGGATCTTCACCCTGAAAAGCATCTGCAAAGGAGATGCTCCGTCAATGCGTGCCGCCTCAATAACATCCTCGGGGATGTTCTGCAGTCCTGCAATATAGATTATCATCATATATCCGATCTGCTGCCAGTTAATCAGCACAAGAAGTCCGAGGAAACCGTAGGTAGCGCTGAAGGTCAGGGTCACTCCGAAGTATGAAAGCACTCCGTTGAGTATCAGCTGCCATATCCAGCCCAGCACGATACCACCAATCAGGTTAGGCATAAAGAACACAGTACGAAACAAATTTGTTCCCTTTATCCCACGAGTCAGTACAAGTGCCACCAAGAAGGCAAACACATTCACCGTCAGCACCGATGCCACAGTGAATAGTCCCGTATACCAGAGAGCATGCAGAAATCCCCCGTCAGAGAATGCGTCTGCGTAGTTTTTCAGTCCGATAAATTCCGCGTCAGAAACAGTTGTGAAGTCACAGAAGGACAGGTATATACCCACCACAAACGGCACCAGAAACCCAATAAAAAAAGCCACAAGTGTTGGCAGCAGAAATATGGGAAAATATTTTTTCAGATTTTTTGTCAAGATACATCATCCTCTTTGACTCAAGAGATTATCCCGCATTGCACGGGTAAGTTATGTGAGCAAAAAAGAGTGAACGTACAGGCTCGTCCACTCTTTTTCTTAGTATACGCACATCAGAGTATATTAATCATCCCTTTTCTCATGGGATAAAGCTTATCTTCTCGAAGCCTGATACTCGGTCTTCCAACCCTCGACAAAGGCCTTCTCCACAGAGGACCACTCACCTGTCCCCTGAGCATACTCTAAAAGTGCAGAGCCGACACCATCCTTCCATGTTTCGCTTGGGATAGTAGCGAAGTTCCAGGACACGGGGACTCTGCCCTGTTCAATATATTTGTCTGCTATATCTACAAGAGGGTTATCTGCTCTGTACTCCTCGGTAAATGTTTTGAAAGGAGTCACAAAGCCCATCTCATGAGACAGGGCCTCTCTGCCCTCGTCGCTGGTGATGACCCACTCCAGAAAATCCAGGGTAGCTTTGATATCAGCCTCCGAAGCCTGCTTGTTTACACACCAATAGTTCTCTGAACCTGTGCACAGACCCTGCTTCTCTTCTCCTTCCACACCAATATATATTGGCAGCATTCCCAGGTCCTCATCTGTGAGGAGACCCTCACCCACAATATCTCCGTATGCCCAGGTTCCGTTCTGATAGAACACAGCTTCTCCCAGCGCAAACTCACTTGTGGCGTCCTCTCCTGTCATAGAAGACAGCATCTCAGGCTCGCAGGTAGCGTTGTTTATATACAGATCCCAGATAGCCTTGTAGTTCGATAGATAATCTCCGTTTATGGCATCTGTCTCCGTTATTCCTCTGTCCTTATATTCATAGTAAATGGGGATGTTTGCCAGATGGGTCTTGAACCTCCAGTCCGAGCTTGAGTCCATTCCTGCAGAGGTAAAGGCACCCATAATACCAAGCTCATCCTTTTTCGACTGAATATCCTCTGCCACCGCCTTGAGCGTCTCGAAATTATTTATCTCATCTGGAGATTCTATTACCGCACCCTCGGTGTTGCAGTATTCCTCAAGCTTTGTCTTATTGTATATGAGTCCATAAGTCTCAATAACATAGGCTACCGCAGGAACTTGTCCGTCCTCGTCCTCCAGAGCAAACTCATTGCTCACAAGGTTCTCGTATACCGCTGTATCCTTCAGGTCATAACAATAATCCCGCCATGTGGCAAGTCCCACAGGGCCGTTAACCTGAAACAAGGTAGGCGCCTCGGTCTTTGCAATCTCTGATTTCAGGGTGGTCTCGTACTCGTCAGAGGCAGCAGTCACAACCGTAACCTCCACCCCTGTCTCGTCGGTGTACTCCTCCGCCAGCTCCTCCCACTGCTGTGCTTGTTCGGGCTTGAAGTTCAGGTAGTAGACCTTCCCTGCAGAGGGATCTTTTTTTGCCTTACCTGAGCAACCCCAGAGGACAGATGTCAATATCAGAGCACACACCATCAGCGCAACTGCTCTCAGACTTCTTTTCATTTAAAAACTCCTTTTTCTCTTAATTATCCGTCCATGTGTCCGATTCATGGACTACACCCTTTCGTCGGGTGTAAATGTAGATGTGACCGCTGTTTTCTGCTGTCACGAAACGATTATAACAGCTTCTGTGTACTTATTTTGTCATATCAGGGAGCGATTATCAGGAGTTCTTTAGCTCTTATACTCTGAGAGCATCGGACAGACTGCGCATCACAGGATAATATCCTCAGAAAAAAAATAAAATACCGCCGTCTCCAGCCCGGAGACGGCGGTCATCAGTCAGTTATCTGGTTGTGTTGAAATCACATTTTGTAAAATGCCCAGCAAATATTACTCAGCGATTGTTGCGTACATGAAGTACTTGTAACCCAGGGGGCTTGCGAAGAAGCCGTCGATCTTAGTTGAGCACATGTACTGATCTGTGTAATAGTAGATGGGGCTGATTGCGCCTGTGGACATGATAATATCCTCAGCCTTGTGCATAAGCTCAAATCTCTCCTCGGGATCTGTGCTTGCCTTTACAGTAGTAATGATCTTGTCATAGGACTCTGCCCATGTGAGGCCATCCTTACCATCGTAGGAGTAGCCAGCATATTCTGCGTGTGCATCCTTACCGAACTGGCAGTCGTTGTTACCGGACTCTGTGATCCACATATCAAGGAAGGAGATAGGATCGTTGTAGTCGGAGAGCCAACCGTTACGTGCGATGGAGTAGTCACCGGACTTACGGGTATCGAGGAATGTGTTCCACTCCTGAACCTCAATCTTCAGTGTGATGCCATACTTAGCATACTCACCCTGCATGTAGGTAGCCAGCTGCTCGTGAGCTGTACCCTCGTTGGTGATGTATGTGAGTGTGGGGAAGCCTGTGAGAGTTGTGCCGTCAACTGTGAACTTGCCGGAAGAATCAGCAACTGCTGTGAGAAGCTCGATAGCCTCCTCGCAGTTTGCGGAGAAGTCTTCCTCAGCAACGCTGAAGTAACCCTTACCGTCACGCTCTGTGCCGTTTGTAGCAACGAACTCTGTCTTGCCGTCTGCATCTGTCAGACCGATGGGAACGAAGGAGTTAGCGGGCTGCTGACCAGCCATACCGATCTCCTCACAGATGTAGTTTCTCTCGAGCATAAGACCAAGAGCCTTACGGATAGAAACCTTCTCCTCCTCTGTGAAGTCTGCCAGAGCGGGATCGTTCATATTGAAGCATACATAGTATGTGCCCAGCTGGCCCATTACCTTGTACTCATCGGGATGATCCTTCTCGATAGTCTTGATCTGATCGTTGGGAACAGAGTCGATGAACATGTATGCGCCGTTCTTGAAGTTTGCATACAGGGAAGCGTCGTCCTCGTTGAAGGGGAATACGATCTTCTCTGTCTTGATAGCATCAGCGTTATGGTAGTTCTTGTTCTTCTCCATAACCAGCTGAGACTGTGTGAACTCAGTTACAGTGTAGGGGCCGTTGCCAATGTATGTCTCAGCCTTTGTAGCCCAATCTTCCTTACCCTCAACAACATCCTTCTTAACGGGCATGTATGTGGGGAATGCAAGGAGCTCATAGAAGTAGGGAACATCGTTGTTCAGAACAACTGTCAGGGACTTGCCGTCCTCAGAAGCTGTAACGTTCAGCTCGCCCTTACCCTCAGCTGCCTCTGCGTAGCCGTCGATAACGTCGAACATGTAGCCGTAGTCAGCTGCTGTGTCGGGAGAAACAGCTCTGTTCCAAGCCCAAACGAAGTCTGCTGCTGTCAGCTCAGAGCCGTCAGACCACTTCAGGTCGTCCTTAAGCTCGAATGTGTAAGAAACCTTGCCGTCGTCAGTAGCAACTGCCTCGGGAAGCTCCTTAGCGCAGTCAGCAACGATTTTCAGAGAGCCATCCTCTGCCTGCTCGTAGCCTGCGAGACCTGCGAAAGCATGGATAACATAGGTTGCACCGTCAACTGCAGAGTTGAGTGCGGGATCGATTGTGTCAGGATAAGGACCTACACAAACGGTCATAGCTGTTGATCCGGCGCCGCAGCCTGTAAGTGCAAGGCAAAGAACCATCACAACTGCAAGAATTAATGCAAGTGACTTTTTCATGGAATTTCCTCCTGTCAAATTTGTGTCTTATCTGCAACCAGACAAAACCAGACTGAATATAAATCAACGATAATTGATTCCAAAAGTAATTGTCTACCCATAAAGGGTAAATGTACGGGGCAGAACCGGTGCTTCTGCTAAAGCGGTCTCTCCCCTGTAACTCTTACAGATTCCAGCAAGCAGCGAAATGCTCGGGTGCGACCTCTGTGAGAGGAGGCATCTCCTCGGCACACTTCTCGGTTGCTCTGGGGCAACGTGTGCGGAATGGACAGCCGGAAGGCATATTCAGAGGAGAGGGTACGTCTCCCTCCAGAACAATGCGCTTGTGGTTCTTTGCATAATCCGGATCAGGAATCGGAACTGCAGAGAGAAGTGAGATTGAGTAGGGATGTGTGGGATGGTTGTAAATCTCGTTAGCAGGACCCATCTCCACAATATGTCCCAGATACATAACTGCGATTCTGTCAGAGATATGCTTAACAACCAGCAGGTCGTGAGCTATGAACAGATAGGTAAGTCCCAGCTTCTCCTGAAGGTCCTCAAACATATTGATGATCTGTGCCTGAATGGATACATCCAGCGCGGAAACAGGTTCGTCACAGATAATGCACTTGGGGTTAACGGCCAGAGCTCTGGCAATACCGATACGCTGACGCTGTCCGCCTGAGAACTCATGAGCATAACGTGAGGCATGCTCTGAGTTAAGACCAACGGTCTTGAGCAGCTCTGCGATTCTTGCATCACGCTCAGCCTTGGTCTTGCAGAGCTTGTGAATATCCAAAGGCTCGCCGACAATGTCAGCAACGGTCATTCTGGGGTCAAGGGATGAGTAAGGGTCCTGGAATACCATCTGGACCTTTTTTCTCATCTCTGTAACGTCTTTTTTGGTCTTGATATGCTGTCCGTCGTAGTATATCTCGCCGCTTGTGGGCTCATACAGATGAAGAATGGTTCTGCCGACGGTGGTCTTTCCACAGCCGGACTCACCAACGAGACCCAGGGTCTCTCCTTCTTTTATAGCAAAGGAAACGCCATCAACAGCCTTCAGCTTTTTGCTGCCGAAAAGACCGGAGGGAATGTTGAAATGCTGCTTCAGGTCACGGACTTCAAGCAGGTACTTGTTATCACTCATCGGTCTTCATCTCCTCTTTGTCGTTATAAAGTGCCTCAACCTCTGCCGAAGTTATTCTGCCTTCCTCGATCATGCTCTTCACATGATTCCAGCAACGTGCATAGTGAGTGCCACCCTCGCAGATGAGAGCGGGGTTAGTCTCCAGGCACACCTTCATCGCTGCATCACAGCGGGGTGCGAAAGGACAGCCTGCAGGCAGGTTCAGCAGGTCTACGGCGTTGCCTCCGATGGGACGGAGCTTTGTGTGCTCGTCGGAAACAGTGGGAATAGAACGCATCAGACCCAGAGTGTACTCGTGCTTGGGATTGTAGAAAATCTCCTCAGCAGTACCTCTCTCGCAGATCTGTCCTGCGTACATAACAATAACCTCATCGCACATCTCAGCCACAACACCAAGGTCATGGGTAATGAGGATGATAGCCATTCCCAGCTGCTTCTGAAGATCCTTCATAAGGTCAAGGATCTGTGCCTGAATTGTAACATCCAGGGCAGTTGTGGGCTCATCCGCAATCAGAATATCAGGCTCACAGGCAAGGGCCATAGCAATCATAACACGCTGACGCATACCGCCTGAGAACTGGTGAGGATACTGCTTGATACGCTTCTCAGGCTCGTTAACACCAACGAGAGTGAGCATCTCGATAGCTCTCTCCTTAGCCTGCTTTTTATCGCGGTCAGTATGGAGCATAATAGCCTCCATAAGCTGATCGCCAATGGTAAATACGGGGTTAAGGCTTGTCATAGGATCCTGGAAGATAATTGAAATCTTATTTCCGCGGATCTTAGCCATATTCTTCTCTTTGATTCCGACAATCTCCTCGTCCTCCAGCTTGATGCTGCCGCCGATGATTTTGCCGGGATTTGCCAGTATCTGGAGCACAGAGTATGCGGACACGCTCTTGCCGGAGCCGGACTCGCCTACTATGCCCAGAACCTTACCTCTCTCGATCTCATAGGAAACACCGTTGACAGCTTTGACCTCGCCTGCAGGTGTGAAGAAAGAGGTTCTCAGATTTTCTACTGATAATAAACTCATAAAAACTCCTCCTTACTTTTTCTGCTTGGGGTCAAAGGCGTCACGCAGACCGTCGCCCAGAAGATTGAGGGACAATACGATAACACAGATTGTCAGAGCAGGAACCAGAAGTCTGTATACATCAGAGTAGATATAGTTCAGAGCGTCTGATGCCAGAGATCCCAGGGAAGGCATGGGGATAGAAACACCCAGTCCCAGGAAGCTCAGAAA
>JAFTHZ010000038.1 GCA_017457155.1 Ruminococcus sp.
GTTGTATCATCGGTTGGGGTTCATTTGTTAATCCCGGCAAGAAGTTCCTTGCAACCTCCGGTACTCTGGGTACAGCCATTGCTATGGCAGGCGGTGCGCTGGTAATGATCATCATTGCCTTCAGCTACAGCTATATGGTTCCCAAGTATCCCAAGGCAGGCGGAGAGTTTACCTTCACAAAGATTTGTTTCGGCAAGGTTCCCGCCTTCATCTGCGGATGGTTCCTGGTTGCGGCATATCTGACCAATGTTCCCATGAACTCAACAGCTCTGGGACTTATAGTTAAGGGTATCTTCGGTGACTTTCTTCAGTTTGGATATCTATATACTCTGGCGGATAACCCCATCTATGTTGGAGAGATTCTTTTTGCCTGTGCTATACTGATATTGTTTGCGGTGTTCTGTGTCTGCGGTGTTAAGGTTGCAGGTGTTATCCAGACAATTCTGGCAGCGACTCTGGCTATTTGCGTGTTTACCCTGGCAATCTCTGCACTTTTGAGCAGCGAGACATCCTGGGAGAATCTGGTCCCCTACTTCGGATTTGACAAGACCACTGTGGAACCCAAGACTGACAATCAGTCTATTATCTCAGGCGTTGTTGCTACCTTCGCCATTGCTCCCTGGGCTTTCGTGGGATTTGACACTATCCCCCAGGCAGCCGAGGAGTTTAACTTCCCTGCAAAGAAAGTTAACTTCATTATGATCATCGCGATCCTCTTCGGCGGATTTGTATATATCTCCAACAACCTGGTAACAGCTTCCGTATATGCTAACTATCCTGAGGAGATCACAAGAATCAATGCAGAGGGTGGCTGGGCACTGCTTGAGTCCGCGCGAATTCTGCTGGGCAACTTCGGTGTTGTTCTTGTGGGTGCAGGTGTTCTGTCTGCGGTTCTCACAGGTATGATGGGCTTCTATATGGCATCCTCCAGACTTATGTATTCCATGTCCAAGGAGGGCTACCTGCCCAAGGCATTCTCCAAGATTTCTCCCAAGTTCAAGACTCCCTATGTGGCACTCATCTTTTGCCTTGTAGTTTCTCTGGTCGGACCTTTCCTGGGCCGTGAGGCTCTTGGCTGGTGGCTGGAGATGTCAAACATTGGTGCAGCAGTAGGCTTCGGCTTCACAGCACTGGCGACCATTGTCACCCTGAAGAAGAGTAATGAGAAGAAACCCTTTACCTTTGTTATGGCTATCCTGGGAACTATCTTCTCCATCATCTTTATCATACTTATGCTTATCCCCCTGCCCTTCCTCCCCGGTGTAAACTTCGTAACTCCCTCTTACATTATGCTGATTGTATGGATTGTACTGGGCGCTCTGTTCTTTGCATTCAAGAACAAGGACATCAAAGCAGCAGAAAAAGAATAAAATCAGATTTCATATATTTTATCGACGAGAGAATCCGGAGAAGGATTCTCTCGTCGATTTTTCTTGCACATAGATGGCACAGACTATATAATAGAGAAAAAGACTATGATGAGGTGCAGTCGTGAAAATAGTAGTTCTGGATAAAGATACCTTAGGAAATGACATAGACTTGAGTCCCATATACAGGCTGGGTGAGTGGGAGGAGTATGCCACTACTCCCTATGAGCAGGTATCACAGCGTGTGAAGGATGCTCAGGTAATAGTGACCAACAAGATAAAGCTGAATGAAGAAACCCTCTCGGGAGCGGATAATCTCAGACTTATCTGTGTTGCCGCTACAGGCTATGATAATATTGACACCGAGTACTGCAGAGAGAAGGGAATCGCCCTATGCAATGTACCCGGTTACTCTACAGACAGCGTGGCACAGGTGACGGTGGCTATGGCGCTGTCTCTGGTGACTCACCTACCTCAGTACAGGGAGTTTGTCCACTCGGGAGCCTACTCTGTCTCAGGTGTTGCCAACAAGCTGTCTCCTGTATATCACGAGGTGTCCTCTATGACCTGGGGCGTTGTGGGCGGAGGCGCTATCGGCACTGCAGTTGCAAGGGTGGCACAGGCTTTGGGCTGTAGGGTTATGGTATGTCGCCGCAAGCAGGAGGGAGAATTCCCTCTGGCAGATATAGACACCCTGTGTCGTGAGGCGGATATTATCTCTGTGCACCTTCCGCTCAGCGACAGCACAAGGGGAATTATCAGCCGCAGCCGCATCGAGAAAATGAAGAAGAATGCGGTGGTCATCAACACTGCCCGCGGCGCTGTGTGTGATGAGCGGGCGCTTGCAGATGCTATCCTTGAGGACAGGATCGGGGGGCTGGGGGTGGATGTATACTCTACAGAGCCCTTCCCAAAAGAGCATCCATTCTCAGAGATTCTGGACAGAGAGAACGTATGCCTGACTCCTCACATGGGATGGGGTTCAGCGCAGGCAAGAGCCAGATGTGTGGCTATGATGGCGCAGAATATCACCCGATTCTTCGCGGGAGAGCACCATAACAGAATTGTCTGAGGTAATGGTTGACACACACCGCTTGATTGGGATATAATGAAATTGTAAAAAACAACAAGGTGAAACGGAGGGATATGCATGGGCGAGAAGATGACTACCTTTGTCAGGGAATACCGCAAGAAGCTGAAGATGAGTCAGGAGGAGCTGGCAAAGAAGGTTGGTGTCAGACGGGAGACCATCGGTCGACTGGAGAAGGGCAAGTACAACCCATCCCTCAAACTTGCTATGGATATATCCACCGCCCTCAAGGCCAAGGTGGAGGAGCTGTTTCAGTTTTCTCCCGATATTGCCTGAGGATATCTGAATATAAAAAAAGAGCCCCAAGGAAGGTGTGTTTCCTTGTGGCTTTTCTTTTTGTCATGAGAATAGAAAAAAACAGCCGCAGAGGAAAACTCCTTCTGCGGCTTAGTTTATATGTGCAAAGTTTTATTTATCCAGAATACGCAGAGCGCCGGTGGGACATACCAGAGCACACTGTTTGCAGTCCTTACAGCCTTCGATAGCGGAGGGGGTGTTGAACTCGGGCTTGATAACAGAGTCAAAGCCTCTGCCGATATATCCCAGAAGTCCCTTGCCTGCAACCTCGTCACAGACCCTCACGCACAGACCGCAGAGGATACATTTGTCCTGATTGCGCTCGATGGTGACAAGCTTCTGTTCTGTGAAGCAGGGGTGGACGGGACCTGAAAAACGTGCAGGGTTGATGACGTATCTGTTTGCGTGACGGATGAGAGAGCAGTCCTCGTAGTCGTGGCATCCGCACTCGAGACAGCGCTTTGCCTCTGCACGTGCAACTTCCTCAGAGAAGCCAAGGTTGATTTCTTTGAAATCGTGCTTTCTCTCCTCGGCACTTCTGTGGGGCATCTTTGCTCTGGGAGCTTTCTCGTGGGAGGAGAGGTCCTCTGCTGTGACCTGCTTCTCGGATACAAAAGGAGCGATGTAAGGAACACAGTCGCCCTTGAGGAAACTGTCAATAACACCGGAAGCCTTCTGAGCTTCGCCGATGGCGGCGATAGCGATGGAAGCACCGCGGTTGGTGGCGTCGCCCACTGCGAAAACATCGGGGAGATTTGTGCGGAAGGTGTACTCGTCTGCAGAGATGATACCGCGGGAGTTAAGCTCTACCGCCTCAAAGCCTGCGGGGTTCACCTTCTGGCCAATGGCGGCGATGACGGTGTCAACGTCCAGATACTTGAACTCGCCCTCTACAGGAACGGGGGAGCGTCTGCCCGAGGCGTCTGCCTCGCCCAGCTCCATAACCTGAAGCTTCACCTGCTTTATCTTGCCGTTCTCGCCAATGTACTCGTCGGGATTTGTCAGGAAGAGGAACTCTACACCCTCCTCCATTGCCTCCTGAATCTCAATATCCTCAGCAGGCATCTCTGCACGTGTACGGCGATAGATGACGTAGACCTTCTCGGCGCCTACTCTCACAGCGGTACGGCAGGCGTCCATGGCGGTGTTACCTCCGCCCACAACGGCCACAGATTTGCCGATGTTCACTTCTTCGCCCAGCGCAACCCTGCGCAGGAAGTCGATGCCTCCCAGCACTCCCTCAAGCTCCTCGCCGGGGGTTCTGGTGCTCATTGAGCTCCAGGCGCCGATAGCCACCAGGGTGGCATCGTGGTTGTCTCTGATAGTATCAAAGGTGATATCCTCACCGATTTTTACGTTGTTCTTCATCTCTACGCCCAGATCCTCAATGAGAGCGATCTCCTTGTCGAGGATATTCTTGGGCAGACGATACTCGGGGATACCGTAGCGGAGCATACCGCCCATCTTGGGCATTGCGTCGTAGATTGTGACCTTGTGGCCTTTGGTAGCCAGGAAGTAGGCTGCAGTCAGTCCTGCGGGACCACCGCCGATGATACCTACGGTTTTGCCTGTGCTTTCGCTTATCTGAGGCTTGTAGGGTGAGTCGCTGTTCAGGTCGTTGTCTGCTGCAAAGTACTTGAGGAATGCAATAGACATAGGCTCCTCTACCAGCGCTCTGCGACAGGCTGTCTCACAGGGGTGGGGGCAGACTCTGCCGATGGATGCAGGCAGGGGGAGCTTTTCCTTGATGATGCGTACGGCTTCTCTGTCATCTCCCTCGGCGATTTTTTTGATATATCCCTGACAGTTGGTGCCTGCAGGGCAGTTGAGCACACAGGGTCCCAGACAGTCGCCCTTGTGGTCGCTCATAAGAAGCTCCAGGGAGACTTTTCTGGCTTTGATGACTCTGTCTGACTCGGTGTTTACGTTCATACCTTCAGATACAGTGGCAGAGCAGGCGCGCAGGAGCTTGGGGATTCCCTGTGCTTCCACTACGCACAGACCGCAGGCGCCGAACACCTTGACACTCTCGTGATGACAGAGGGTGGGGATTTCGATGCCGTTGTCTGAGGCTGCCTTGAGGATGGTGTCACCCTGATTGGCAGTGATTTCTTTTCCGTTGATTATGAGGTTCACTTTGTTCATGGTAACACCTCCTTATATAGTTCTGACAGCGCCGAACTTACATACGGTGTGGCACTGTCCGCATTTGATACACTTGTCCCCGTCGATGGTGTGGGGGTTCTTGAGGGTGCCTGTGATGGCGTTTGCGGGACACTTCTTTGCGCAGAGGGTACATCCGCGACAGGTGTCTGCGTCTATCTCATAGGTAATGAGGTTTGTGCACTCGTGAGCAGGACACTTTTTCTCGTTAATATGTGCCTCGTACTCGTTTCTGAAGTAGCGGATAGTGGTGAGAACAGGGTTGGGGGCTGTCTGGCCCAGACCGCACAGAGCGCCGTCCTTGATAGCCTCACACAGCTCCTCAAGAAGCTCTATGTCGCCCTCTTTGCCCTCTCCGTCGGTGATACGGGTGAGTATCTCCAGCATACGCTTGGTGCCGATACGACAGGGAACACACTTTCCGCAGGATTCTTTGGCTGTGAAGTCCAGGAAGAACTTTGCCATATTTACCATACAGGTGCTCTCGTCCATAACAACCATACCGCCTGAGCCCATAATGGCGCCTGTGGCAGAGAGAGCCTTGTAGTCAATGACAGTATCCAGCAGCTCCTTGGGGATACATCCGCCTGAGGGGCCGCCCATCTGGACCGCCTTGAACTGAGCGTCGTTCTTGATTCCGCCGCCGATGTTATAGATAACTTCTCTCAGGGTCATACCCATGGGGATCTCTACGAGACCGCCTTTTTTGATTTTTCCTGTGAGAGCAAAAACCTTGGTACCCTTGCTGTTCTCTGTACCCATAGCGGAGAAAGCCTCGCCGCCGTTGAGGAGTATCCAGGGAACATTGGCAAAGGTCTCAACGTTGTTGATGTTGGAGGGCTTCTGCCAGTAACCGCACTGTGCAGGGAAGGGAGGCTTCAGTCTGGGCATACCTCTGCTGCCCTCAAGGGATTCGATGAGGGCTGTCTCCTCGCCGCAGACAAAGGCGCCTGCGCCTGCCTTGATACGCATCTCGCAGGAGAAGTCGGTTCCCAGAATGTTCTTGCCCAGCAGACCCTTCTCCTTTGCCTGTGCTATGGCGTTCTCAAGACGCTTGATAGCCAGAGGATACTCAGCACGGACATAGACTACAGCCTCTTTTGCGCCGATGGTGTATGCGCCGATGAGCATACCCTCGATCAGGTTGTGGGGGTCGCTCTCTATGACAGCTCTGTCCATAAATGCGCCGGGGTCGCCCTCGTCCGCATTACAGATGAGATATTTTTCTTCGCCCTTGGACTCTTTTGCGGCGTTCCACTTGAACCATGTGGGGAAGCCTGCGCCTCCTCGTCCTGCCAGACCCGAGGTCTTGATTACCTGGATGACATCGTCGGGAGTCATGGTGGTCAGGACCTTCTGAAGAGCCTTGTATCCGTCTTCTTTCATATAGTCATCGATACGGGTGGGGTCGATGATGCCACAATGACGCAGAGCAATTCGTGTCTGCTGAGTGAGGAAACAGTTGTCATTCTCGGTGATCATCAGATTCTCCACAAGGCTCATATCTCCTGTGGATGCTGCCTGTACGATATTCTCTGCATCCTTCTCGGATACGCGGACCAGTCTGGCCGCAAGAGCCTCGCCGTTGTACAGGTCTACGATAGGCTCCAGATAGCACATGCCTATACAGCCTGTGACACCCAGAGTGATATTGTTATAGTCTGAAATCAGATTCTCCAGAGCGGAGTAAACCTTGCCTGCGCCTGCGGCGATTCCGCAGGAGCCTGAACCTACAGCGATTCTCATTTACTCCACCTCCTCTTTAGCTCTGAGTTCTCTGAGGATATCCACGGCCTTCTCAGGGGTGAGAGAGCCGTAGGTCTCCTCGTTGATCATCATAACGGGAGACAGAGAACAACATCCCAGACAAGCCACACACTTGAGGCTGAAGAGGCCGTCCTCGGTGGTCTCGCCATCGGTGATTCCCAGCTCCTCGGTGATCGCTGCCTGAATACGCTTTGAGCCGTTTACATGGCAGGCGGTACCCTGACAGAGCATAATGAGATGCTTGCCAACGGGGCTGAGTCTGAACTGGGTATAGAAGGTAGCCACACCCATAACCTTTGCGGGGGTGTTACCTGTTTCTTCTGCTACATGATAGATTACATCTGTGGGCAGGTATCCGTAGATATCCTGTGCCTTCTGAAGTATTGTGATGAGAGAACCTTTGGTGTCCTTGTACTCGTTGAGGACACTACTGAGCAGGCTCAGGTCACTGGGCTGTTTGTTGCAACAGCAATTCATAAAAAACACCTCGTTTGTGCACAGGGGTGAGACCCTACTGTGCAGATTGATTAGTCCTAAAAATAAAGCAATATTTCCTGACTATCATTTTACTCCAAAAATGCGACAAAATCAATGTTTTATGCCACTTAAAGGAAAGGGATATTTGAAAATAAAAATGGTACTATTGCATAAATTTTGAAGATACGGGAGGATTTATCAGAGAC
>JAFTHZ010000039.1 GCA_017457155.1 Ruminococcus sp.
CCTGCTGTTTAACCTTATCGGCACCACTGTGATTCTCGCGCTTTACTGTATCGCAAACCTTATCTTCAGCTTTGAGATAGTAAACCAGGAGGCCTCTGAGGTATCAATCGCAATCTGCCACACAGCCTTCAACCTGATCTGTACAGCAATGCTTCTGCCTGCATCAGGTCTGCTGGAGAAACTGTCCTATATGATCATCAAGGAGCCCAAGGACGACAACAAGAAGGACAAGTTCATGAAGCTGGACGAGCGTCTCATGACAACTCCCGCCATCGCAATTGAGCGTTGCCGTGTTGTGACAAACCAGATGGCAGCTCTGTCTGTCAACACCCTGAAGAGCTCCATCGCTATGCTGACAGAATACTCAGCCGAGGTGGCCGAGCAGATACACACCGACGAGACTGCAGTTGACCACTACGAGGATATTCTGGGCTCATATCTTGTAAAGCTCAACACCTATCCCCTGTCAGATGCAGACAACAACGAATCCAGCAAGCTGCTGCTTGCCATCGGTGATTTTGAGAGAATCTCTGACCATGCAGTGAACATCCTCCGCTCTGCCGAGGAGCTGAGAGACAAGGGTCTCAGCTTTACACCTGCAGCAAACAAGGAACTCAGCCTCATTACCGGCGCAGTCAGCGAGATACTCTCCCTCACTCTCAAAGCATTTGAGGACAACGATCCTCTTGCCGCCACAGAGGTAGAGCCTCTGGAGCAGGTTGTAGATAACCTTAAGTCTCAGCTGCGTGCCAACCACATTGTCCGTCTCCAGCGTGGAGATTGCTCCATTGAGTGTGGCTTTGTATGGTCTGATCTGCTGACAAATCTGGAGCGTGTATCTGACCATTGTTCCAACCTGGCAGCATGCCTCATAGAGATGTCTCACGACAGTATGGATACTCACAAGTACCTGACAGGTCTCAAGTCAGACAATGAGAACTTCAAGGAAAGATACAACTACTATCTTGACAAGTACGCTGTCCCCACAACCGTATAAAAAAGAACATCCGCAACAGCATCTTAGCTGTTGCGGATTTGTTTTTTTATGTACCTTTTATCCTCAGATATACTCTGACAGAAGCTTCAGGTTGTACTTCTCATAAGCGTTAAGGCTGTTGAAACCGCCGAAGCCGCCGGGTGTATACCAGCTCATACCCTCATAGTGACTGCGGACATACTTGTTCTGGAACTCATAGCCGTTTCTTGCGTAAATCTCGTTAATGGCATCCTGAGCATAATCTCCTGTGGGAGAATACAGGGTTGCAGATGCTATTCTGTCGGATATCCGGCTGTCTGTCAGATATGAGGTAGAAGACTCGGGGAACACAAAGTCTCCTGAATCATAAGAATCGCCGGCAGTTCCGCTGTTGGTATCTGTATCCGTGTCAACCACGGGAGGATCTGTCACCACAGGAGCCGTGGTGGCAGGCTCTGTTGCAGGAGGAGCAGTTGTCTCAGGAACAGTGGGAGCTGTGGTGGGTGCGGTAGTGGCGCCTTCGCCAACCGTCACATGACACACAGCCTCAACCCCTGCGTCGCTGCAGGTTATCTGTGCCTGTCCATCGGCAACACCGGTAATATATCCCTGTGTATTAACTGTGGCAACAGATGTATCCGATGACTCCCACTCAAGGTTACCCACAGGAGCATCCTCGGGGGTAACAGTGGCAGTAATCTGAGTTGTCTCGCCTACATCTATCTGAATATCTGTACTGCTGAGAGTGATGCCGGTCACCTTCACGTTAGAAACGGTGACGGTGCACTTGGCACTTTTGCCCGAGGCAGTCTCAGCGATTATATCTGTGGTACCGATAGATACAGCAGTAACCTTGCCGTCCTCTACGGTAGCTATGTTCTCGTTTTCACTGGACCAGGACACATCCTCCTGTGCCTTCTTCGGCTCAAAGGAAACCTCCAGCTCTCCTGTTTCGCCAATGGTAAGTGCAAGCTCTGTTTTGCTGAGGATGACAGCCTCCACTTCCTTAGAAGAGAAACCTCCGCATCCGCACAGAAAAGCAGATATGAATACAACAATGAGAATAAGAGAAATGCATTTTTTCATAACAACACCTCTTATGGATATTTTGTCCATTATATACTATTTTCTCTCGTTTGTAAACTACATATTGTGATTGGGCCTTATGGGGATGAATTACTCCATACCCTCCAGCAGAGTGATGTTGTATATCTCGGTCTCGCTGAAGTCTGAGTATGCAAAACTGCTGTCAGCCACATACCATGCCTTTGACTGGTAGTAGAGGTTGAGTGTCTCATCATTGAAGATGTAACCCTGCTTTGCATATATCTCGTTGATGGCATCCTGAACAAAGCTTCCTGAGGGAGAGTAGCCTGTCATACTGTCAAGCCTTGCCTTTGCTCCGTCGTAGGTGAGCTTTGTCATATGAGAGCTGGGGAAGATACAGTCGCTGTAATACGCAGACCCTGCCACATTCTCATAGCCTCCTGTTGTGCCTGAGTTATAGGAAGGTGAAGGCACAAAACCCGGAGCGTCTTCGGGATTATCCAGACCGCTCTTGACCGTTACCTCACAGGTAGCAAATATGCTGTCAGAGTAGGAGCAGGTGATCTGTACCTGTCCGTCCTTGACACCTGTAATGTATCCGTTGTCGCTGACAGTTGCCACAGAGGTGTCTGAACTTGACCACTGAAGCGAGTCATCAGAGGCACCTGCAGGGGTCACCGTAGGAACGACCTGTACTGTGGAGCCCACCTTCAGGGTAACCTGAGTCTTGTTGAGGCTCACACCCAGCACCTGAATCTCGGACACAGTCACAACGCAGAAGGCTGATGCTCCGCTTTCGCTTTCGGCGATGATGGTAGCACTACCCTCAGATATGGCTGTCACGATTCCTCCCGATACGGTGGCAACCTCCTTGTCGTTGGTTGTCCAGTGAATCTTCTCGCTCATATCAGAAGGCTCAAATTCTACCACCAGCTTCTGGGTCTCACCCACTGTCATTGATATCTCCTCTTCGCTGAGGGTGATCTCCTCTAGCTCCAGCTCCTCAATTCTTGGTACAAACACCTCGCACCCTGCCATAGCAGTCATGCACATCAAAACTATAAGTAAAAGAGAAATATATTTCTTCATAAGAATTAACCTCCTGTCATCTGTCCTTATTCTATAACATAAAACATTTTTTGTAAATATCTAAGAAAACAGAAAGAAAGGGCGGTACGCAAAAAACGCACCGCCCGGGGTATTTATCACAACATTTTCTGTATATCAGGGAACAGCTCAAGGCTGCGGCTGAGAATTCCGTGCATGGCTGCAATGGCGATTCCGTAGTTCACCATAGGCACCCCTGCAAGGGCAGCCTTCTCTGTCCGATACTTCATCTGTGCATCGGTCAGCATACATCCCCCGCAGTGAACGATCACCTTGTAGGGGGACAGGTCCTCGGGGAACTCGCCTCCCGATGTGAAGGAAAACTCGGGTTTTGCGCCGCAGTAGGCCTCTATCCATCCGGGGATCTTCACTGTGCCTATGTCGTTGCACTGTCTGTGATGAGTACAGCCCTCAGCAATAAGCACCCGATCCGAATCCTGAAGATTCTTCAGCACCGCCGCTCCCCTCACAAGGTCTGACAGCTCGCCCTTATACCTTGCCATGAGAATGGAGAACGAGGTCAGGGGAATATCCTCGGGCACATCCTTGCTGACTCTGCCAAAAGCCTGTGAGTCGGTAATTACCATCCGAGGCTTTGCCGACAGGCTATGAAGAGTACGGACAAGCTCCGTGTCCTGACACGTGACCGCCACAGCGTGGGAGTCCAGAATATCCCTCAGGGTCATCTGCTGAGGAAGTATGAGTCTGCCCTTGGGAGCTGACTCATCGATGGGAGTCACCAGTACCACCACATCCCCCTCAGACAGCAGATCGGAAACAAGGGCTCTGGTCTTTCTCAGCTTTTTGCCGAAGGCTCCCAGCCGCTCCTTAAGCTCCTCTACCCCCTGTCCTGTCACAGCGCTGACAAAAATCTCTGTCTGAGTGTTTTCTTTCTCCTCACTGAGCAGATCGGCCTTGTTATATGCAACCACATAGGGAATCTTTCTGTCAATGAACATCTGCTCAAGCTCCCTGTCCGGGGGACTCATTCCTGCGGTTGCATCCACAACCAACACAGCTATATCCGTATAGCTCAGGCTCTGCTGAGCCTTCTGAACTCTCAGCTGTCCCAGCTCTCCCTCATCATCAAGTCCCGGGGTATCAACAATCACCACAGGACCCAGAGGCAACAGCTCCATGGCCTTCTTCACAGGGTCGGTGGTGGTGCCTTTTACCGAGGACACCAAAGACAGCTGCTGAGCAGTCACAGCGTTGACGAGGCTTGACTTGCCTGCGTTGCGCATACCAAAAAAACCAATGTGTATCCTCTCTGCGGATACTGTATCGTTAAGTCCCATATTACTCCTCCATCAGAATCTGAAATCTCTGCGGTTGGATGCCTTTATCTCCTCTATATTCTCAGAAGCTATGCGACGGACCTTCTCCTTGGGGATTCGCTCCAGCTCCTTCTCAACAACCTTGTATCCCAGCTCCTTGGTTTTAGGAGATGCGTAGTCCTCTATATACTCCGAAAGGGTAATGAGAGCGTTGGGATGACAGCAGTTGAGTATCTGTCCGCTCTTGCACAGGCTCATAAATCTGTCGCCTGTTCTGCCCTCTCTGTAGCAGGCAGTGCAGAAGGAGGGAATGTGTCCGTTCTCCATGAGCCATGCCACAACCTCGTCCAGACTGCGCTGGTCAGAAACATCGAACTGCTCTGTGTCGTGGGGACGCTCGTCAGCCTCATAGCCTGCGTATCCTCCCACAGAGGTACGTGAACCGCCCGATACCTGAGACACACCCAATCTCAGAAGCTTTGAGCGGACCTGCTCGTTCTCTCGGGTGGAGATGATAATTCCTGTGTAGGGTACTGCCAGACGGATGCAGGCAGTTATCTTTGCAAAGGTGTCGTCATCAATGCCGTTATCAAACTCGTCGGGGTTGATATCGTCTGCACGCTTGAGACGGGGCACGCTGATGGTATGGGGACCAACTCCGTGGGCTGCCTCCAGATGCTCTGCATGCATCAGAAGTCCTGCGAACTCATATTTATACAGCTCCAGTCCGAACAGCACTCCCAGACCCACATCGTCGATGCCGCCCTCCATGGCTCTGTCCATGGCGGTGGTATGATAGTCGTAGTCGTGCTTGGGGCCCGTGGGATGAAGCTTCAGATAGCTTTCCTTGTGATATGTCTCCTGAAAGAGGATGTAGGTACCGATGCCTGCCTCCTTCAACTTCCGATAATTCTCAACGGTGGTTGCCGCAATATTCACGTTGACTCTGCGGATGTCTCCGTTCTTGTGATGGACACTGTAGATTGTATTTATACACTCAAGAATGTACTCAATGGGATTGTTCTTCGGGTCCTCTCCTGCCTCAATAGCAAGGCGCTTGTGACCCATATCCTGCAGGGCGATGACCTCTGCTTTAACCTCCTCCTGAGTCAGCTTCTTTCTTGGGATGGTCTTGTTCTTCAGGTGATAGGGACAGTAGACACAGCCGTTGACACAGTAGTTGGACAGATAAAGGGGCGCAAAGATGACGATTCGATTGCCGTAGAATGCAAGCTTTATCTCCTCGGCTATCTTGTATATCTCCTCTATCTTCTCAGGATTATCGCAGGCAAGAAGCACCGATGCCTCACGATGGCTCAGTCCTGCACAGGTGTAGCCTGTTTCGGTTTTCTTGGGACGTGCCTTCTCCAGTATCTCGTCGAT
>JAFTHZ010000040.1 GCA_017457155.1 Ruminococcus sp.
CGCCGCACATGAGCTGAATACTGAGTACGTCCTCAAGACTGATTCACAGACTATCACATACTCTGCATACAGCTACATCTGCCTTGCACAGCAGAGCAGCAACCCTGAGCTTGTAGCCCTTGCAAATGCACTTGGTGCATACTGCGTCGCAGCAGGCATTTACAACGGACAGTAATAAGAAAGGTATAAGGACGCAAAGAAAGCAGGGCCTGTCCCCCACAGGGATCACTCCTTGCAGAACTTCCTAATATCCTACTAGACAAATTAATTTTACGAGGTGATTTTCTATGAAGAAGATTTACGAAGCAGCAGAAATCAACATCGTGTTTTTTAAGACAGACGACGTTATCGTAGCAAGCGGCGTGGATGTTACATTCGTACCCTCCTACACAACACAGGACCACGAAACCGAGCTGCTCTGATTTCTTTTAGCTTATAAACAAATCCAAAAAAAGGCTTACCCCTGCGGGTAGGCCTTTTTGTTTGCTCGCTTCCCCTTTTGTTGCCGAAAAACCAACTTATGAGACCGATTGGTATTAACATATTGAAACCACGGTTTTACGGTGTTATAATAGATTCAGAAAGGTTGTGACGCTATGAAAAACATTTTTTTCAGACTGCTCTGTGTGGTTTTTGCATTGATGGTGGTATTTGCTTTTTCTGCATGTAACAAGGCCCGGCAGAACGACCCCGAAACCACCACCGCCACAGCATCGACAACTGCGCCTGAAGAGTCCCGGGACACCACAACACAGGCAGCCGATGACACCATCAGCACAGAGAAGAACAACACCGCCGGCAATAGCAACAGCGGATCCGACTCAGAGGATACACAGCCACAGTATACTCAGGATGAAAACGAGCTGGAGATAATGACAAACCCCAACGGGCAGCAGAACAAGCCTGCTGACAAGCCCTCAACCAACACAGGCAGCAACTCTACTGCCGAGACCACAGCCCCCATACAAGAACCCACCCTCCCACAGGGAGAGAAAATCGAGCTGCCCTTTATCCCCATAAACTGACCATACTGAGCCTTTGACAAAGGAGTGGATAATATGAAACGTGAGAAAGCTTTGACCCTGATAACAGCCATGCTGATTGCGGTTTTCCTTTTGACTGCCCTTGCAGGGTGCGAGGAGACAACAGACCCCACCTCTGCTGATGCCACAAACCCCTCATACAAGGTCGACTACTGCGGACAGCAGGACCAATACTTGGATGCCGAGGACTCCTACGAGGAGGGCGAAGAGGTGGTTATCCGTTATACCCACCTGGCCACAGAGTATAGCTACAACTTCTTTCTTGACGGAGAAGAAATAGACACAGAGTACGACAGCGACAAAGGCCATTTCATCCTCAGGTTCACCATGCCCGATCACGACATCACCCTGGAGTGCAAATCCTACAACTCCTGGGGCGCGGTCTATGACGAAACACCGACAGTTACAACTGAGCCTGTACTCTGATAAACAAACGATATCAAGGAATCACTGCTGTGTTGCGAAACACTGATTCCCACCTGAATTACAAACGGAGAATATGTAAGAGTAATCGACTGGATCACAGAATAACGTAAACAATAGTCAGATTAATCAAAATACAGCGCAGAGCAGGACTTTGATCCTGCTCTCTTTTTTTGGGCTCCTCCCCAAAATCCCAAGTTGAAAATCCACGCTCTGTGTGGTATAGTATGGGTATATACTTATTTTCAGGTGATATTATGAACAAAAGACTTTTTGAGTTTATAGAGAATTCTCCCTCCCCCTACCATGTGGTGAGGAATATTGAGCAGAGGCTTCTGTCCCTTGGATTCTGCCCCCTGTGCGAGGGTGACAGCTGGGAGATTGAGCGGGGCAAGGGATACTTTGTCACCCGCAACAACTCCTCCATCATCGCCTTTAGGGTGCCGAAGGAGGACTATCAGGGATTTATGGTCTGTGCAACCCACAGCGACAGCCCTGCCATAACCCTCAAAGAAAAACCCGAGCTTGAGGACAAGCACTATGTCAGGCTCTCCACGGAGAAATACGGGGGAATGATAAACTCCACATGGATGGACCGCCCCCTCTCCCTTGCAGGCAGGGTGGTTGTGAATACTCCCAAAGGAGTCAGCACCATCCTTGTGGACACAAAGGAGCCTGTTGCCATCATCCCCAACACCCCCATCCACCTCAACCGAAAGCTCAACGAGGGCATTACCCTGAATCCTGCTGTGGATATGCTGCCCCTGTACGGTATATGTAGCGAGGACAGAGTCCCCCTCACAGACCGCATCGCCGATATGGCAGGGGTCTCACGCGAGGATATCCTGAGCACAGACCTGCTGCTGTATAACGCAGACAAGGGTGCTGTCATAGGCGACTTTATCAGCGCCCCAAGGATTGATGACCTGCAGTGTGTGTATGCCTGTCTTGAGGCTTTTGAGCAGGCAGAGGCCGTGACCTCCATACCTGTGCTTGCGGTGTTTGATAACGAAGAAATCGGCAGCAAGACCCCTCAGGGCGCAGACTCGGACTTCCTTCACAGGGTACTTCGCAGGGTGGCTGATGCCACAGGCTGTGACTGCTTTGACCGCAAGGCCGCCTGCAGCTTCCTGCTGTCTTGTGACAATGCCCATGCTCTCCATCCCAACCACCCCGAGCTTTTTGACGCCAATCATCAGGTGCTTCCCAACGGCGGCGTGGTCATCAAGCATAACTCCAACCGTCAGTACACCACCGATGGGATCTCCTGCGCATTGGTGACACAGCTGTGTCGCAAGGCACAGGTCCCCTGTCAGCACTACTACAACCGCGCTGACATTCCCGGGGGCTCAACCCTGGGATGCATCGCAGGCACCCAGCTGTCTATGCTCAGCGCAGATGTGGGACTTGCTCAGTTTGCCATGCACTCAGCCCTTGAGACCGCAGGAAGAAAAGACACCGAATATATGATGGGTGCCCTGAAGGCTTTCTTTGAGAGTTCACTCAAGGTCCTGCACGACGGAGAGTACGAGCTCTCATAAAATACTCAAGTCCCAACCTATCCTACCACAGGAGGAGTCATCAATGACTGAATCTTCAATGCTAAAAAACACAGTACGCAACCTGCTGTTGCTCATATCCTCAGCGGCAGCACTGGGACTGTACTGCTCCTACAATATAGTCTCCATAATGGCGCTGGGCGCTGTTTTCATCGGGGTGGCGGTCCTGGTGTTTATGGACAAGACCAGACCGAAAATCGTCCCCTGCGCTCTGCACAAGCTGTGCTATCTGGGGATGACCCTGTATCTGGGAATCCTGGGTGTGTACCTTTTTACCCTCACCTGGACCAAGGGTGGCGGCTATGTGCACTCTGTTATAGATTCCCTGTCCTTCCGCCCGTCAAACGGGTCCCTTCTGGCAGGAGGCGCCCTGTTCATCCTTGGATTCTATGCTCTGTATGTGCTCTCTGTATTCTTTGTGAATATGATATTGAGGGTTCTCTCTGAGCATCTTCCCCGAAGCGAAGACTCCACAAAAGTCAACCTCCGAAAAAACCTCTTCTTCATTTTCTCGGCTATGGTTTTCTGTGTGCTGGCCATGTCCAACGCTTTGGAGTACTTTATGGGACTGCCGCTGACACTTGCCTTCCTTGTGATACTGGGTGCGAAGGCCCCCTGTGTGTGGCAGGTTGTGAAAAGCGACAGCACCAAAAAAAGGATATTCACCCTCATAAATGCACTGGGTGGAGCCCTTGCTGCCAGAGAGCAGTTTGACTACTACATATCCCTGTTCAATGCCACAGGCCCCATAAAGCTTATTCTAGTCCTGTTCAGCTATCTGCTGGTGATACTGAGTATTTACGCCCTGTACATCTTCTTCTCCGTATTCTACAAAAAGTTTATGGAGATCATCAGACAGGTCAGGGTTTTTTGGGATCTGCGCCTGTGGGAGCGTGTGCTATACACAGGACTTCTTCTGCTGACCATAGGCTACATTATCTTTGCCTTTGTACAGACAGACGTGTTCTACGGCACCGACATCAAGAACGACATCATCTACACCGCAGACTCTCAGGGACTTGTGAAGATGAACGCATTCTCCATCATCTCTCATCCCGAGAACGACCTGCGTCAGCCCCTGTTCGCTGTATTTGCCATGCCTTTCTTCGGCATGGTGAACCTGACACGGGTTATCCTGCCCCCTTATGTTGAGGCGATTCTGCTGGGAGCAATACAGGCAGGAATGATACTTATGGCAAACCTCATGCTCACAGAGCTCATGGAGCTATCTTACCTGCGCAGAGGATGCTTTATGCTGCTGAGCTGTTCATGCTATACCTACCTGCTGTTCACCCTTATGCTGGAGCAATACGCTGTGGCATACTTCTGGCTGATGCTGTGCATCTATCTGATAGTGAAAAGCCCCTCTCACAGCAGGTTTGCGCTTTTTGGCTCTGCATCCACCCTGCTCACAAGCGGAGTGCTGACCGTTCCCTACGCCGCAAAATGTGCAAAAGAGGACAAGGGCAAAAAAAAGCTTACTCAGATGCTTTGGTGTATCCTGCGCTTTGTCAGGGACTATGTGGTGCTGCTGATACTCTTCTGTCGATTTGACATCATCATCAATGCTCTGGACAAGATAAACACCCTGACCCACTTCACAGGAAAAGAGATAACCTACCTTGAGAAGCTGTACCAGTACTCCCACTTCCTGCGCAACTGCTTCCTGCCTCCTGTGGCACAGAAGGCAATAGTCGCTGATCACGACGCCTGGATCATGAAGCCCATCACAGGGCTGAGCATCCTCGGCATTGTGATCCTTGCTTTGGCAATACTGGGAGCTGTCACCCGCCTCAAGGATGAGGCCACCCGCTATGCCATGGGCTGGACGCTCTTCTCCTTTGTGATGCTCTTTGTGCTGGGATGGGGCACTATGGAGAACGGACTCATCCTCTATGCTCTGTACTTCAGCTGGGCTATCCTTGCCCTTGTGTTCAGGCTTATGGAGTGGATTGAGGACAAGCTGAGAGTCAAGTTCATCCTGCCCCTGCTGACCCTTGCAGGCTGTGCAGGAATGCTCATGCTGAACATCCCCGCCATGATGGACATCATAAACTTCGGCATCAGCAGCTTCCCCCTGTAATATCCAAAGGAAGATATAAAAAATACCCCCACCTTCCGATCACCTCGGAGTGTGGGGGATTTCTTTTTTTCTTTTACT